>NZ_JBDGEA010000025.1:0-22518 GCF_040908565.1 Streptococcus parasanguinis | reverse complement strand
CTGTAAGATTATCGTTGGTCGGTTTTCCATAGTCGCCACTGTAACCTCCAAAGTAATAACGACACATAAAGATAGCATCAGACGTCGCCATAGCTCCTTTGACCCCCTCTGGATGATTATGAGTCACCTCTGCAGAAAGTCGTGCAACTGCTCTTCTGGACGGCCAGGCTCCCGTTCGTGCACAGAAACTACAATCCATGGTCCAGGCACATGGAGAAACACGCATTGCTGAGCCATTTCCAAAGCTATTATAAGGTTCTCGATCATCGCCATCAACCCAATTCCCAAATCTTGCACCGTAACCTGCATCGGGATACATCCTACCATATTTTTTCATGGCATCAATAAAGTCATCCTTCTGACCACCGTTCATGATGGCTTCAGCAACAGCACAGGTCATAACCGTATCATCAGTGAAAAAACAATCCTCACGAAATAATAGAAAGTCTTTCGTTTTAATGTTGTCCCATTCATAAACAGAACCAACAATATCTCCAACTATTGCTCCTAGCATCAGATTCCTCCTTATGATATATCAGATTCATTACACATTTCCAATGAATCACTCTTTAAAAAAGGCTCAATCAAATCAATCCACTCTTGAGGCAGATAAGCTGATAAATAGCCGTGGTTATAGCCCTTAGCTTCATACAAGATCGTATTGGGATGGAGCTGCTGAAATAATTTCGCCGATGCTTTCACACAGTTTAATTCTTTTTCACCGTAGATATACAGAACCTGCGCCTTGCTTGCAGAAATCGTGTCATTCAGCTTGTAACGCCCCATATAGGTTTTGTAAATAGTCACTAATGTTTTGATAGGTGTCTTTGGCAGATCCTCCAAATAATAAGCTTTTATTTCCTCTGGATAAGCCAGTTTAGGATAGAGTTTGTTCATCATGCTTAACTGGAGTTTGCAAGAGAATTTACTGAACATCAGTTTACCAAATAGTGATACTAGAAAGATGCTGAGTTTAGCTAATCTTGGTTGAGGAATACAGAGGCTTCCGTCTATGATAGCTTTCTCAGCAATTTCGCTGTCTAAGGACAAAAGCTCCATAGCAATTTGACCACCAAGTGAAACGCCACCGATCGCAAACACCTTTCCACCACAGTTTGCTTTGATATAGTCTAGGATCTCCAAAGCGGAATCTTCCGTAGAAACATAATCGAGTGGATATTCTTCGCCGTGCCCATTCAAGGTGGGTAGAATGACACGGTATTCTTCTGACAAGATCCGTGCTTGGCGAAGATAATTCCACCAAGAACTGCCACCGCCATGTATGAGCAAGATAGGAGGCAAATTCTTATCCCCAAATTCATGGAATTTCATGTTTAAACTCCTTACTGTAGGACTTTAACTCGTAGTGATAAAAATCATCTGTTTTAAAGATAGTTAGACATATTTGAAATTGAGCAAATAATCCCGACATTTCTTCAAATTGATATTCCAACGTTTACATTATTCAGTCTTCTTCTTGTTCGAATACCAACTAGGAATGATTTGCTTCATATCATCATACCATTCTAAAATCTCCTTAGCTTGATGTTGCATTACTGCTATTTCTTCAACTCCGTATGGTACAGACCATGACAGAGCACCAACTATGTTATTTAGAATATAGATAGCGAGAAGCTTCCAAAATAAATCCGGAACCTTATGATCAAAATATCCATCTATCATACCAGACGCAAAAAAGGGAGAGACTTGAGCAGACCATACAATACGATTGAATTCCTCCCAAGGATCTCCAAGATCAAATCGATCAAAGTCAATGACATAAATTTTACGATCTACACCAATCATGAAATTTCCTATATGATAATCTCCATGTTGGAAAACCTGAGGTCTATCTTTTAACAATTCTCGATTTGCATTTAAAAAATCAATAAAGATCTGACCATTTTCATATTGAACGGGACATTCTTTGTATTTGGAGATTTTGTCATCAATTTTTCGATTATAAAAGACCTCCCAATCTTCACGAACTTCTGTAACAGGAAGTGAATGAATTTTTCGAAGTATACTTCCTGCTTCTACTCCATAAGTATATTGTTGTTCTTTCGAAACAGTTAAAATGGTTTCTCGAGCATCTTTCCCGTCTATCCATTCGTGTAAAGAATGTACTTCGTCATCGCAGAGTTCTATGCTAATTGGCTTACACATCGGAATTCCAAGAGAAGCCACTTTCTCCATCATATCAAATTCAAATTTTTTAGAATCTAACTTCTCCTTATCAGAAACACGCAAGAAATATTTTTGCTGATTTTGATCTGTCACACAATATTTTTTATCATCTGACCAGCCTTTATTTATGGTTATCTTACTACTAAAATTCATCACGCACTCTCCGATTCACTTTCCAACACTTCTTGCAGTTTTCACTAGTAACCCATCCAGTTTGTCTACACTTTAGTTACCTAGATCAAGATTTAGATAATGAAAACTAGTCAATTTTCTCTATGATATTTCCAAGTTTATCTAATACAAGACAGGAATGATCATTTAGTGGAATTATGGGAACATTAACGAGTTCTTCAGCTCTATCCTTATTAGTATTATCATTCCATGAATCATAATGGACACTAATTAAAAACTGACCAAAGAGTCCTAATCCATTTTTTATCTTTATCTGATGATCTAAATTATCATTAGGTGAGACATAGACTTTTTCTCCTAATAAAAGGGCTCCTGCTGAAAATCCTATAACTTTCGCCCCTTTATTCAGCATACGATCGATATAATTTTTGAACTGCTGATTGACGTAAGTAGCTAAATACTTTTCCGTATTTCCACCACCGATGATGATGACATCAGCATCTAGATAGCTACCAAAATTAATCTGCTCAATGTCCAAGAGTAAGTAATCAGTGTTTAGGTTAGAAAAAAGGCTTTGGAAAACTTCCGTGTACTTTTTCATATACGGTTGCCAATTTTCTCGATAAACTGTAAAAATGACAATTCTTTCGATCTTCCTTGATGACACAATTTTATTAACAATCGTATGGTTCTTTATCGGCGGATTTCCACCCATCAAAAAAATTTGTGCTTCCATTTTTTCTTTGTCCTTTCTCAAAAACGAGGCAAAGATGGTACTCCAACTTTTAATCTGTCCATACAAGTTTTACCGATAGCTCTCAGAAACTCTTCGCATCTACCGAATTTCAGAACAAAGGCAGCTCATTCTGATTTCATATCAGCCTCTCGTAATAGCCTATCTTCTATTTGCTTTTACCTATCTTTTTCCTCTGCTAGACACTCTAGCTCCTCGATAGAATGACGATGTCTGTGCTTCTCTTCTGTTAGATAATGCTTGTGGACATGCGAATGCCTTACCGTATGCGTGTGGGTACTTCCGCCATGGCTATGCGTGAATGTATGCTGGTGTTCATGGTCATGTTGGCGAATAAACGTATCGACTACCACTAAAGCAGAACCAATGACCATCACGATCAAGGCGATCACATACATCCAGGATAAGGATTCACTTAAAAATACAAAAGCAAGGAGAGCCCCGATCAAGGGATTGACAGCATAATAGGCACTAGTTTTAGCTGCTCCGAGAACATTCTGGGCTCTCACATACATGAAAATGCTGAGTCCGTAGGCTACAAAACCTAAAGCCAAGGCAATGGCGATAAAGCCAAATCCTGGAAAGGACTCTTTTTTTACAAGGGCAATGACCAGGGCTCCAAGACCAGAGCATAGGCCTTTTAGCATCACAATTTGATAAGTGCTCTTTGATGATAGTTCTCTAGTGCAGTTATTTTCAAGTCCCCAGCAAACGGTAGCCATGATCACCAGCAAAGAACCATAAGAGAAATGAAAGCTGTCTGTTCCTTCAAACGACAGCAAGATGCTTGACAGGGTGATTAGCCCAATGGCTAGCCATAATCTTTTGGTTACAGCTTCTTTAAAGAGAATCAGTGCAATGACCGTCGTCGCCACAATTTCAAAATTCCCGAGAAGCGAGGCATTAGCTGAGGAACCATAGCTGATTCCAAGCATCAGAAAAATCGGTGCAGCAATATCGAGAACAATCATTCCGACAATATAGGGAAGATCTGCTTTTGTCAGGCTCTCAGCTTTCTCTCTATCCTTCTTATTAAAAAGTGACATCATCCCAATACCAATCCCGGCACCGAGATACAGCAATGCTGCCATTGTAGTCGGGCCCACATGCTGCAAAAGAACCTTTGATATCGGTACATTTATGGCATAAAAAACAGCTGCCAGAAAGGCAAACATAATTGCTTTGAGCTTATTTTGCTCCATCAATTTTACTCCTCTATTTCATTATTTCTGGTCATGACATCTATATCACAGCCCAGATCCAAACCAAAGTATCACTCCATCCAAACAGGTATTTCTCTTAGAACTCAAAAGGTTTGGGGAGTTCAAAGCTCCAGTGGAGCTTTGAAGCCTCTCAGCTTGAAATGTCAAAGCGAGATGTTTAACTGCGTTTTATTAACAAACTTATACACTCGACATGCGCAGTCATCGAGAACATATTCACATACTTTTTAACGATCGCATAAGGTTATCGTTAAATGGTATTACCTAGATAAACTGAGATTTTATTATTCCTTTTTCTTTGATTTGGGTGCAGGTAATTCATCATACATTGAATTGAATAAGCCAGTTAAAAAATCTTTGTTGTCAACATCATCTACCAACAGCATTTCCTTTGCTCCATCATATGGTAACTCGTACTTTGCATTTGGCATATATGCTATTGCAGAGTTAACAGGCTTCACTAAAAATCTATCATCATAAATTCCACCCACAATTTTTCCGCGATAATAAACAATATATTCACCCATCATTGATCCATATGTTATTTCTTCCAAATCGGACAATTGTTCTAAAATGAAATTTAAATATTCTTTACTTGAAGCCATTTTTGCTATCTCCCTTAATTACTAAAATTTCAATAGTCCATTTTCATCAAATTGGAAATTGGGGCCCCAAGAAACTCCCCAATAATATCCATCTAAATCCGAAAAATATGCGTGATATCCACCCCAGAAAAGTTCCTGTGGCTCTTTTACAATTTTTCCACCTGCTTTTCTTTACTAATTCTATTACTAGCCAATATAGTACAAATTAAATAACCAATAAAAATAACATAGCAGCCAGTCTTACAACTTACTACTTTTCATATGATAATTTACAAATGTTTTTCCAGCCACTCGATCTTTTTAAAATCCTTATTGTTATTTTGTTCATTTCGATAGGAGTCTTGAGAAGAGGCTTTGTAAATACTTAGATACTGCTCCAGACTTGGAAGACGAAAAGTGATGCCTTCAATGTGAATAAGCTCTATATCCGATTCCGAAACTCCTGCAAAATCAAGTAAGGAATCGATACTTCCAAATTCAACAGTCACTCGATCCTTTTGGAATTCATGCTCATGAATATCTATTAAGACGTAGCCTAAGTCTTTCATCACTTTCATTATCTTGTCCCAGTCATAAATTCTGATATGATCAGGCGCTTCCCAACCTCTAGGGTCACCAGGCACATGAATGTCAATGTCAGACGGCACCCAATTTTCTTTCGTTCTAAACTCCAATCCCAAAGAACCCATCAGTGTCGGTGTAATTCCGACTCGATTTAAATGGAAACAAATGGTTTTAAATTCTTCAAATAAGAGACTCATGTTTACTCTAAACCTTTCATCTAAATGTTCGTTATTTCTACTTTATTACCTTGAACAAAATCATCTTCATTTTCTAGAGTATATCCAGTTATTTTGGATACATATTCTTTTCCTTCTTTTAAGGACCCAAATGCGACTAGATTTTTATAGGAAGGATTTTGATATAATTCCAACATATACATATCTACTCCTTCTGATTTTTGAACGATTATCCACATTTCACTAACAAACTTACAAACTCGGCGGTTCGCTGTTGCCGTATCGTTTCGTCGTAAACTCCTTACTCTTCGACAGCTATCCCATGGGCAGAACATCTGCTTCTACTTCGCTGATGCCTCAGCTCGTACAAGCAGTGATACGTCCTCAACATGATGCGTTTGTGGACTCAAAAGGTTTGGGTGAACCTTTTGAGGATTAACTGCGTTTCACTAACAAGCTTACACACTCGACGTGATGCGTCTGAGGAAAAAGATCCACCGGCTGGACTTTCTTCAACTCATAGCCCAACTCTTGATAAAGTTTAATATCACGCGCCATGGTTGCGACATTGCAGGAGATATAGGCGATGCGGTCAGCTCCTGTTTGGGCGCTTGCTTTGATAAAGCTTTCGGTCAAGCCCTTGCGTGGTGGGTCAACTAGGATGGCGGTTGGTTGGATGCCTTCCTTGAGCCAATTCTTCATGGCACTTTCAGCTGTATCACAGACATAGTGGGCATTGGTGATGCCATTTATACTAGCATTCTTCTTGCTATTTTCTACTGCTTCGGGGATGACTTCAACACCATAAACTTCCTTGACATGCTTGGCAACTGACAAGCCAATGGTCCCGATTCCGGAGTAGGCATCAATGACCACATCATCTTTACTTAACTCTGCAAAGTCAATGGCTGTCTGATAGAGCTTCTCTGCCATTTCGGTATTGACCTGATAAAAGGCTGGTCCAGAGATTTGGAAATCATTTCCCAACATTTGATCCGTAATATAGTCTTGACCATAGAGAACCCGCCATTCTTTTCCAAAAATGGCATTGGTATTCTGGTCATTAATATTTTGCATAACAGATTTGATAGCTGGGAATTGCTTGATCAGCTGCTCGATCAACTGGTCCACACGGAAAATCTTGAGACGAGTGGTGACCAAAATGACCATAATTTCTCCAGAATGATGGCCACGGCGGACGACAAGGTTCCGAATCAAGCCAGACTGTTCCTTCTCATCATAAGGCTTGAGGTCAAACCGACGAATCAAATCTCGAAGAGCCAAGACCACTTGGTCAATGACTGGATCTTGGATATAAAAGTCTTCAATCGGCATCAAATCATGAGAGTTCTTCCGAAAGAAGCCTGTTTCGACCTGACCATTGACACGACGAACAGGGACTTGGGCCTTGTTGCGATACTGGACAGGATGGTCCATCCCCAAGGTCAGAGGCACTTCCATATCAGTGATTCCCGCTATCTTGTAGAGGCTATCCTTGACCTGCTTGGCCTTGAATTTCAGTTGCTCCGGATAAGCTAGGTGCCCCAAGTCGGCGATTCCGCTTCGTAAATAGGCAAGATCAAGCTCTTCATTACGATGAGGGGATTTTTCTAAGTACTCCTCTACTTTTCCGTAGCCGATCTTTTTGTTGACTTTAAGCGCGCGCATGCGGATGATTTCTCCTGGCAGGGCATTCTCCACAAAAAAGACCAGGCCATCAACCTTAGCCACTCCTGCTCCTTCGTGGGTCAAATCAACAATCTCAACGGTTACAATTTCATTTTTCTTTAACATGGTGTTCTATCTTTCTACAAATTAAAAGGGGTGGAGTCCAAAACTCCTATCCCCTTATTATATCATCTCAGTCCCATTTGGTACAATTTCTTTTTATAAGCATCGAAATCGACGAGCAAGCCTTGGCCACCGTACATATCGTAGGCATCGACCCAATCCCCATTTTCTGGGATGGTCACTCGTTCAATTCCTTTTCCAGCACTTCCAACCAGGCCAAGTCCATTGGTCAATAGGAAGGAGAAAGGTACATTGGTAGACGTCATAGCAAAGACTTTCCCAAGGGCTTCTGATCCCGTAAAGAGTTTGGTTGGATCCTTGATCTGATGCATGATAGCAGACATGACTTCTTGCTGGCGACGGGTCCGGCCAAAGTCCCCTTCATCATCCTTACGGAAACGCGAGTAATTGAGAAGGGTCCGGCCATCCATCCGTTGCTTTCCAACCTTGATGGTTTGCTGCGGAACGACACCGTCTTTCATGTTCAAATCATCTGGCACTTCAACTTCACTGACCTTTTCGCCATCAACCGTTGAAAACTGCGCATTCATCTCGACCCCATTTGGGAAGAGGGTATCGATCGCTGTCGCAAAGGTCTTGAAATCGACCATGGCGTAATATTGGATGTCAATGTCAAAGTTATCTTTGAGCATCTGACGCACCAATTCAGCCCCTTGGTTGTTATTTTGCTCCCCGATGGTGAAGGCAGTATTGAGCTTCTGGTCATAGTAGCCATCGTATTCAGGAATATTTTGCTGGCTCACTCCATCAATATGGACCAGTGTATCCCGCATGAAGCTGACCATCTTGATCTTGCCTTCTTTGTTATTGACGTTGACCACCATGATGGAGTCTGTCCGGGTTTCATCTGACTTCTCACCGATCCGACCATCTGTCCCCAAGATCAGGATATTGACCCCATCTCGCGACTTCTTGCCGTTAAATTTCTCGACGACAGCAGGCTTGGCATCTTTACCAGCTGGTTTACTGTTGAGGCCTTTCACAAACATAAAGACCATGCCACCGATAATGAGCAAGAAAAAGAGAGCTATCCACTTGAGGATCCGCTTGACGCGGATCTTTTTCCGTGGTTTCTTAGGTAGATCGCTCGTCGCAGCGACTGCTTTTTTCTTTGTTTTTCTGCTACGTGATTGGTAAACAGGAAGGTCACTAATCGGTTCAGCAATCTCCCCTTGCACTTCTTCAGTAGCAGCTACTTCAGGCTGTTGAAGGGATTCTGTTTCCTCATAAACTCCTTGGCTTTTTTTGAGTAAATAATTGTATTCTAGTTGTTCTCGTTCATTCAAATAATGAAAATTTGAGTATAAGTACTCTAATCGCTTTCGCTCATGGTGAGATAGAAAGTTGGATTCGTTACTCATTTTTTCTCCATTCCGTTATCTTTTATGGTATAGACCTGATACTGACCCAAGACTTTTGTCTGAATGCCCAGACTGTCTAATTCTTGATAGGCAAAGTGCACTAGATCAGGCGCTTCATTTAGGAGGTCAATAATGAAAAAGTATTCTCCTAAAGCTGTTTTAAGGGGGCGACTTTCAATCTTGGTTAAATTGATTCCCCGCCAAGCAAAGGTGGACAAACCCTTATAGAGGGCTCCTGCCAAGTTACTTGGCAAGGTTAAAGCCAAGCTAATCTTTTGACTCGAAAGATTCAAAGTTTCTGAAAACAAGGGCTCTTTTGCCCCTAAAATCCAAAAACGCGTGTAGTTGTCCTCGATTTCTTGGATGTCTTTGGCCTGGACTTCCAAACCGTACTCACTTGCTGCTGCCAGAGGGGCAATCGCTGCAATCTCCAATTCTGGATGTTCTGCCACATAGCGGGCTGCATAGGCTGTTGAAGCCGTCATTTCCATGGCCACATCTGGATAATGGGCCCTTAGAAAAGCCTTCCCTTGGGCCAAGGCCTGTGGATGCGAATAGACCATTCGAATAGGCCGATCTTTTCTAGCCACCAAAAGCTGTTGCTTGATGGGATAGACCACTTCTGCAACGGCCTGGATGGTCCCTTGGTGAAAGAGGTAATCGATGGTCTCGTGGACACTGCCTTCGATAGAGTTTTCAACTGGGACGACTGCAAAATCAATTTCTTGATTTTCATAGGCCTTAATAACATCTGTGATCGTTCGATAAGCGATGCGTTCAGAAGTTGGAAAACTATGAGTCACCACATCGTGGGTAAAAGATCCCTTGGGACCTAGATAGCCTACAAGCATCGAATAATCTCCGCAATTTCGTCAGGTGTTTTGTCCTCAACATCCACAATATGGGTAGCAATATCCTCGTACAAAGGCAAACGGCCATCAAAAATCTTCTTGAATTCTTCTTTTGTATTGTTTAAAAAGAGGGGACGTTGCATAGCTTTGTCATATTGAATGCGGCTATACAAAGTTTCAAAATCCACGCGCAAATATATGTTGTATGGATTATTTTCCAAGAGGGCACGGTTATGAGGATTGACGACAATCCCGCCACCAGGGGAAATAATGGCCGCTTCATTTTCCAATAAACGCTCCAACATTTCAGCCTCGCGACGACGAAAGGCAGCTTCTCCTTCCACTGCGAAATAGTCATTGATCGACATACCGATCTCTTCAACAATTAATTCATCCATATCATGGAATTTTGGATCAAGAATGCGACCAACAGTCGTTTTACCTGTTCCCATAAAACCAAGTAAAATTTTAGCCATGCAGTAAGGTCTCCAAATCTTCAAAAAAACTAGGGTAACTGGTGTTGATGGCCTCTGCTCGATCCAGCACCACATTTCCTTCACTCACTAATAAGGCAGCAATGGCAGCCATCATCCCAATCCGGTGATCTCCAAAAGTCTCTAAGTCAGCTCCATGTAAGGGAGTCGGACCAGTGATGATCATACCGTCTTCCGTTGGCACGACAGTGGCTCCCATGGCATTGAGGCTATCTGCTACGACCTGGATACGGTCCGTTTCTTTCACACGAAGTTCTTCAGCATCCGCAATCACAGTTTGACCATTGGCTTGCGTCGCTAGTAAAGCAATAATCGGCAATTCATCAATTAAGCGTGGAATCAACTCCCCATCAATCCGAATCCCTTTTAAGGACGAAGTCTTGACAGTGAGACTTGCCGAGACAGCTTTTTCATCACGATCCTCAACAGTGAGATCTCCCCCCATTTCCTGGATGACATCGAGAATCCCTGTCCGCGTTTGGTTGACGCCAACATGTTCAATCTTGATCACACTATCTGGAAGGATGAGTCCAGCCACTAACCAAAAGGCCGCACTGGAAATATCTCCAGGAACAATGACTGTTTGACCTTTGAACTCTTGTCCACCCTGGATGTGGATAGTTTTTCCGTCGACCTGGATCTCCCCACCAAATTGGCGAATCATATCCTCTGTATGGTCACGTGTCTTTTCCTTCTCGATAATCGTCGATTTACCCTCAGCCTGTAGAGCAGCAAAGATAAGAGCCGACTTGACTTGAGCCGATGCGACTGGCAAACGGTAATGAATCGGTTGTAGCTGATGGGTCCCTTTTTCATGCAAAGGCGGGCAATCGCGCTCTCCCTGGCCAGCAATTTCTACTCCCATTTGACGCAGTGGAATCGCTACACGATCCATAGGCCGTTTGGAAAGGCTATCGTCTCCGACCATGGTCACTGAAAAATCCTGGCCCGCTAGGACACCTGATATCAAACGAATAGAAGTCCCTGAATTACCCATATCAAGGGGATCGGTCGGAGCTTGAAGGCCCTGAAAGCCTACCCCTTGAATCTGAATCACATCCCCGTCATCCTGGATGGAGACTCCTAAATCTCGAAACACCTGGATTGTAGAGAGCACATCTTCGCCTCGCAAGATATCATAGACCTTGGTTTCACCTGTTGCGAGACTTCCAAAAATAATGGATCGGTGACTGATGGATTTATCACCAGGCACACGAATGATGCCCTTTAGACCCTTGCTATTGGTTCTTAATTTCATTGCCTTCTCCAGATGCTTTTCCTCATATTCTATCATAATTAAGGCATGAATTCAATTTTTGATCAAAAATTTGGAACAAATAACGAATGTTTCCTAGCTTTTTTTGAGCTTCTTTTCTTCTACTGGCGAACGAAAATACCAGAGTCGAAATTACAACTCTGGTAGCATTCTTATTTATATAAATCTTGAATCGGCTCAAAGATGATCTTTTCCAGATCTGCAAGATAAATAGACAATTGTTGTTGTTTGGTGAAAAATTCATTCACAATCGGACTTGCTTGGATTTTTTCCATATAGTCCTTCATTTCTTGTTGCACAGCTTCTGTTGGAAGTTGACCGGATTGCATCAAGCCTTGCAGTTGATTTTGAAAAGCAACGTATTCGTCAAACAAGGTTTTCGCTTCTGGATTTGCCTCGATCGCTTGCTTGCTTTCTACAACAGCCTTGTATTCAGGAAGGTCTCGAAGGGTCCGAGAAAGTTCATTTGCTACATCATAAATATTTGCCATTTTATGGGCTCCTTTACTGATATGATACTTCTATTATACTGCTTTTCCCTCAATATTCCTAAAATGAAGCAGGCCTTTTGATGCAAATCCTTCTGTAGACCTAGCGAGCAAGGACGGTATAAGATGTCGCCCGGCTGATCAAGGTTTGAGCCCGCTCTTGATCCTCTGCATTTTTAAAGGTCAGCTGCAAAATCCCGTGGATATCTTCACGATTCTCTTCATTGATGTGAATATTAACCAAGGAAATCCCTTGTAGAATTTTCAGGATCTCAAGAATGACGCCTTCCTGATCGGGAACATCAATAAAGAGATCATAGGCACTATCGCGCCCAGGACGCTGATGGATCTGCATTTCTTTTCGGTGCTTGCGTCCCTCATGGAAAAATGACCAAATGGCCTCTTCGTTATCTGCTTGAATGGTTTTAGCCACTTGGTCCAAGCGCTCTTTAAAATCTGCAATCCGCTCTAATATAGCTTGAGGATTGGACAAGAGAATAGAGGTCCACATACCTGGCTCACTTTCTGCAATCCGTGTCATATCCCGAAAGCCACCAGCCGCAAAACGTCGGGTCATTTCATGCTCTTCTCCATAAGCTGCGGCCTGCTCGACCAAGGTCGATGCTAAAATATGAGGAAAATGACTGATCTGGGAGGTTACCCGATCGTGTTCCTCGGCATCGATTTCAATGAAGCGGGATCCCAATCCACTCAAAAGCTCTTTTAACTCTTCCATGGCACTTCCTGTGGTCAAGCTGGAAGGGGTAAAAATATAATAAGCGTTCTCAAATAAGGTGGCATCCGCTGCTGCTGCACCTGTCTTATGACTACCAGCCATGGGATGCCCTCCCACAAAACGCACAGCCTTATCTTTAAACACCTTTTCAGCTTGTGCGACAATTTCTGCCTTGGTAGAGCCTGCATCTGTCACTAGTACCTGGTCCTTCAAATTCAGGCCGGCTAAGGTTTCTAAGTAAGCCTTGGTTTGCTTAATCGGAGGCGCCAAAATAATGATATCTGCTAAAGGGGCAAAGGCTGCGAAATCATCCGTCACCTGATCCACCATTCCTCTTTCAAGGGCGATGGTTCGAGAGGCCTCACTACGATTGTAACCAAGAATGGTCACGTTTGGGTGAGCTCTCTTAATCCCTAGCGCGAGGGAAGCACCAATCAAGCCCAGCCCTGCAATATAGACAACTTTCTTCTCCAAAGGAAAACTCTTTCTCTTAAAAATTCTTAGTAAAGTCCCGGTGCTTAGCAACAGCCTCTTTCAATTCTCCCAAGTTATCGGATGAGAATTTTTCAATCACTTCTGTAGCAAGGACAGTTGCGACCACTGCTTCCATCACCACACCTGCAGCCGGAAGAGCCGTCGGATCGCTACGCTCAACTGTTGCCTTATAAGGCTCATGGGTCTCAATATCCACACTCATCAAGGGTTTGTAAAGCGTTGGAATAGGCTTCATAACACCTCGAACTAGAATGGGCTCACCATTGGTCATGCCCCCTTCAAAACCACCAAGATTGTTGGTGCGACGGGTATAGCCAGCTTCTTCAGACCAGACGATTTCATCCATGACTTGACTACCTTTTAGGCGGCCTGCTTCAAAACCAAGACCGAACTCAACTCCCTTAAAGGCATTGATAGAGACCACTCCTTGAGCGATTTTGGCATCCAATTTATTGTCCCATTGCACATAGGATCCTAGTCCAACAGGCACACCGCCAACCAAGGTTTCTACAATTCCCCCGATGGTATCGCCGTCTTTTTTCACTTGGTCTATGTAGGCCTTAACGGCTTCTTCTTGTTCTGGCACAACAATCGAAACTTCCGACTTAGATGCCTTTTCCTTGATTTCTGAAAGGGTTAGATTCTCGGGAATTGCAATCTCGATTCCCCCAAAATTGACAATGTGGCTGGCCACTTCCACGTCAATCTCTTCTAAAATCCGTTTAGCAACTGCACCAACGGCTACGCGCATGGTCGTCTCACGGGCAGAAGAACGTTCGAGCGAATTACGGAGATCGTCAAAACGGTATTTGATTCCTCCAACTAGGTCAGCATGGCCAGGACGTGGCTTGGTGATCTTGCGCAGATCTTTCTTTTTCTCTTCGACCGGTGCTACATTCATGATTTCCAGCCATTTTTGGTGATCTAGATTAGTCACGTTCAGAGTAATCGGACCTCCCATGGTCAAGCCATGACGGACCCCTGATGTGATCTCAACACGGTCACTCTCGATTTTCATCCGTGCCCCACGACCATATCCACCTTGTCGACGTTTGAGCTCTTTATTAATATCCTCTTCAGATAAAGGAAGGCCTGCCGGGACCCCCTCGATGATGGCTGTTAATCGAGGACCATGGGACTCTCCTGCTGTTAAATATCTCATACGACCTTATTCCTTTCTTTCTAAAAAGTCCTTCATTTCTTGAAGAGGGATTTGATGAATCGCAGCTTGCCCCAACTCTGGAACAATCACTAATTTCAAGCTAGTCCCACGCGCTTTTTTGTCATGGGTCAAGGCTTGATAAAGGGCTTCTTTATCCCAGTTCTCATAGGCCACCGGAAGTCCAAATTTCCGACACATTTCTTCGATTTGTTGGCTGATTCCCTTTGGCATCAAGCCCTTTTCTTCTGCAACTCGGGACAGCTGCACCATGCCCATACTAACGGCTTCCCCATGCATGACCTGTCCATAACCCGCTGTCGCTTCAATGGCATGACCAATGGTATGCCCAAAATTGAGATACAGTCGAATACCATTGTCCAGCTCATCTGCCGCCACATGGTCACGCTTCACCAGACAAGAATGAGAAATAATGCTCTCTGCATGCTCTAAAATACTTTCGACAGAGCCATCCATAGCTTCCAATTCTTGCCAAAGTTCCGTATCTTGGATGAGACCGTACTTGATGACCTCCCCCATTCCTTCGATTAATTCACGGTGTCCCAAAGTGCTCAACACTTCAGGATCAATGAACACACCGTCCGGTTGGGCAAAGGTGCCCACCATGTTTTTGGCAAATGTTGTGTTGACTCCAGTCTTTCCACCGATAGAAGAGTCCACCTGGGCGGTTAAGCTAGTCGGAATCTGAACAAAGGAAATTCCCCGCATATAGGTAGAGGCCGCAAAACCAGCCAAATCACCAACTACGCCACCTCCAAGAGCAACGATCCCATCACTGCGCGTCATGCCCTGGGTAGCTAAAAAGTCATAAACTTTTGAAACAGTGGTCAAATTCTTACTGGCTTCGCCTTCAAGAAACTCAAAGCGTACCACTTGAAAACCAGCTTTCTTAAGGCTATTCTCTACAATAGCTGCATATAGCTTAGCCACGCGGTTATCGGAAATGATAGCGACTTTTTTATCGCCCCAAAGAGTGCGCAACCAGTCTCCAACCTGGTTGAGACCACCTCTTTCAATCACAATCTCATAGGAATGTCCTGGAATAGGTACCGATACGTTCATAGGAATCTCCTTCGTGTTATTCTTTCATTCTATCTTATCATGAAATAAGGCACATGTCTCAAACAAAATGAAAAAGAGACTAGAGCAAGACTGTTTTTTAAAAATCAGTTCTTGTTCTAATCTCATAAAGCTTTTTCAATAGGAAAAGGTAAAACTCTATCTTAGTCACATACAAATTGGTGATATTCTGTTGTCAATGCTTCCCATACAGACTCTGTAGGAAATACTTTCCCAGTCATCAATTCAAAGGCTGCTTCAGCTTGATAAAAGAGCATTCCCAGCCCATTTACCCTCTGGTTTCCTTGATGGACTGCTAATTGCAAAAAGGGGGTCACTGCCGGATAGTAGGCCATCTCTACGATTAAGGCATGTGGGGGAAAGGTCAAGTGACTCGCTATCGGAAGAGACTTACTATCCATGCCTACACCAGTCGCATTTAAAATGAGATCGGCTTGATGAAAGGAGCTTTGAACATCCTCATTTTTCTCAATCGCATACAATTCTATCAAGAAATCAAATCCATCTTCAATCAACTGAACGATTGAACGATAATGAACCAACCTCTCCTCTCTCACAAAGACGATGATTCGTTTTACACCTAGATGAATCGCCTGTGCAATAATTGCTAAAGCTGCACCACCTGCACCTAAGAGAACCATTGTTTTTCCCTTAATAGAGAAAGCAGGAGGTAAACTACGAAAAAAACCAATTCCATCCGTATTATAGCCTTTAAGCTTGCCATCACGGTGAACGATGGTATTGACTGAGCCGATCTTTAGAGCCATCTCATCCACTTCATCTAAGTAAGGAAAGACCTTTTGCTTAAAAGGCATGGAAATATTGGCCCCAATCATATCTAACTTACGAATTTGGCTGACAGTGCTTTCTAAATCTTCTTCAGCAATATCCCAAGCCAGGTAAGCAGCATTGGTCGCTGTTAATTCATAGGCTAGATTATGGATGAAAGGAGAGATACTATGACGAATCGGATGGGCAATAACCGCTGCCATCCGAGTATATCCGTCAATCTTCATTTAATAACTCCCGGATTCTTCTCATTTTTTCAAGAGGAATTTGACCTGGGGCGCTTTCATCTCCGACTCTAGCATAAGACCAGGAAGAGCCTGTCAAATCAGCTGTCAAGCGCGAAATCTTCCCGACCTTGCCCATGGAAATCGTTACATATTCTTGCTCAGGGTTCAGTGTCTTGAAACCACGCGTATAATTCATCAAGTCAAGAACATCTTGCTCATTGTGGGCCATGACAGATACTTTGACTAATTTTGGAGAAAAGCTGGTCAATTCCGATAAGATCTCCATCATATTTTCCGGAGTCTCTTGGAAATTATGGTAGCTGAGTACGAGATTTGAAAACTCCAACATTTCTTCAAAGACGTCACGATGGCTATAAAATTCAAAATCGATGTAATCCGGATGATAGATGGATTGAATATCTTTTAGGATCCCAACATATTCCTCATCTGTTAGTTCCATCTGCCCACCTTCTACCTTAGTTCGTAAGGTAAATAATAACTCGCGACCTGCAAATTTTTCAAACACTGCCGGAGCAACGGTTAAGATCTCGCTTTTTTCTAAAAAGTCTGCACGCCACTCAATGATATCCGCGTCATCGTAGCGCGAACCATCTAGTTGTTGTGCTTCTTCCAATGTGCGAGGCATAATCGAAACAACTAACTTCATACATCCACCCTAATCGTAAATACTTTTAAGTAATTACTACTTTCTTCTTTCTTGTTCCATCGAAAATCTCCCGGAAGGCCGTATTCCACTATATAGCGATGCTTACGCCCTTGAAGCCCCTTTTCGATTTGTTTTTTAAATTTTTCTTTGTTAACATTAGCCGCATTGGTACTGAGAATCAAGGTCCCACCTGGATTTAAAATCTCGAGGGCCTCGCTCACCAACCGATGGTAATCTTTAGCGACTGAAAAGGTCCGTTTTTTATTCCGCGCAAAGCTAGGCGGATCGAGCACGATCACATCATAGCTTAGCTCATGGCGTTTGGCATATTTGTAATAATCAAAGACATCCATCACGACAAAACGATGAGCATCCAGCGCCAAGCCATTTGCCACAAAATGCGCTTCTGATAATTCTCTACTTCTCTTAGCCAGATCGACCGATGTTGTCTCAACTGCTCCACCCATTGCCGCAGCAACAGAGAAGGCCGCCGTATAGGAGAACATATTGAGCAAGGACTGTCCAGCAGCTAAGCCATCGACCAAACTTCCTCTAACTTCATGCTGATCCAAAAAGATCCCCGTCATCAAGCCATCATTGAGAAAGACTTGGTAAGAGACACCATTTTCCAGAATCAAAAATTCTTGCGGTGCTTCTTCACCATAGACATGGGCCGATTCATAGTCCAAGCCTTTAAAGCGAATCTTTTCATAGCCGCCTCGGACTTCAGGAAAAGCCTCTTGAAAGGCCGCTAGAATGGTTTCCTTGATCTGAAATACGAAGGGATTGTACCAAGAAAAGACAACAAACTCACCATACAAGTCAACCGTGAAACCAGCAAAACCATCTCCCTCTTGGTTAAAAAGACGAAAGGCTGTCGTCGTTTCATCTGCATAATAAGAACGACGGTATTGCTTAGCTTTGATGAAAAGCTTGTTAAAAAAGTCTTGATCAAAAGCGACCAACTCTTGCGAAACAAACCATCCAATCCCTTTATTTTGTTCAGATAAGTATCCGACACCGAGGGATTGTCCATCTCCTGAAAGCAATTGAACCGCTTGATCCAAAGCAGGAAGTGAGTCAAAATCTTGCTTTTCAAGAAGTGATTGTCCTTCTTTGATTTTTGTTGCGACTTGGCGACTGACTGTGAGTTTTTTCATACCCCCTATTATAGCAAAAGTCTGAGGTTTTCACAAAGGGAGGATTTATTTACTAGAACTTTTTTTACCATTATATCCTAGCTCTCATCATTTAGCTTTAAACGATATAAAATACCGGATCTTTCCTATTTCTTTCCTCTCCTTTACAGTCATTTTTTTCTTTCTCCATAAAATTGTGGTATACTTGTATATGAAAATTTTTAGGAAATAAGACAAGGAAGTAACATTTTGTGAAAAAAATTACGAATTCGATACTCAATTTCATGAGTACCAGACTAGGATTTGTCTTGACCCTTCTGTTGCTCTACTGGTTCAAAACCATGTGGGCCTATTCAGTTGATTTTAATTTAGACATTCAGGGACCGTATCAGATTTTTCTAGCAGTCATCAACCCATTACCGATTAGTCTGCTCTTCATTGGTCTTGCACTTTATATCAAACGAACCAAGCTCTTTTACAGTTTGGCCTTTGGGATCTACCTTCTCTTATTTATTTGGTTGATTTCCAACTCCATCTATTATCGAGAATTTACAGACTTCGTAACGGTCAATACCATGTTGGCTTCGAGCAAAGTGTCTGCCGGTCTCGGAGCTGCTGCTTTAGAATTATTCCGCCCTTGGGATGTGATCTACATTCTGGATTTCCCAATTCTCGCTTTCTTCTTCTTTAAGAAATGGATTCGAATGGACAATCGTCCCTTCAATAAACGAGCTAGTTTTGCGGTTACATCCTTATCAGCTATGCTCTTTTCAGCCAACCTTTTTCTTGCAGAAATTGACCGACCTGAGCTCTTGACTCGTGGTTTCTCAAACTACTATGTCGTTCGTGCCCTAGGCTTACCAGCCTTTCTGGGTTACAGTGCTAATCAGACCTATGCTGCCAACAAAGAACGTTCCAAAGCCTCTGAGGCAGATCTAAAACCGGTTGAAGAATATATCCAACAGCATTATGCCAAAGCTAATCCTGAGTACTTCGGAATGGCCAAAGGCCGTAATGTCATCTACATTCACTTGGAAAGTTTCCAACAATTCTTGATCGATTACAAGTTGAAAGTAGACGATAAAGAATATGAAGTGACGCCTTTCTTAAACTCACTTTACCACTCGAAGGAAACCTTTGCCTTTTCAAACGTCTTTAACCAAGTCAAGGCAGGGAAAACGTCTGATGCAGAGACCATGATTGAAACTGGGCTCTTTGGACTCAACCAAGGTTCCTTTATGGTGAACTATGGTGGAACCAATACCCAACAGGCTGCACCATTTATTCTTTCAAAAAATGGGTACAATTCTAGCGCTGTTTTCCACGGGAATGCTGGAAGTTTCTGGAATCGAAATACAGCCTATAAACAATGGGGCTACAATTACTTCTTTGATGCCAGCTACTTCACCAAACAAAACAGCAGCAACTCCTTCCAGTATGGTCTTAATGACAAATACATGCTCAAGGATTCCATCAAATACCTAGAAAGATTGCAACAGCCTTTCTATACGAAGTTCATTACGGTTTCCAACCACTACCCTTATACGACTAGCTTGTCAGGAGATGATCTTGGATTCCCTCTTGCTAAGACACAAGACGAAACCATCAATGGCTATTTTGCGACCGCTAACTATCTGGATTCTTCGATCAAAGCCTTCTTTGATTACCTGAAAGAATCTGGTCTTTACAAAAATTCCATCATCGTTCTCTATGGGGACCACTACGGAATTTCAAACTCTCGTAACCCAGCTCTTGCCCCTCTACTTGGTAAGAACTCTGAAACGTGGTCAAGCTATGACAATGCCATGTTGCAACGCGTACCTTATATGGTAGTCGTTCCAGGTATGGATAAGGGTAGCATCATTGATACCTATGGTGGCGAAATTGATATGCTCCCAACCTTGGAACATTTGCTAGGTATTGAATCCAACAAATTCCTCCAAGTTGGTCAAGATATGCTCTCACCAGATCATGATCAAATCGTCGCCTTCCGCTCCGCTAACTACTTTGTAACTCCTGAGTATACAAGCTATAGTGGCCGGACCTATTACACTAAAACAGGTGAAGAAATCACGAACCCAGACGAAAAAACCAAGGAAGAACTGGACAAGATTAGGGAAGCTGCTAACCTTCAATTGAAGATTAGCGATAGCATCCAGACCGGTGACCTCCTCCGCTTCTTCAAGGGCAATGATCTTGGAAAAGTCAATCCAGATGATTATTCCTATACCAATTCCTTCAAGGCATTGAAGAAGATTGAAAAGGAAAAAGGTGACAAATCAACCAGCCTTTATAACCAACGTGGCAACCAGTCCACTGTCGATCTCTTCAAGGCACCAACTTATAAAGAATTGCACCCAGAAGATGATAGTTCTTCCTCAACTGAGACGAGTAGCAGTTCCTCAAAATAAAAGCAACCCCTGAGTAAAAACTCAGGGGTTTTGCGATTTCTTAAAGAAGTATCATACCTTACTTTTATCTAAGACTTCAAAAATAGAAGCTGTTAAATTCTCCACATAGAAGGGACGTTTATGGCGACTATTCCCAACCATTAATTTCAATTTATCTGAATTTTGGAGGTAATATGGAAGCCCACTGGCATTAAATATCACCAAGTACTTCTTGTCTCCTGTTAGTTCATAGATGACAAGACCACTGGTATCTGTCGCAGATTGGATAAAGACTTGTTGGTATATGTTATCATAGCTTTCAAGCCCTAAGACAGGAAGACTGGTCTTCAAGGCAATCAAGCTTCGGATGTAAGCAATCGATTCCTTGTTCTGACTGACCAAATCCCAATTGACCTGATTCACAAAATCTGGAGCATTGTAAGAATTCATGGCCCGCTCACGATCCAAAGGTGTGATCTCTCCATCAGGACCTGTCGCTACCAATTTGGTCCGCATGAACTCTTGACCCAATTGCATAAAGGTCATACCCTGGAAGAGAAGATTCATGGCCGTAGCCAACTCTGAGCACTTGACCAAGCCTGCTACTTCTTCATTTGGATGGAGGGTCTGAAGCAAGTCAAAGAGATTATAGTTGTCATGAGCTTCCACATAATTCAAGACCTGATTGGGACTTAAATAATGACCCAGCTCTGCACTACCTAAAGCAGCACGCGCAACGATATTCTCTGTTGATTTTCGGCTGACAAAGCCACGTTTGATGGAACCATAAACCTCAGCTCCTTTAATAGCATCGCGTTCCGTGTCATTAAAAAATCCAATACGTGGCAATTGCGCCGCATTGTCTTTCTTAGCCTTATCCTCTGGTGCGAGACCGGTTCCCATGTCCCAACCTTCTCCATAAAGGAGAATGCGAGGATCCAGAGCATCCATCGCCTCCCGAATAGCATTCATTGTCGTCACATCGTGAATGCCCATCAAATCAAAGCGGAAACCATCGATCTGGTACTCTTTGACCCAGTGCGTAAGGGAATCAATCATGTACTTGCGGTACATTTCATGCTCACTCGCCGTCTCATTACCGACACCTGTCCCATTTTGGAAGCGCCCATCTGGCTCCATCCGGTAATAATAATCCGGAACTGTATTTTGGAAAGGTCCACGCTCAGTTGAGTAGGTATGATTGTAGACCACATCTATGACTACAGAAATCCCAGCTTCATGATAAGCCCGGATCATCGTTTTAAGCTCTTGCATGGTTTGTTTGGGATTGGATGGATCTGTTGAAAAACTGGTTTCTGGTGCAGAATGATTCTGAACGTCGTAACCCCAATTGTAGGTCACACGACCTTCTTCATCGTACTGTTTATAGCGATCAGATATCGGCTGCAATTGCACGACATTGACCCCTAACTGACGGATATAATCAAAGGCAGTCGCATCTCCATGACTATTGACAGTTCCTTCTTGGCAAGCCCCTAGATAGGTCCCACGCAAAGACTCGTCCACACCTGATGTCGGTGACTTGGTCAAATCCCGAAGGTGCATCTCATAGATCACTGCTTGACAAGGATTGTCCAGGCGCCAGGGAGTCGCATCGGCGCCTTTTTTAGTGCCCCAATCAAACTGACGATCTGCTCTTGAGAGAATGGCTGAGCGCATTCCATCGGCTGTCGTGGCAATGCTATAAGGATCGCGCGTCACTTGAGTCTGGTGTTCAAAATGCACACGATAGTGATAAGCCATGCCACTTAAATTTCCTAGAAAATCTAGAATCCAAACACCTTGGGTGTTTTCTGGATGGTAGCTAGACTCTTGTTTGCCTCGCATCATCGGAATAGTCTTCCAAATAGGCGCATCCAACTCTGTTGATT
>NZ_JBDGEA010000024.1:0-23557 GCF_040908565.1 Streptococcus parasanguinis | reverse complement strand
CAGTGTCAATATATTCTGGAAGAAATCACGCCCCAGGAAATTGAAGACATGCAGAAAATGCCCATGCAGGTCCATAGAGAAATCGCAGGTTTAAAGATCGGCATTACCCACCACTTACCTGATAAGAATTGGGGTCGCGAATTGATCCACATTGGTGAGCAGAAGGATTTTGATCGCTTGGTGACAAACCCGTCTTGTGATATTGCAGTCTACGGACACATTCACCAGCAGTTTTTCCGCTACGGGACAGGAGGAGAACTGATTATCAATCCTGGATCGATCGGTCAACCTTTCTTTTTGGAAAAGAATCTTCGCAAGGACCTTCGGGCCATGTATGCCATTCTCGAATTTGATCAAATGGGGCTAAAAGATGTCGATTTTAGACGGGTGGACTATGATGTCCAAAAAGAACTGCAACTGGCAAAAGACCTCCATCTTCCTTATTACCAAGTGTATTATGAAAGTTTGGTCAATGGCATTCATCATACCCACAATCATGAGCTCCTTCATGAAATTGAGCAGAGAGAAGGTCATGATCGAGAAATCGATGCTTGGCTAGAGGACTTCTTCCAATAGTGTAACTGTTGACATTACAACTGAAAAGAGTATAATAGGAATAACGAAAGTCGTCCCTTGACGGTTGTTCAATAGACTCTACCTTCAAAAACGGGTAGAAAGGAGTGAAGTTATGCAAATTTCGAGTCGCTTTACCATTGGGACTCATGTCTTGATCATGATTGCTCTACAAGGAGAAAAAACAAAAGTAACCAGTGATTTTTTGGCAGGAAGTGTCGGCGTGAACCCTGTTATTATTCGAAAGACCTTGTCTCAGTTGAAGAAAGCTGGATTGATCCATGTAGCGCGTGGGACAGGCGGAGCTGAGCTCGCAAAAGCAGCCGATGAGATCAGTTTGCTGGATATCTATCAAGCAGTAGAATGTTTAGGTTCGACAGGTCAATTATTTGGTTTTCATGACAATCCAAATCCAGCCTGCCCAATTGGCCACAATATCCACAATGTTTTAGATGGGAAGCTTGAGGACATTCAGACTGCTATGGAAAAAGAAATGTCTCAAACCACTTTAAAAGACGTCGTAGAAGATACGCAGAAAAGAATGAAACTCGAATCGGTTTCATAAGAAAAAAGAGAGTGGGACAGAAATCGGTAATTCGTTAGAATTCGATTTCGTCGTCCCACCTCCGCACAGTTGAGTAGGGCTGTAAAAGCTGATGAAATCAGCGTAGTAGAGCCCACTCAACCACTGCGTATTGCTCGACAATCCAAAGATAATTAAGAGGCTAGGACTTTTGTCCCAGCCTCATTTTTTATAGTTATTAACGAAACAAGATGTTTGTTATATATTGAAACGACTAAAGGATTAGTCAAAGTAAAGTAAGTCTTTGCTGGTTTCAGTGAAGAGTCCAAATCCGTCTTTTGTGACGTACCCACAATCTTCGATACGGACACCGACTTTACCTGGAATATAGATTCCTGGTTCAACTGAGAAGCACATGCCTTCTTCAAGCACCATGTCATTTCCTTCCATAATAGAAGGGAATTCATGCACGTCCATTCCGATCCCGTGTCCGAGGCGGTGGTTGAAGTATTCACCATAGCCAGCTTTTTCGATGACGCTCCGTGCAGCACGGTCTACGTCATGTGCTGTTACACCTGGTTTGATCATGTCAATGGCTGCTTGTTGAGCTTCTAAAGTCAAGTGATAGATTTCTTTTTTGAAATCATCTGGTTTCCCAACAGCAACAGTACGAGTCATATCTGACGCATAACCATTCACCATACAGCCAAGGTCAAAGAGTAAGAGAGCATCGTTTTCGACTTTGTTGCTTCCAGGAATTCCGTGTGGGTTGGCTGCATTATTTCCAGTCAAGACCATGGTTTCAAAGCTCATTTCATAACCCAAGCGTTTGATACCGAAGTCGATTTCTGCTACGATATCAGTTTCTGTTTTATCCAGTGAGATGGCGTCGAATCCCATATTGACAGCCTTATCTGCATATTGACCAGCCACCAACATTTTTTGGATCTCATCAGCAGATTTGATCAAGCGCATCCGGTTAATCCGTGGTGTCAAGTTGGTGAATTGAGCCTTTTCAAAGACAGTGCGCAAGCCATTGTATTTGGTAAGGATCAAGTTATCATATTCAAGTGCAACGGTTTTGGCATCGGGTTTTGCGATAGCCCCTTTAATCTTTTCCCATGGGTTTTCAGAATCCACATAGCCAACCACTTGGAAATCAACAACTGCAGTCGCCCGTTCCACTTCAAGTGCAGGAACGAAGAGAAGTGGTTCGTGGTCTGTGTAAACGAACAAGAAGAGTTGACGTTCGTGGGGATCACTGTAAAATCCAGTCAGGTAATTGATGGTGACAGGATCGGATACAACAGCGACATCTGTTTTTTCAGTTTCAAGAAAATCGACGATTTGATCTAATTTAGACATAATGCTACCTTCTTTCTATGGATCTATTTTGTCAAATTTTCCCCAAAAAAGCAAGAGTTTACAAAATTTTACCAAAATGCTTGAAAGTGTTTACAATAAGTGATAAAATAGGATTAATTAGAGAGTGAAAACGAAATTTTCAACAATGAAAGGAAATCTTATGAATACAGACGATACAGTAACAATTTATGATGTCGCCCGTGAAGCAGGGGTTTCAATGGCAACCGTTAGTCGTGTAGTAAATGGGAATAAAAACGTTAAAGAAAATACACGTAAAAAAGTTTTAGAAGTGATCGAACGCTTGGATTATCGTCCAAATGCTGTTGCGCGTGGTCTTGCTAGCAAGAAAACAACAACAGTCGGTGTTGTGATTCCAAACATCACGAATAGCTATTTCTCTACATTGGCTAAGGGGATCGATGACATTGCTGAAATGTACAAGTACAATATTGTTCTTGCAAATAGTGATGAAGACGATGACAAAGAAGTTTCAGTGGTAAACAACCTCTTTTCAAAACAAGTGGATGGGATCATTTTCATGGGTTATCACTTGACTGAAAAGATTCGCTCAGAATTTTCACGCTCTCGGACGCCAGTTGTCCTTGCTGGGACAGTGGATGTTGAACACCAATTACCAAGTGTCAATATCGACTACAAGCAAGCAACCGTTGATGCTGTTACACAGTTGGCAAAACACAACAAGAAAATTGCTTTTGTAAGTGGCCCATTGGTGGATGATATCAATGGAAAAATTCGTTTGACAGGCTACAAAGAAGCTTTGAAAGTGAAAAAATTGAGCTATAGCGAAGGACTTGTGTTTGAATCCAAGTACCGGTACGATGAAGGTTATAACTTGGCAGAACGCATCATTGCATCCAAAGCAACAGCTGCCTTTGTAACAGGGGATGAATTGGCTGCAGGTCTCTTGAACGGCTTGTCTGATAAGGGGATCAAGGTACCAGAAGACTTTGAAATTATCACCAGTGATGATTCACAAGTAACTCGTTATACGCGTCCAAATCTATCAACGATTGGCCAACCTTTGTATGACCTTGGTGCGATCAGTATGCGCATGTTGACCAAGATCATGCACAAAGAAGAGTTGGAAGAACGCGAAGTACTGTTGTCTCATACGATCAACCAACGTGGAACGACCAAAAAATAAGGATTAGTAGACTAGAGTCTCGACATGGGAAGACGTGTCTACTAGTCTAAGAGGCTAGAACAGAACTGTTCTAGCCTCTTTTTATATGTGTCATTAATCATAAGTAATGATGAAGTGAAATTGAATGAGTGTTGGTTCAAATATTGATGTGTAAGTTACAATTAAATCGTTCTAGAGTTTGTTAAAATACCATACAACAAAATATGATGAATTTGTTTTGTTTCGTCTTCTATGTTTTTATTTGGAGATAGATGATTTCCTGTGCTATTGAGAGCACTCATGACGTTTAAAATAACCTCTGTTGACAAATCTTTAGCAATTATATTTTCATTTTTACCTAGCTCAATATATGCACGATATATTTCACGCTTTTTCTCATCTATCGCTTTTGTCATAAGTTTCGTAAAAGTAGGATCCTCTAACGTTTTTTCTTGAAAGTAGTTAGAAATCTGTTGGCTTATTTTTTTCTGACATAAAGCTAAGGCTTGATTTAATTTTGATTTATAATCTATATTACTGAGTAGAATGTTTTCAGCTTCTTGTATGATGTCTTTAAACAATTCATTAATACATAAAGCTACTAAATTATCTTTCTTATCAAAGTAATTGTAGATTGACACAGGAGAAACTTCTGCGACTTTTGCAATTGATTGTATACTTGTTTCTTTAAACCCTTTTTCTTTAAATAAAGAAAGAGCAGACTGAATAATAGCTTGCTTCTTTTTTTCTGTTGTTTTTTGATATTGATTCATTTGAACACTCCATTTGATATCAATTATAGCACAACTTTGAAATTTATCTCAGATTATTTCATTAATTCTTGACGATATCTGATATTTACAATACAATTAAGTTTGAAATATAATTAATGATATTTCAAACTTATAATAATTGAGGGAAGATATTTAATGTTAACTGAATTTCTTATTAAGCAGTCTCAAAAACCTAGTGGTCTTATTGGTAGAGTCATCACAAAAATATGGTCATTCTATTTTAAAAAACTTAGTCTTTGGGCGATTAAACAGACTACTATTTCAGATAATTATAGAATTTTAGAAATTGGTTACGGTGGCGGGAGTACTATCAAGAACCTTCTTGCTTTAAATAAAAATCTTGAGATTCATGGTATTGATATTTCTAAGGAATCATATAGAACTGCCCAACGTGTTCATTCAGATTCCATAAGAAAAGGTAGTGTCCAACTTAAGATTGGAAATGTGGAGAATATGCCTTATCAAAATAACTATTTTGATAGAATATTTGCTATTCAGACCCATATTTTTTGGAAGGATATAAAAAAGAGTTTTCAAGAAGTTTATAGAGTCCTGTCCAGCAATTCTACTTTGATAATTGCTTCTGAAAAAGAAAAAATACATTATCATATGACAGATTATCGTACAAGTCATGAATTTAGTCAGTTACTAACAAGTATTGGTTTTTCAAAAATTGAGGAAAAACAGAATCGCAATTGGATTTTGTATATCGTATATAAATAAAATAGAATTTTAAATTTCGAACAGAACTGTTCTAGCCTCTTTTTTATACTGCAAACAGGTAGAGACTTGCTGGGCACTCTTTATTTCGGTATAATAGAAGGTATGAAAGTTTTACTGTATTTAGAAGGAAAATCCGTATTACAAAAATCAGGAATTGGTCGAGCCTTGCAGCATCAAATGCATGCGCTTGATTTGGCTGGGATTCCGTATACGACAGATATTTTAGGAGATTATGATGTGGTGCATATCAATACCTATGGCCCACGGAGTTTCCTTTTGCTCCATGCAGCAAAGCGTCGTGGAAAGAAAGTCATCATGCATGGCCATTCAACCCGTGAGGATTTTGAAAATTCCTTTATCGGGTCTAACTTTTTTGCGCCCTTGTTTGGAAAGTATTTGGCTCACATGTACCAAAAGGCAGACTATGTGATCACGCCATCTGAATATTCTAAACACCTGATTCAGTCTTATGGGGTGACCACACCGATTATCGCGGTCTCCAATGGAATTGATTTGGAAAAATACAAGAAGGATCCGAAAAAAGAAGAGGTCTTTCGAAAGCATTTTAATATCCAAGAAGGCCAAAAGGTTGTCATCTGTGCAGGGCTTTATTTTAAACGCAAAGGGATTGAAGATTTCGTAGAAGTGGCCCGTCGCATGCCGGATGTTCGCTTTATTTGGCTAGGTTCTATCAACAAATGGATCATTCCGCGTAAGATTCGTCGTATCGTGGAAAAGGATCATCCGAGTAATGTGGAATTCCCTGGCTACTTCAAGGGAGCAGTCTTCCAAGGGGCTATGACGGGTTCAGATGCTTTCTTCTTCCCATCTTATGAAGAAACAGAAGGAATCGTTGTTTTGGAAGCCTTGGCCAGTCATCAGCACACGGTCTTGCGGGATATTCCCGTATACAATGGCTGGATCGACGAGACGTCATCTGAATTGTGCCACAATGTAGACGAATTTGTGGATTCCTTGAACAAGGTCTTGAACGGACAAGTAGACAAGCGGGAGGCAGGCTACAAGGTCGCTGAAAGTCGTTCGATTGACTTAGTGGCTTATCAATTGGTCGAAGCCTATCAAACAGTTTTGGAGATGTAAGATGCGTGTAGGGTTATTTACAGATACCTATTTCCCGCAAGTTTCGGGAGTAGCGACCAGTATTCGGACGCTCAAAACAGAATTAGAAAAATTGGGACACACGGTCTTTATCTTTACGACAACGGATAAAGATGTCAACCGCTATGAAGATTGGCAGATCATTCGGATTCCAAGTGTGCCTTTCTTCGCCTTTAAGGACCGCCGCGTTGCTTATCGTGGCTTCTCAAAGGCGCTTGCCATTGCCAAGCAATACCAGCTGGATATTATCCATACCCAGACTGAGTTTTCACTGGGCCTTTTGGGAGTGTGGATTGGACGCGAGTTGCGGATTCCAGTTATTCATACCTACCATACCCAGTATGAGGACTATGTCCGCTATATTGCGAGAGGTATGGTCATTCGCCCAAGTATGGTCAAATACATTGTGAGAAGTTATATGAATGATCTGGATGGAGTGATCTGTCCTAGTGAGATCGTCTATGACTTGCTCCAAAAGTACAAGGTCAAGGCAGAAAAACGCATTATTCCGACAGGGATTGATTTGGCCAAGTTTGACCGACCGGAAATCACTCCGACAGAGACAGCAGCCCTTCGTGAAAAATATGAAGTCGCAGAAGATGAAACGCTTTTATTGAGCCTGTCGCGGGTCTCCTATGAAAAGAATATTCAGGCTGTTATCGCGGCCCTTCCTGGTGTCCTCAAGGTCAATCAAAAAGTTAAGTTGATCGTGGCTGGAGATGGTCCTTATTTGGATGATTTGAAAAAACAAGCGGCGAAACTGGGGATTTCAGATGCGGTTGTCTTTACAGGGATGATCCCACCAAATGAGACAGCTCTCTACTATAAAGCGGCAGACTTCTTTATTTCAGCTTCAACGAGTGAGACGCAAGGGTTGACCTATTTAGAGAGCATTGCAAGTGGTACCCCGATCATCGCTCATGGCAATCCTTATCTCGATCATGTGATTGATGATCCTATGTTTGGAAAGCTCTTTTATGAAGAGAGCGATCTGGCACAAGCAATTCTTGAAGCGATTGACGAGATGCCTGCAATCGATGAGACCAAGTGGGCAGAAAAGATTGATGATATTTCTGCAGCAACCTTTGGTCGTCGGGTCTACGAATTTTACCTGGATAAAATCATCTCTAAAGACTTTTCAAATGATTTGAATCCTGAGCAAAGTCGGGTCAAGCGGATGTCTAAGACCATTGTGAAAATCCCGACCAAGGTGATTGCTCTTCCGGTCAATGGATCTGTGAAGATGATGAAGACTTCGGTCAAACAAGTGAAGAAAATCCGTAAAATCACGCATTTCTTTGATTGAAAATGAAACTTTTTCTTGCAAAATTTTTCAATCGTGCTATAATAACTGACAGAGACATATCAAATCTAGGAAATCTGATAGAGAGCGCGTGGGGCTGGAAATCGCGTAGAGGATAGGTTTGGGACTACTCGTGATTCTTTTATGCAAACATAAAACGGTGGCTACGTTAGAGCCAATCAGAGGTGTCCCTCTTTTTTGAGGAACATAAATGAAGGTGGAACCACGTTGCGACGTCCTTTCGAGGAGGTCGCTTTTTTGATTTCTTAATGAAGGCATCAAAAGGAGTGACGATTCCATTGTTCAAAGACACCTCCCACCCATTTAGCTACTAAAAACTTTATAAGGAGAAAATCATGATTAAGATTACTTTCCCAGATGGCGCTGTTCGTGAATTCGAATCTGGCGTTACTACTTTTGAAATTGCCCAATCAATCAGCAATTCTTTGGCTAAAAAAGCTCTTGCTGGTAAATTCAACGGCAAATTGATTGACACCACTCGTGCCATCACTGAAGATGGAAGCATTGAAATCGTGACACCTGATCACGAAGATGCTCTTCCAATCTTGCGTCACTCAGCGGCTCACTTGTTTGCCCAAGCAGCTCGTCGCCTCTTCCCAGATATCCACTTGGGTGTCGGTCCAGCGATCGAAGATGGTTTCTACTACGATACAGACAACCAAGCTGGTCAAATCTCTAACGAAGACCTTCCTCGTATCGAAGAAGAAATGAAGAAAATCGTGAAAGAAAACTTCCCATCTGTTCGTGAAGAAGTGACCAAAGATGAAGCGCGTGAAATCTTCAAAAATGATCCGTACAAATTAGAATTGATCGAAGAACATTCAGAAGACGAAGGTGGGTTGACCATCTACCGTCAAGGTGAATACGTTGACCTTTGCCGTGGACCACACGTCCCATCAACTGGTCGCATCCAAATCTTCCACCTTCTGAACGTTGCTGGTGCTTACTGGCGTGGGAATAGCGACAATGCGATGATGCAACGTATCTACGGTACAGCATGGTTTGACAAGAAAGACTTGAAGAACTACCTTCAAATGCGTGAAGAAGCCAAGGAACGTGACCACCGTAAACTTGGTAAAGAGCTTGACCTCTTCATGATTTCTCAAGAAGTTGGTCAAGGTCTTCCATTCTGGTTGCCAAATGGTGCGACCATCCGTCGTGAGTTGGAACGCTATATCGTTGATAAAGAAGTAGCAGCAGGCTACCAACACGTCTACACTCCACCAATTGCTTCTGTAGAACTGTATAAAACTTCAGGTCACTGGGATCACTACCGTGAAGACATGTTCCCACCAATGGATATGGGGGATGGAGAAGAGTTTGTTCTTCGTCCAATGAACTGTCCTCACCACATTGAAGTCTACAAACATCATGTGCACTCTTACCGTGAATTGCCAATCCGTATCGCTGAAATCGGTATGATGCACCGTTATGAAAAATCTGGTGCTTTGACTGGTCTTCAACGTGTGCGTGAAATGTCTCTGAATGATGGTCATACTTTTGTGGCTCCAGAACAAATCGAGGAAGAATTCAAGAAGATCCTTCAATTGATCATCGATGTGTATGAAGACTTTAACTTGACAGATTACCGTTTCCGCTTGTCTTACCGTGATCCTGAAGACAAACACAAATACTTTGACAACGATGAGATGTGGGAAAATGCTCAACGCATGTTGAAAGCCGCTGTTGATGATATGGGTGTTGAGTACTATGAAGCTGAAGGTGAAGCAGCCTTCTACGGACCAAAATTGGATATCCAAGTGAAAACAGCTCTTGGTAAAGAAGAAACTCTTTCAACTATCCAATTGGACTTCTTGCTTCCAGAACGCTTTGATCTTCATTACATCGGAGCAGATGGGGAAGAACACCGTCCAGTCATGATCCACCGTGGGGTTATCTCAACCATGGAACGCTTTACTGCGATCTTGATTGAAAACTACAAGGGAGCTTTCCCAACCTGGCTTGCTCCTCACCAAGTAACCCTTATCCCAGTATCGAACGAAAAACACGTGGACTACGCTTGGGAAGTAGCGAAGAAACTTCGTGACCGTGGTGTTCGTGCCGATGTGGATGAACGCAATGAAAAAATGCAGTTCAAGATCCGTGCTTCACAAACTCAAAAAATTCCTTACCAATTGATTGTTGGTGACAAGGAAATGGAAGACAAGGCTGTAAACGTACGTCGTTATGGCCAAAAAGAAACAGAAACCATGTCAGTGGATGCATTTGTAGAATTAATTCTTACAGATATTGCCAATAAATCCCGTGTTGAGAAATAAAACGATCACAGTCTGAAAAATATTTATTAGTAAGAAAAAGCAACAACTATTTCAGTTGTTGCTTTTTCTATTTTGTTTCACCTGAGCCAGTAGTGATCGGTCAAACCACCACAAATAGTATCCTCATCAACAATCCTTTCTATCCATTAACTTTTGGATATAGGATATCCTCCCAAGATTTGCTTCCATGAGTTAGATAAGTTGACTATCCTCAGTCCTTGTCTGCTTCATTTTCTTTTACGAGATCGTTTTGTGAATCTTTTTCAGAGAGTTTTTGATCGATATACTTGTCAATGTTTTCGTAAAATTCCTTGGTCGTCTCACTGTCTAATTTTGTCGAATTATGGACTTGATTGACTTTCAATTGAACAGATTGAATACCGTAAGAGTCTTGTTTTTGGCGAATGGTTTCTAATTCTTCTTCTGAAATCGGATCTCCAACAACTGTCAAGACCAATTCATTGCTACTTGACTTGTAGACTTGATTAATGATCGTATGATTGGCGAACTCTTTTCCTACAAACTGTTTGATCCCTTCTTTTCGTGCTTGATCCATCGTCAGAGTGACTGCTGAATAGCTGGCTGGAAGGACCAATAAAACAATTAAGGATATCAACCCAATTTTCATTTTCATGTTTAGCTCATTAAATGAACTTAAGGGAGATTGTCTCATCAAAATTCTTGTTCCAACAATATTGATTAGCATGATAAAGACACAGTTGATCAAGAAAAGATAGAGAGCCCCAAATAAAAATCGTACATTTCCATTAGCTAAACCATAGCCTGCAGTGCAGATAGGTGGCATCAGAGCTGTTGCAATAGCTACTCCTGGCACGATATTGTTTGCTTCTTTTTTTCTTGAACCAATGACACCTGCTATCCCACCAGCAATAGCAATGAGAACATCCCAAATGGTTGGAGAGGTTCGTGCAATCAATTCGCTACTTGCATAAGATAAGGGAGAAATCCAGAAATATAGAGTCGAGACAAGTAAACTGACCAATACTTGAGTAAATAAAACCCCTAGAGATTGCTTGATTAAACGCGTATCAAAAATAGCTAAACCAAACCCCAGTCCAATAATCGGTGTCATAAGAGGGGAAATCAGCATGGCTCCAATAATGACAGCTGTTGAATTCATATTTAGACCTATAGAGGCAATAAAAATCGAACACATCAAAATCACTGTATCTCTTAATCGAACATGAAGGTCATCATATAGTTTCTCGCGGAATTCACGTGTTGAATAGTTTCCGGACATTGGTTACTCCTTTTATTTCATATAATCTTGTTTCTGCATGGATGATGGTAGAGAGACTTATTTCTAAACTGACATGTTTTTAATTCTCACTTATAATTCTTTTGAACATTATCTTTTAAATATCCATCAGTCCATCCTGCATATTATATCAAAAATTTTACAGTCTTTCTCTGAAGAAATCAATTAATTTAAAAGATAGAGAAAGGAAGAAATTTTTGTATCCTTATCCGAAGAAGAAAAACGATATCTCCTCTGAAAGTAGATACCGTTTTAATGTTTAAACAGGATGAGTTTGTAGCAGCAATCCTAGCTGATATCGCTAACAAATCACGTGTTGAGAAATAATAAAAAAATAGAAAGATTGAGGATAAAACAATCTAAAAAACCTTCCTTAGGTGAGTAAGAACGTCAGCGAACTTCTATGAAGCTCCAAAACTCCCGAGTGAGAGTGAGACAGAAATCCTAGCCTCTCAATTGTCTTTGGATTGTCGAGCAAGACGCAGTGGTTGAGTGGGCTCTACTACGCTGATTGCATCAGCTTTTACAGCCCTACTCAACTGTGCGGAGGTGGGACGACGAAATCGAATTCTAACGAATTACCGATTTCTGTCCCACTCTCATTTTTCTCACGACGGAAAGTTTTTAATAAATGATTCATTCATTCATTCTAGCAAGTAGGAAATTAACCTTTTTTAGAATCACTCAAGTGATTTTATCTTCTACATATCATTCGTTTTTTCTGAGACTGAGATTTTAACATCTCGGTCTTTTTTACCCTTTCTTATTGGAAAGTCCAGCAATTGAGGCTCCACATTTCTTCATAAGTTTGATATAATAAGAGGATAGAGATTGATTAGGAAAAGAAGCATTAGAAACAGGTATGTAAGATGAAAAAAATATTAGTAGTTGATGATGAAAAACCAATTTCAGATATTATCAAATTTAACATGGCAAAAGAGGGCTATGAAGTCTTGACAGCCTTTGATGGTCGGGAAGCTTTGGAAGTCTTTGCGGCTGAGAATCCAGATATTATTATTCTAGATTTGATGTTGCCAGAGATTGATGGCTTGGAAGTAGCGCGTACGATTCGCAAGACCAGCAATGTGCCCATCATTGTCCTATCGGCTAAAGATACGGAATTTGATAAGGTCATCGGTCTTGAAATTGGTGCGGATGACTATGTAACCAAACCCTTCTCTAATCGAGAATTGCAAGCGCGTGTGAAGGCCTTGTTGCGTCGTTCCGAGTTTGCGGCTGATCCTCAGCTTGAAAATGAGGCCGATACGGAAATTGTAATTGGTGATCTTCACATCCTTCCAGATGCTTTCTTGGTTCAAAAGGCCAACAAAGAATTGGACTTGACCCATCGTGAGTTTGAATTGCTCTATCACCTTGCGACCCATGTCGGTCAAGTCATGACCCGTGAGCACCTTCTTGAGACGGTGTGGGGCTATGATTACTTTGGTGATGTTCGGACGGTGGATGTGACGGTTCGTCGTTTGCGTGAAAAAATCGAGGACACACCGGGACGTCCAGAATATATCTTGACCCGCCGTGGTGTCGGATATTATATGAGAAACAATGATTGATCTAATAAAACAATTTGTCATGTCGTCGAACTTTGTCTTTGTTCTGATTACGGTTGGGTTTATCATTGTGGTTGCCTTGCTTCTCCTAGAAAACCGTAGGGACAATATCAAGCTCCGACAACTAAACGCCAAAATTAAAGATCTGATTGCTGGGGATTACTCTGAAGTGGTCGACATGCAAGGAAGCCCAGAGCTGACCGATATGACCAACAGTATCAATGATCTATCTGAGGTCATTCGTCTGACGCATGAAAACCTAGAGCAGGAAACCAAGCGGCTGACTAGTATTCTAGCCTATATGACAGATGGAGTGCTTGCGACCAATAGACGGGGTCAGATCATCATGGTCAATGAAATGGCAGCCAAGCAATTGAATGTCAATCCGGACGAGGTTCTCAATACCAGTATTCTTGATTTGCTTTCGCTTGGAGACGACTATGATTTGCGAAGCTTGATTACTGAAGTACCAGAGTTAACCATCGATTCCCAGGATGAAAATGGGGAGTACTTAAGCCTTCGTGTGCGCTTTGCCTTGATTCGTCGCGAGTCAGGTTTTATCTCTGGTCTGGTAGCTGTCTTGCACGATACGACAGAGCAGGACAAGGAAGAACGGGAACGTCGCCTCTTTGTCTCCAATGTAAGTCATGAACTGCGAACACCTTTGACCAGTGTGAAATCCTATCTGGAAGCTCTAGATGATGGCGCTTTGTCAGAGCCGGTGGCACCAGATTTTGTCAAGGTTTCACTGAATGAAACCAACCGCATGATGCGCATGGTCACAGATCTTTTGAGCTTGTCACGAATCGATAATGAAACTAGTCAGTTGGACATCGAGTTGACCAACTTTACAGCCTTTATTACCTTTATTTTAAACCGGTTTGATAAGATCAAGAGTCAATCGCAAGAAGATACCAAGAAGTATGAACTGATCCGTGAATATCCAATCACCCCGATTTGGGTTGAAATTGATACGGATAAAATGACCCAGGTAATCGACAATATCTTGAACAATGCCATCAAATACTCACCCGATGGTGGGAAAATCAAGGTAGGGATGAAAACAACAGATGCCCAGTTGATTATCTCTATCTCAGATGAGGGCTTGGGAATTCCCAAGAAAGACTTGCCACGCATTTTTGATCGCTTTTATCGAGTGGATAAGGCGCGTAGCCGGGCCCAAGGTGGGACTGGTCTGGGCTTAGCCATTGCTAAGGAGATCATTAAGCAACACAAAGGCTTTATTTGGGCCAAGAGTGAATATGGTAAGGGATCTACCTTTACCATTGTCTTGCCGTACGACAAAGATGCAATTAAAGACGACTGGGATACAGAAGAGGAAGAATAAGGAGTCAATGACAGAAGAGGGATTTAAGTACAGTATTTTAGCTTCAGGTTCTAGTGGAAATTCTTTCTACCTTGAGACACCAAAGAAAAAACTGCTCATTGATGCAGGTCTATCAGGGAAAAAGATTACGGGACTATTGGCTGAAATTGATCGCAAACCAGAAGATTTAGATGCCATTCTGATTACGCACGAACACTCAGACCATATCCATGGTGTGGGTGTTTTAGCGCGGAAATATGGGATGGATCTATATGCTAATGAAGCAACTTGGAAGGCTATGGAAGGGACCAAGTATCTAGGAAAGGTCGATGATGCTCAAAAGCATATCTTTGAAATGGGGAAAACCAAAACATTTGGCGATATCGATATCGAAAGTTTTGGGGTCAGCCACGATGCTGCAGCCCCTCAATTTTATCGCTTGATGAAGGATGGGAAGAGCTTTGTCATGCTGACGGATACGGGATATGTGAGCGATCGCCTAGCAGGAATCGTCGCGGATGCGGATGGCTATCTGATTGAGTCCAACCATGATGTGGAGATTCTTCGAGCAGGTTCGTATGCTTGGCGTTTGAAGCAACGGATCTTATCTGATCTGGGCCACCTTTCTAATGAAGATGGGGCAGATGCCATGATTCGGACCTTGGGAAATCGCACCAAGAAGATTTATCTGGGGCATTTGTCAAAAGAGAACAATATCAAAGAATTAGCCCATATGACCATGGAGAACCAACTGGCTCGAGCAGATCTAGCTGTCGGTCATGATTTTGAGGTGCTGGATACATCACCAGACACCGCGACCCCTTTGACGAAGATATAAGATAGAGAGCCACCCGCGGGTGGTTTTTTGATAGCTGTTGAAAATCCCTTCATCTAGTAATGAATTTGCTCTTTGCCCTAAATTTGTGTATGATAAGAAAGAGCGAATTCTGAATGAGAGTCACGTTTGGTACAATCAAAGAAGAGGAGAAATGAAAAATGAAAAAGATGATGTTATTACTGGCAAGTTTAGTTGCTTTAACAGCTTGTAGTCAGTCTAAGCAAGATACGAAAGAGTCAACCTCCACTCAAACGGCGAAGGAAACAAAAGTATCAGAGTCTTCTAAAAAAGAAAAAGAATTGAAATTTGTGGTGGCCCCTCAATATGAAGGAAAGACGTCTGATCTTATTGAGTTAGGGAAGAAATTGGTTAAAGAACATCCTGAACTCGGAAGTGAAGGTAATATGGCGCTCTACTTCACGGGAGCTATTTCTGAAGGAAGAGCAGCGCTCATGTTGGTCAATAAGACAGATGTGGATATCAAGAAAGATTTGAATTTTTCGATTTCTTGGTCTTATGATGGAAAATCTATTCTTGACAATCAAAAAGTTAGTTATTTTATCAAGGATAGTGGAGAATTACCATCTCATACAGCAACTATAATATTATTGCCATTAAATGAGGAACAACAGAATATTGTGGATGGAATGTCAGATCCATCTAAGATGATGCTTCAAATGTCAGATTTGAACGCTGTAGAGTGATTACGAAAAAAGAAACATACAAAGGAGAAGAAAATGCGCCTTGTTTATCTTACGATTGGTTTTGTATCATTGGGACTAGGAATTATTGGGATTCCTTTGCCGATTTTACCGACAACCCCCTTTTTACTGCTGTCGATGGCTTGCTTTGCTAAAAGTTCCAAACGCTTTGAAACTTGGCTTTACCAAACCAAGCTTTATCAAACCTATGTAGCGGATTACCGAGAGACCAAATCGATTGCCAAAGAACGGAAAAAATGGATCCTTCTTCAGATCTACATTCTGATGGGCATTTCCATCTATCTGGCCCCGATTATTTGGGTGAAGCTTGCTTTAGGGGCTTTGACGATTTTCATCACCTTTTATCTCTTAAAAGTGATCCCCAATAAGCCTGAAAAACCAACAGAAGAAGATCCTGATTAAAATTGGAGAATTCAGGCCCTAGAACTAGGAAAAGAAGTGCGTTCGTGCTTCTTTTTTGGTATACTTAAAGGTATGAATTTATTAGAAAGTAGGCTTCCTATGGAGAAATTACAAGCCCTGTTATCGGAACGGTTTCAGATCGTTTTTTCAGATAGCAGTTTATTAGATACAGCTTTTACACACACCTCTTATGCCAATGAGCACCGCCTCTTAAAAATTTCACATAACGAACGTTTGGAATTTTTAGGAGACGCTGTTCTTCAATTAGTTATTTCCGAATATTTGTATAAGGAACACCCAAACAGACCTGAGGGAGATTTGTCTAAATTCCGTTCCATGATTGTCCGTGAAGAAAGTCTGGCTGGCTTTTCTCGAGATTGTCAATTTGATCGTTATATCAAACTAGGCAAAGGCGAAGAAAAATCTGGTGGTCGAGACCGCGATACGATTCTTGGCGATTTATTTGAAGCCTTTTTAGGTGCTTTGTTGCTGGATCAAGGAGTGGAAGCAGTCAAGCGCTTTGTCTATCAGGTCATGATTCCCAAAGTGGAAACGGGTCAATTTTCCCAAGTTATTGACTACAAGACCCGTTTGCAAGAACTGTTGCAGGTTCATGGGGATGTGGAGATCCAGTACCAAGTGGTCAGCGAGTCCGGTCCTGCTCATGCAAAAGAGTTTGAAGTGGAAGTGTTCGTGAACGGCAAAACCCTAGGACACGGTCATGGTCGCTCCAAGAAATTAGCGGAACAGGAAGCAGCCCGCAATGCAGTTGAAACGAGGAATGATGGCTCATGTATCTAAAAGAGATTGAAATCCAAGGCTTCAAATCCTTTGCGGATAAGACTAAGGTCGTATTTGACAAAGGGGTTACTGCCGTTGTAGGGCCTAATGGATCTGGAAAATCAAATATCACAGAGAGCCTACGGTGGGCCTTGGGGGAATCCAGTGTCAAGAGTCTACGTGGGGGAAAGATGCCCGATGTCATTTTTGCAGGGACAGAATCGCGTAAACCGCTGAATTATGCTTGTGTCACGGTTGTCTTAGATAACCAGGATGGTTTTATCCAACAAGCGGGGAAAGAAATTCGGGTCGAACGCCATATTTTTCGTTCGGGAGACAGCGAGTACAAGATCGATGGTAAGAAAGTACGTCTCAGAGATGTGCATGATTTGTTCATGGATACGGGATTAGGACGGGATTCTTTCTCGATTATCTCCCAAGGTCGGGTAGAGGAAATCTTTAACTCCAAACCGGAAGAACGCCGGGCTATCTTTGAAGAAGCTGCTGGTGTCTTAAAATTTAAGACGCGTCGCAAAGAAACGGAGACTAAACTCAACCAAACCCAGGAAAATTTGGACCGTCTGGAAGATATTCTCTATGAATTAGAAGGACAGATCCAGCCTCTTGAAAAGCAAGCGACGGTTGCTCGTCGTTTCTTGGAATTAGACCAAGAACGTCAGGTTCTCTTACTGGACGTTTTAGTCGCTCAAGTCGATCTGACAAAAGAACTTTATGAAAAGGCTGATCAAGAGGAAAAAGCCATTCAAGAACAGTTGGCCTCTTATTACCAACGTCGTCAGGTCTTAGAAGAAGATAACCTCCGCATCAAGAAAGCCCGCCATCAGTTGGATGCAAATCTAGCTGAGGACCAGGCGAGCTTGCTAGAGGTCACTCGTTTGATCAGTGATTTGGAAAAGCAAATCGAAGTCGCTAAGCTGCAATCGAGTCAAGCAGCCCATAGTCGTAAAGAAAATCTAGAGCGACTGGATGCTGTTTTGGCCCGTCTGGAAGAAGCGAAAAAAGAGCTGGCTGAAAAACAAGAGACGCTAGCAACTCTTCAACAAAATCTGACAGAGAACCGTCAGCAACAAGAAGAGTTGGAAAAAGAATTAGCCAACTATGAAGAAGATCCGGAACAAGTCATTGAGCATCTACGTGAGCAGTATGTGGAGCTCTTACAGACAGAAGCCGAAAAATCTAATGAGCGGACAGCGATTGAGAGCCGAATTCAAGCGCTCCTGCAAGAATCTAGTCATCGTCAAGAGGACTTGATCAAGGCGCAATCCAATTTTGAAGCTGCCAAGGAAAAAGAAGTTCGACAATTAGAAGAGTTGGATCAGGCACAAGCGACGGTCAAAGGTCTATTAGCAGAATACCAAGATCAATTGGTAAAAGTGGAGCAAGCCAAAGCTGCCTACCAAGAGGTTCAAACGGCCATGTTTGACTTGATGGATGAGAGCAAGAACAAACGGGCGCGGATCAATAGTTTGGAAGCCATTCAGAAGAACCATAGTAACTTCTATGCAGGTGTCAAGAGTGTCTTGCAAGAAGCGGACCGTCTAGGAGGCATCTGTGGGGCTGTTAGTGAGAATTTGAGTTTCTCAAAAGACTACCAGACGGCGCTTGAAATTGCTCTGGGGGCTAGTAGCCAACAGATCATTGTCGAGGATGAAAAGGCGGCAACGCGAGCGATTGACTTCTTGAAACGAAATCGCTTAGGACGGGCGACCTTCCTTCCGCTAACGACGATCAAAGCCCGTCAACTTTCTCCGCGGAATCTGGAGCTGATTCAAACCAGTGCAGGATTTTTAGGAATTGCGAGTGACTTGGTAACCTATGAGAATCGTTTTGAACAGATTTTCCAAAACTTGCTTGGAGTAACGGCCATCTTTGACACGACGGAGCATGCGCGTGAGGCAGCTCGTAAAGTCAACTATCAAGTTCGGATCGTGACCCTAGATGGGACCGAATTGCGAACGGGTGGATCTTACGCTGGTGGTGCCAATCGCTCCCAAAATACGGTCTTTGTCAAACCAGAATTGGATAGTTTGAAGCAGGAAATGCAAGCTCTGGATGCTCGTTTGAGAGAAGCAGAGCAGGAGGTTGAGACCAAGGACAATCTGCTCAAGCAGGCGCAAGAATACTTGGCTTCTATACAAAGCCAGGGTGAGCAAGCTCGTCTGGAACAACAGCGGGCCCAATTGGCCTACCAACAAAGCCAAGAGCAACTGAAAGAAATACAGGAACTCTTAGAGGCTTTGAAGTCAGAACTGGCAACAGATGCGACCAAGTCTCTCCAAGAAGAGCTGGAGTCCCTTACCAAGCAATTGGCAGAAATTGAGCTTCAAAAAGAAAAATTGAACCGCGATATTGAAACCATGAAGTCGGACAAAGATGTTCTGCAACAAAAAGTACAAAACTTGCAAGAGCAATTGGCAGAATTGCGACTTCAACAGACCGAATATAAGAGCCAACAAAGCTATGAGCAAACAGATGCTCGTCGCTTGGAAGAAACGATCTCCCAGTTGGAAGTAGAAGAGCATCAGTTGCAATTGCTGATTGAACAAGGCGAGGCCAAAGTTCAGACAGTGGATGTGGAGCAGCTAGCCAACCAATTGACGCAGGCACAAGCCAAGAAAACGGACTTGGAACAAGGAGTCATTCGGAAACGCTTTGAGCTGGATGATTTGGAAGGCCAGGCCGAAGATGTGGCAGAACAGATGGAACAAGCGCGCAAGAAAAACGAAGAGTGGATTCGCCAACAAGCCAAGGCTGAAGCGACACGTGAAAAGCATGCGGATCGTTTGAACAAACTCTTAACGCAAATTACCGATGAATTCATGCAAAGCTTTGACCAAGCCAAAGAACAGGCCAAACCTGTTGAAAATCTTGTAGCAGCTGAAAACCAGCTCAAGAGCATCGAAAAAGATATTAAGGCACTTGGTCCAGTCAATGTGGATGCGATCGAGCAGTACGACGAGGTGAAGGGGCGCTTTGATTTCCTTTCCAGCCAGCGTGAGGATGTCTTGGCTGCGAAAAATATGCTTCTGTCTACCATCAACGACATGAATGACGAGGTCAAGGAACGCTTTAAATCAACTTTTGAAGCCATTCGTGAATCCTTTAAAGTCACTTTCCGTCAAATGTTTGGTGGGGGTTCTGCTGATTTGATTCTGACAGAGCCAGATCTTCTGACAGCTGGTGTTGAGATTTCTGTGCAGCCACCTGGTAAAAAGATCCAATCCTTAAACCTCATGAGTGGTGGAGAAAAGGCCTTGTCTGCCTTGGCTCTCCTGTTCTCGATTATTCGTGTCAAGACCATTCCATTTGTCATTCTAGATGAGGTAGAGGCTGCCCTAGATGAGGCCAATGTCAAGCGCTTTGGAGATTATCTGAACCGCTTTGATAAGGAAAGCCAATTTATTGTCGTGACGCACCGGAAGGGAACCATGTCAGCTGCAGATTCCATCTATGGGGTGACCATGCAGGAATCTGGGGTTTCTAAAATCGTCTCAGTAAAATTGAAAGACTTAGAAAATGAAGAATAATGATATTAAATTGATCGCTACGGATATGGATGGAACCTTTCTAAATGACCAACATCAGTACGATCAAGACCTTTTACGCAAGGTATTAGCAAGCTGCAAAGAAAAAGGCATCTATTTTGCTGCTGCAAGTGGCCGTGCCCTCCTTTCACTCAAATCCCTCTTTAAAGGATTTGAAGACCAGATGATTTTCATTGCTGAAAATGGTAGTGTGGTAGAATTTCATGGAGAAGATCTCTACGAAGCGACCATGTCCAAGGACTTTTATTTGGGGGTTTTTGAGGTTTTGAAATCCTCCCCTTATGCAGACCCGAATAAATTGCTTTTGACAGGGAAAAAGGGGAGCTATGTCTTGGAAACAGTAGATCCCGACTATCTGGCCTTGAGTCAGTACTACAATGAAAATATTCAAAAAGTGAAAAGCCTAGCAGATATTCAGGATGAAATCTTCAAATTGACCACCAACTTTGATGCAGCTCTGGTCTTAGAAGGTGAACAATGGGTCACTGAGAATATTCCCGGTGTCAAAGCAATGACGACAGGTTTTGAATCAATTGATATTGTCCTTGATTATGTCGATAAGGGAGTGGCCATTACCGCCTTAGCGGATAAACTAGGGATCTCGATGGATCAGGTGATGGCTTTTGGAGATAACCTAAATGACCTCCATATGATGCAAGTCGTGGGCCATCCTGTAGCGCCAGAAAATGCACGTCCTGAAATCTTGGCGATTGCTGAAACAGTCATTGGTCACCATGCGACTAGTTCTGTCCTCCGCTACATGGAGGAAATTGTATGAGTAAGATTTCCTTGATTGCGCTGGATTTAGATGGGACCCTTCTCAATTCTGAAAAAAAGATCTCCCCTCGCAATAGAGCAGCCCTCGCTGCTGCACAGGCCCAAGGTGTCAAGGTGGTTCTAACCACTGGTCGTCCCTTGAAAGCCATGGATTTTCTTTTGGAAGAATTGGGAACAGCAGGCCTCAAAGAAGAGTATACGATTACCTTCAACGGTGGTCTAGTGCAGCGAAATAATGGAGAAATCCTCTCAAAAGTTGTCTTGGCACCAGAAGATGTCGCAACCATTCATGATGAAACAGCCCGTCTAGGACTTCCGCTGGATGCTATCAGTGAGGGAACGGTTTATGAGATTCATGCAGATCGAAAGTCTCTCTATTCCCTTTACAATCCCTACCTGAACTTTATTGAGTCAGATTTTAAAGACCTGCCATCCACGATTTCCTACAACAAGTGTGTGACAGCAGTCGATCAAGACTTTTTAGATGCAACGATCAAGCAGATCAAGCCGGACTTATTTCAAGACTTTGAAATTTTTAAATCTCGGGAAATGTTGCTGGAATGGTGCCCTAAAAATGTTCACAAGGCAACGGGCTTAGTAGCTCTAGCTTCTATTTTGGGTCTTGAGGCAGATCAAGTCATGGCCTGTGGAGATGAAGCCAATGACCTGTCTATGATACAATGGGCTGGACTGGGGGTTGCCATGGGCAATGCGATTCCAGCAGTGAAGGAAGTTGCAACGCTTGTGGCCCCTATGACCAATGACCAAGATGCCGTCGCATGGGCGATTGAAAATTATGTGCTAAAGGAGAGTGAATAAATGGGATTATTTGATCGTTTATTTGGAAAAAAAGAAGAAACTGAAAAAGTGCTTCCGTCTTCGGAAGAAGTGACGGAAAGTACTGAGGTTGAAGAAACTGTCAAAGAGGAGCCTACGGCTACCCAAAATGACAAGGAAGAGCAAAAAATCGCTGATATGGAGGCTTACTACCAAGAGCTTAAAGCGAGGATTGCAGCCACTCATCAACCTGTTTCAACCGTCACTCAAGAAGAGTCATCAGTGGAACCTCTTCTTGAAGAAAATGTGACTTCAGAAACTCATGAAGACCAATTAGCAGTAGAGGAGTCTCCGGTTGTCTTTGAATCCGCTCAAACAGAAACAAGTCCTGAAGAAGTTTCACCTGTAGCGGATGAAACGGAAACGGAGCCTCTTGAAGAAGTGAAATCTGAAGCGGAAGAAACTGAACATGTTGAAGAAGCAGATGGGGAGGATGTTTCAGAACTGGAAGAAGAGTCACCATCACCGGACGCTGAGCCAGTAGAAGGGAGCATGACAGAAGAGAAGGTTCCAGAACTAGTAAACGCTCAGGATGAGGTTTTAGAACCTGAAGTGTCAGAAGCGATCGCTGAAGTGGAGGAAACTTCAGAAGTAGCAGAAGCCGAGTCCAGCTTTCCTGAAGGAGAAGCTGCATCAGCTATTGAGGAAAGAACTGTTGAAGAGGCAGAGGAGCCAATTCAAGATGAGGTCGCACCTCAGCAAGAAACCATTCAGGAAAAATACGATCGTAGCTTGAAAAAGACACGGACTGGATTTGGCGCACGCCTCAATGCCTTCTTTGCAAACTTCCGTTCAGTCGATGAAGAATTCTTTGAAGAATTGGAAGAACTCTTGATCATGAGTGACGTTGGGGTTCAAGTTGCCTCTAATTTAACCGAAGAGTTGCGCTATGAAGCACGTTTAGAAAATGCCAAAAAACCAGATGCTCTCAAGCGCGTGATTATCGAAAAATTGGTAGACTTGTATGAAAAGGATGGCCAATTTAATGAAGCTATTCGTTTTCAAGATGGCCTCACGGTTATGCTCTTTGTCGGGGTCAATGGAGTTGGTAAAACAACCTCTATCGGGAAGTTAGCCCACCGATACAAACAAGAAGGCAAGAAAGTCATGTTGGTTGCAGCAGATACTTTCCGTGCAGGAGCAGTGGCTCAACTGGCAGAATGGGGGCGCCGAGTAGATGTTCCAGTTGTGACAGGTCCTGAAAAATCAGATCCTGCTAGTGTTGTCTTCGATGGAATGGAACGCGCGATGGCTGAAAATATCGATGTTCTGATGATTGATACGGCTGGTCGTCTGCAAAACAAGGACAACCTCATGGCCGAGCTTGAAAAAATCGGCCGGATTATCAAACGGGTGGTACCAGAGGCACCACATGAAACTTTGCTGGCCCTTGATGCTTCAACCGGTCAAAATGCCTTGGTGCAAGCCAAAGAGTTTTCAAAAATTACGCCTGTGACAGGGATTGTATTGACCAAGATCGATGGAACGGCTCGAGGTGGGGTTGTTCTTGCGATCCGTGAAGAATTGGACATTCCGGTGAAGTTGATTGGATTTGGAGAAAAGATCGATGACATCGGACCATTCCATTCAGAAAACTTCATGAGAGGTCTCTTGGAA
>NZ_JBDGEA010000023.1:0-24854 GCF_040908565.1 Streptococcus parasanguinis | reverse complement strand
CATCCGAACTGGGTCATTGACCTTGGCTGAGTTACTTCCAAGCAATTCCTCATCTGACAACTCCGGCTCTTCTTCATTGGTCAACACGCGCGCACTTGGGTTTCCGTCTTTATCTGTAATCGAGATTCCAGCATCCTGAATCCGTTGCAAGAGATCATCAATGCCATCTGCATCCAGTGTGAAAGGAATCACCAACTGGTCATTAATTTCATCATCTGTAGCCGTTCCACTTTTCTTGTGACTACGGATAAATTCTGCAATTTGAACATCCAATGTTGTAATATCTTTTTGTTCTTTAGCCATTCCTACTCCATTCTTCTTTTTTGAGCGATCAAACGCTCGAGTTCCAATAAAGCTTTTTCCGCATCCCCTATAGAGGAAGCTTCCTTCACTTTATTTCCAATTTGTTGACTTTCTTTGCGAAGAAGCTCACGATTCCGTGTCGCTTCTACTTCTTCTAACTCACCATCTGCTATCTCTACTGGTAAATCTTCTTCTAACATGCGGTACCAGGCCTGCTGGACCCCTTCTGGTTGCTCGGATAGATCCTGAGATGTGACTTCTCCATTTTGACAGAGCAATTGGTACAAGATCTGTAACTCCGGCGTGTCAAAGGCAAAATCAGGTCGCAAACGGTAATCATTGAGGACCATTGGAAAATCCTTCATCCTACTTAACAAATGATTTTCCGCCTTGATCAAGCGTGTCATCCCACGATTGGGCAAGAGATTGACTGAAACATTCGACGTTTTAGCTCGCCCACCTTCTTGCGCTTCTTGCCGTTGATGCAAGCGACAATTATTGACAATCTGCTCAATCTGCAAATAATCAAAGTCTGGCAATAAATCTGCCAACTTATAAATATAGGTGTTTTGCGCTGTGATGGAGCGCGTCTGGGCGATCATCGGTGCCAGCTTCTCGACAAACTCAATCTGTGCCTGTAAGTTCTCAATATACTGGGGTTTCCAGTAGTGCATCAAGAATTCAACCTTACTGATCCGCGAATTCTTCAAGAGGGAAGCTAGATCTTCTGGGGAGGTCTTTTTGAGGTACTCATCGGGATCCATCTGATCAGGGATACGGACGATCTCCAACTCCAGATCCTGCAAGACATCCAAGGCCTTAGCGGTTGCTTCAAGTCCCGCCTTATCCCCATCATAGGTCAAAATGACCTTTTTGGTAAAATGAGACAGGTGCTGGACGTGCTCTGGTGTCAAGGCTGTCCCCATAGAGGCGACTGCATTTTCAATCCCAGCTCGATAAGCCGCAATGACATCCATAAAGCCTTCCATGATATACATTTCATGTTGCTTTTTGGCGCTCGTCTTAGCTTGATCCAAATGATAAAGTTCATAACTCTTATTAAATAGACGGGTACTTCGACTATTCTTGTACTTGGCTTGATGACTGCCATCATCCGTTAGTTTCCACAGTCTACCAGAAAAAGCAATGACACGTCCACTATCATCCGTCAAAGGAAACATAATCCGATCCTGAAAGGCATCAAAAACTGTTCCAGCATCTGAGATTGTGAATAACCCCGAATCGGTAATCACTTTCTCAGAGAACTTCTCAGAGAGATTGCGATAGAGATAATTCCCTTCTGCTGGGGCTAAGCCCAATTGAAAATGTCGGATGACCTCATCCGTCAATCCACGTTCATGCAGATAATTCCGTGCTTCTTCCCCCATTTTGGTCGTCATCAGAATCGCCTGGTAGAACTTACTGGCTTCCTGATGAATCTCATAAAGTTCTTGGTTGGGATTGATAGACGTTGGTTGAGCCGGCCTTGCTTGGTACTGAAGCGCAATACCCGCTTTTTCTGCTACGATCTGGACCGCATCCATAAAAGCCACTCCACGGTATTCCTCAATAAACTTAAAGACATCTCCCGAGCGACCACATCCGAAACAATGGTAAAACTGCTTGTCTTCAACGACATTAAAAGAAGGAGTCTTTTCACCATGAAAAGGACAGAGGCCTAAAAAATTACGGCCAGCCTTGGTCAAAGAAACAACTTCTCCAATAACTTCAACAATGTTTACACTGTTTTTAATTTCTGCAATTAGCTCTTTATCAACCATAAACAGTGCCTCCATTTTACCATAGATTATCACTTTATATTTTATACTAAAAGTTAGTAAAAGTAAATTTTTTCCTACCGATTTCACACATAAAAGAAAAGATTTTCAACCTTTATCACTAATTTTAAAAAAATGAGGCATATTCCTTGTCAGTCGAATATTTTTCCGTTATACTATCATAGTAAAAATTATTATGAAAGGACATATTTAGGATATGTTAAAAGATTTGAAAGCTTTTCTCCTTCGTGGGAATATTGTTGACCTTGCTGTAGCAGTCGTTATCGGAGCTGCATTTGGAGCTATCGTAACATCACTTGTTAACGATATCATCACTCCACTTATTTTGAAACCAGCTATGAAAGCTGCTGGTGTTGATAAGATTGCTAATTTGTCATGGAACGGTGTTGCATACGGTAGCTTCTTGAGCGCTGTTATCAACTTCCTTGTTGTTGGTACTGTTCTTTTCTTCGTAGTGAAAGCTGCTGAAAAAGCTCAAAACCTTAGTAAAAAAGAAGAAGCTGTCGAAGAAGAAGCTCCTGCTCCTACTCAAGAAGAGTTGCTTACTGAAATCCGCGACTTGCTTGCAAACAAATAATCAGATAAAAAGATCCGATCTTCTAGCTAGAAGATCGGTTTTTTTGTCTTTAACGGATGAAAAAAACAAAAAACAGACCGAAGTCTGTTCTTGTATTCAATTAGAATTTTTTACGTTTACGAGCTGCTTCTGATTTACGTTTACGTTTTACAGAAGGTTTTTCATAGAATTCACGTTTGCGTGTTTCTTGAAGAGTACCAGCTTTAGTAACCGCGCGTTTGAAACGACGAAGAGCATCGTCAAGAGATTCATTCTTACGTACTACTGTTTTTGACATGTTTTTCACTCCCTTCAAGCCTAAAATCTTAATCATTTTATCACACTTTAAAGGCGCTGTCAAGATCTTTTAACAGTTTTCTATTCTTTCCCTCCACTGTTCTTTTTCAATGATCACTTTTTCAATTCACTTTTTTTATGATACAATGGAAACAAAGAAAACCATGAAGGAGATACCATGTCAGAAATTTATGATATTACCATTGTTGGGGGTGGACCAGTCGGTCTATTTGCTGCTTTTTATAGCAATCTACGTCAGGTAAAAGTCAAACTGATTGATTCCTTGCCTCAACTGGGAGGGCAACCAGCCATTCTCTATCCAGAAAAAAGTATCCTCGATGTACCCGGATTTACCAATTTAACAGGTGAAGAATTGAGCAACCGCTTGATCGAGCAAGTCAAACGATTTGACACACCGATCTTCCTCAATGAAACAGTAGAGGATATTCGAAAAGAAGGCGACCTCTTCACTATCACTACTTCTCGCCAAGTGCATCAGTCTAAAGCAGTCATTATTGCTATGGGTGGTGGTGCCTTTAAGCCACGTGCCCTTGACATTGAGGGAGCTGAAGACTTTGATAACGTCCACTACCACGTATCAAACATCCAACAATATGAAGGACAGCAGGTGGCCGTCCTTGGTGGTGGGGACTCTGCTGTAGACTGGGCTCTTGCTTTTGAAAAGATAGCTCCAACTACAATCGTTCACCGTCGGGACAACTTCCGCGCCCTCGAACATAGTGTAGAAGAACTCAAACAATCTTCTGTTAGCATCAAAACACCATTTATTCCTAGTCGTTTGATTGGCGAAAATGGTCATGCCACTCAACTTAAAATCACAAAAGTTAAAACCGATGAAACCGAACTCATTCCGATTGATCACTTATTCGTCAATTATGGCTTTAAATCTTCTATTGGAAACCTGAAAGAATGGGGTGTAGAATTGCAACGCCATAAAATCAAGGTCAACCAAAAACAAGAAACTAGCCTTCCTGGAATTTATGCTTGTGGAGACTGCTGCTTCTATGAAGGAAAGATCGATCTCATCGCTACAGGTCTGGGGGAAGCTCCAACAGCTGTAAACAATGCCATTAACTACATCTATCCAGATAAGAAAGTCCAACCAACGCACTCAACCAGTTTATAATAAAAAAGGCCTTTGGCCTTTTTTATTTGTCTAAATCGTCTGCGATCTTATTAATCTTACGCAAACGGTGGTTGACGCCGCTTTTTGAAATAGGTTGTTGCAAACTATCAGCGATCTGCTGGATAGAATAATCTGGATGGTTCATCCGGATATAGGCAACTTCTTGCAAGTCACTTGGTAAACTCCCTAGACCAACTGTATCCACAATTTTACTGATATTATTAATGGTTTTCATACTAGCTGTGACCGTGCGTTGGATATTGGCCATCTCGGCATTATTGGCCCGATTGAGGTCATTGCGCGTCTCTCTCATGACCTTGATGGACTCAAATTCCTGCATGGCTTGCATGGCCTCTACGACAATTAGAAAATCAATAATATCTTCCGCTCGTTGCAAATAGGTTACCACTCCTTTTTTCCGCTCGATGGTTTTCGCATCTAGTAAAAATCCTTGCATGAGAAGGGCAATTCCTTCCGCGTGGTCTGTATAAACAGAATGAATTTCCAGCTGGTACTTCCCTTTTTCAGGATCTTTTATCGAACCACTCGACAGAAAAGCTCCCCGAAGATAAGCACGACTGGCTACTTCATCCTCTAAAACACTAGCATCAATGCCGGTTTCAATCCCAAAGAACGCATCTGCCAAATGTAAGTCAGCTAAAATTTCTTCTACCTTTTCATCCAAGAATACTGTGTAAACACGATTCTTTTTCAAATTGGTTTTTTGGTGGTGACGAATATCTGATTTGGCCTCATAAAAATGATGCAACAACTCATAGATATGGCGAGCAATCTTGGCATTTTCTGTCGTCACCGAGAGCGTCAAGCCCCCCATTGAAATTCCGAGGCTCCCAGACATCTTGATAATAGCAGCTAATTCACTCTTTTCAAATCGCTTGAGAGACAATAATTCTTCTTTGACACGAACCGTAAAACTCATTTTCTCACCTGCACGATCTGCATCAGCTCTTCGACCACTTTTTCACCATCATGAAAAGCTCCCCCGTTGACCAGCTTTAAGAAATCGGAAGAAATCACTTGGGGAACTTGCGAGTGCAACCCCTTAAAATCGTGCTCTACCTGCACCAAGTATTCATCAAATTTATTACTGTTCATGTAAGCTGCGGGAACCTGATTGATATTGACAAGGACGGTATCAATGAACTTCTCTCCCAAATGTTTATGGAGCACGGCAACGTGGTCACTATCTGTGAAATGCTCGGTTTCTCCTCTTTGGGTCATGATGTTACAAACATAAGCTACTTGGGCCTTGGTTTCAAGGATGGCTTTCCCAATCTCATCGATCATCAAATTAGGAAGGATCGAGGTAAAGAGCGAACCAGGACCTAAGACGACCATATCACTTTCAAGAATAGCTTCCACCACTTTCTTACTAGCTTTTGGCCGCTCTTGATCAAAGGTATTGGTCACATAGACATGATCAATCATGCCAGTGTAGTTAGCAATGTGGCTTTCTCCTACCACTTCTTTTCCATCTTGAAAGACGGCATGAAGGGTCAAGGGACTATCACTGGAAGGATAGATCTTGCCGGTCGTATGAAAGAACTTGGTTAACAATTGCATGGCATTATAGGTCGAGCCTTGCATCTCTGAAATCCCTGCAATGATCAAGTTTCCCAAAGGGTGACCGGCCAAAGGGCCATCATCGTCCGCAAAGCGGTATTGAAAGACCTTCTCATAAAAACGAGGCATATCTGACATAGCAACCAGCACATTTCGAAGATCTCCAGGTGGTGTCAATTTTTGGATGTTCTTCCGCAATTCACCTGAACTCCCACCATCATCTGCAACAGTTACAATTGCAGTGATATCGACCGGTTTCTTTCTCAGACTATCGAGGATAACAGAAATTCCTGTTCCTCCTCCAATAACGGTTACTTTAGGTTTTCTCATGAGCGATTCACCGTTTCTTTCCGTCTGTCTTTATCTCTATGACTGCAATTGACCTGCCAATTTTTTTCTAAATCATGTGCCAAGCGTTCTGCAAAAGCAACTGAACGGTGTTGCCCACCGGTACAGCCCATAGCGATGGTGAGAACGGATTTACCTTCCCGTTTATAAGACGGTAAAATAGGTACGATCAAGTCATGGAGATGACGGTAAAAGTCCTCTGATTCAGGGTGATCCATGACATAATCATAGACTGCTGGATCCTGACCGGTTAAATTCCGAAGTTCCAATTTATAGTAGGGATTTGGAAGGAAACGCACGTCAAACACAAGGTCAGCATCGATCGGAAGGCCATATTTAAACCCAAATGACATGACCTCAACCCGAAAATCTGGCTGATTATCTTGACTGGCAAATTGTTCTGCGATGGTTTTTCTCAGATTACGAGGTGTCAACTCAGTCGTGTCCACTACATTTTGACTGATATTTTTTAAAGGAGACAAGAGCTCGCGCTCTAGGGTAATCCCATCTAAGACACGACCATCTGCCGCTAGTGGGTGGCTACGACGGGTTTCCTTGTATCGTGCTACCAACTCACTATCCGTAGCATCCAAGAACAAGACCTTGAAATCGAGATCTTCTTGGTTGTCCAATTCATCCAAAATGGTGCGAATTTCATTGAAAAAAGAACGGCTTCGCATGTCCACAACAACGGCTAATTTATTGTTATCCGGGCTATGACGCATGAGTTCAATAAATTTCAGCAAGAGCGCCGGTGGCATATTATCGATGGTAAAGTAACCCAAATCCTCAAACGATTGAATAGCGACGGTCTTGCCAGCACCGCTCATCCCTGTTACCATGACTAGTTGAATCTTACATTCTGTCATTTTCTCCTCCCAAAATAAAACAGAGTGGCCTACAGTTTCCTGCTCTCCACTCTGTCTTTTTGTCTTTGAATGGTTATTAGGCCTTGATTTCCGCAATAACTTCAATTTCAACCTTCACATCACGTGGCAGGCGTGCTACCTCAACAGCAGATCGAGCTGGAAACTCTGTGGTAAAGACTGTTTTATAGACCTCATTAAAAGGTACAAAGTCATTCATATCACTTAAGAAACAAGTGGTTTTCACCACGTGGTCGAAGTCTGTCCCAGCCTCTTCCAAAATAGCCCCAATATTCTTTAAGACTTGCTCTGTTTGTTCTTGGATGGTTTCGCCAATAATTTCTCCTGTTTCAGGTGACAAGGGAACTTGTCCGCTTGCAAAGAGAAGATTGCCTACGATTTTCCCTTGAACATAAGGTCCAATTGCTGCAGGTGCTTTATCTGTATGAATTGTTTTTGCCATAGTATTCTCCAAGTCTATTTACTTCTGCTGGTTTTCTTTTGCTAATTTTTCCCTTTGTAGGCGCAACTTGCGCTTAGGATTTAGCGTATTAAAGAGTTCTTCTAGTTTTTCAGCATTCCAAACATCGGCTGCTGAAACAAAATTTCCATTTTCATCTCGAAAAGATATTGGTTTATCTCCCACTGAAAAAGCCTCATTTCTTATTTGGAATCCTTGATCCGCTCGGGACCACCCTTAATCTACAAACTCAAATTCAAATTTACCAATCCGGACGATATCGCCATCTTTTGCCCCACGTGCACGGAGAGCTTCATCAACACCCATTCCACGCAATTGACGAGCAAATTTCATAACCGCTTCATCCCGATCGAAATTCGTCATATTAAAGAGTTTTTCAAGTTTTTCACCAGACAAGACCCAAGCGGCATCGTCATCCCGACTGATGTCAAAGGCTGGCTGGTCTTCATCAAAGCCATAGTAGACTTCTTCTTGGGCCATGTCGTCTTCTGAATACAAGAGGAATTCTGGTGTTTTGTCTAACAAGTCTGCGGTTGCTTCCAACAAATTGTCTAAACCTTGATGAGCCAAACTAGAGATTGGAAAGATCTGTGGCAGTTCATCAAACTCATCGTAATTAGCTGCCAATTTCTTCTTGAATTCTTTCAAATTTTCTTGGCTTTCCGGCATGTCCATCTTATTCGCCACGATAATCTGAGGACGTTCCATCAAGCGAAGATTATAGGTTTCAAGCTCTTTATTGATTTGAACATAATCTTCATAAGGGTCGCGTCCTTCACTGGCAGACATATCAACAACATGCAAGATAACTCGAGTGCGCTCGATGTGACGAAGGAACTGGGTTCCTAGTCCAACACCTTGGCTAGCCCCTTCAATCAATCCAGGAAGGTCTGCTACGGCAAAGGATTCCCCAGACGGAGTCCGAACCATTCCCAAATTTGGAACGATGGTTGTGAAATGATAAGCCCCAATTTTTGGTTTGGCTGAAGTGATGACACTGAGAAGGGTCGATTTCCCAACAGAAGGAAAGCCTACCAAACCAACATCTGCCAAGACCTTCAGTTCTAACTCTAATTCACGGTCCTGACCAGGCTCTCCATTTTCAGAAATCTCTGGTGCTGGATTTTTAGGAGTGGCAAAACGAATATTTCCACGCCCTCCTCGGCCTCCGTGGGCTACAATATACTCTTGTCCATTTTCAACCAAGTCGGTAATGACCTTGCCAGTCTCAGCATCTCGGACGGTCGTTCCTTGGGGAACTCGTACGTAGAGATCTTCTGCTCCCCGTCCGTGCATCCCTTTGGTCATTCCTTTTTCCCCATTTTGGGCTTTGAAATGCCGATTATAACGGAAGTCCATCAAGGTGCGCAAGCCTTCGTCTACTACGAAGATGACATTGCCACCACGACCTCCATCACCGCCCCAAGGTCCGCCATTAGGGACATATTTTTCACGGCGAAAGGCCACCATGCCATCGCCGCCATTTCCAGCCTTGACCTTAATCTTGGCTGTATCTAAAAACATACTCATAAATTAAATATTTCCTCTACTTCTGTGTGCGCCTTAATAAGAAAGGGCACCAATTGCGGTTGCAAAGATTGCACCAACGGTGACAATCAACATGATCACAATAACCACCATGGTAATCATTTCAAATACTGTTTTTTTACGTTTTCCGTTATCTCCAAAAGCCACTGCTACTACCTCGATTACTATAAATTCATTAGCCCTATTTTACCACGAAATAGGGGATTTTTCAAATCGAGCCTACACAAAAGAGAGTGGGACAGAAATCGGTCATTCGTTAGAATTCGATTTCGTCTTCCCACCTCCGCACAGTTGAGTAGGGCTGTAAAAGCTAATGAAATCAGCGTAGTAGAGCCCACTCAACCACTGCGTCTTGCTCGACAATCCAAAAACAATTAAGAGGCTAGGACTTTTGTCCCAGCCTCTTTATGGATAGATTTAGGAATCTTTTCTTACTCGTAAAACACTAACAGAAAGAACCGCCAGTAAGATACCCATGACAAGAACAACCGGTGTCATCTTCTCACCTGTACTTGGAAGAACTTTTTTCTTACCAGGTTTTGGTGCTTCTTCTTCTTTGACAGAAGTTGATGATGAGGTTGATGAAGACGATGAATTTGATGAAGAACTAGAACTTGATGAAGACGATGAACTTGACGAAGAGCTAGAACTTGACGAAGAGCTAGAACTTGACGAAGAGCTAGAACTTGACGAAGAGCTAGAACTTGATGAAGAGCTAGAACTTGATGAAGAACTAGAACTTGATGAAGAACTAGAACTTGATGAAGAACTAGAACTTGATGAGTATGTTGTGCTAGGGGTCGGTGGGGTTTGTTCTTTCTCACCTAATCCTTCGCCAGATCCTGATTCTAATCTCACTTCGCGGGTTAAGCTACGAGGTGCTGGGAAATTGGTTGCTGTCCATGTTAAGGCGTTATGAACAAGATCACCTACTTTTGTACCAGGAGCTACTTTGGTCGAATATTCGATATACATTGGCCAATTGTAGTTATCTCCAAAATTAATGGTAAAGCCAGTAATTTTGCCATCTGCATTCTTTTCCAAGACCGCTTTTTTAGTAAAGTTATCAAGAACTGGAAGATTTAAAATCTGCGCTTCATTCTTAATGCCACCTTCTACAGGATTATACCGCACAGCACGTAAGCTACCTTCAACCAATGTTAAACCATCTCCGAATTGGTCTTTAATGACCATTCCACGGAGGATATCTTGACGAGCATTTAAGAGAATACGCCATTTGACAATGGTTGGATCAGACTTATCTTGGTAGCCGTATTTCATCTCGTATTCTCCAGCTTCCCCATCTGTCTTTTCATAATTCAATGAAAAATCCGTATTTCCAAGTTTAAATTGGATTGGAGATGTTTTAGTAACCACTTCGGAGTCTACTTTTACATCAAAATGCAAGGCAACTCGCTTATTAAGTGGATGAGATACGAAATAATCATTAAAGGTAACGGTCACTGTTTTCTTACCTGTATCAACGACCGCTTTCCCCACAGTTTGACCATTTGATTGGCCTTCCTCAAGAACATTGAATTCCAATGCTGTGTAGAGGGTTAATTCTTTTGGTAAGCTAAGTGTTAAAGTATCACCAGCTTGAATGGCTTGCGAATCAGGGAAGGTCAAAGAAATGCTTGCTGACAATTTTTCATTCGTCAACACCTTGCTGCCATTCGTTAAAGGTTTGCCATCTTTCGTTAAGCTTGCTGTCTGTGTATAAGACGAAACTTCTGCGGCCTGAATGGTTTTAGTCAAACCAGCTGTGAATAGAATCGTTAGCACTAAGACAAGTGACCATACAATTTGACGGACCTGTTTCATAATTTCCTCCTCTGCTCGCCCGTTTGCGAGCTATTTTTATAGATTTAAAGACCAATTTCTGCTTGGACAACTGCAGCAATGGTATCCACATAGTAGTCTACTTCTTCATGGGTTGGTGCTTCTGCCATGACACGAAGGAGGGGTTCGGTTCCACTTGGACGCACAAGGATACGACCATTTCCTGCCATTTCCGCTTCCATTTTTTCAATGATTTCACGAATAGCAGGCACTTCCATTGCTTTGTCTTTCATGCTATTTTCAACCCGGATATTGACAAGCTTTTGTGGGTAAATGGTTACTTCTGAAGCCAATTCAGATAATCTCTTACCGGTTTCTTGCATGATTTTGGTTAATTGAACGCCTGTTAATTGACCATCACCAGTCGTGTTGTAATCCATGATGACTACATGACCAGATTGCTCACCACCAAGATTGTAACCAGACTTACGCATTTCTTCGACCACATAACGGTCTCCAACAGCTGTGATTTCTTTTTGAATCCCCTTCGCATCTAATGCCTTGTGGAAACCGAGATTGGACATGACGGTTGTAACGATCGTATTTTTTTCGAGCAAGCCCTTGCTTGAAAGATACGAACCGATGATGTACATGATCTTATCCCCGTCTACGATTTCTCCATTTTCATCCACTGCAATCAAGCGATCACTATCTCCGTCAAAGGCAAGACCAATCGCTGCGCCTACTTCTTTCACTTTCTCTTGCAAGTGCTCTGGGTGAGTAGAGCCAACCCCATCATTGATGTTCAAACCATCTGGGTTTTCACCGATGACGGTCAATTGAGCTCCTAAATCTGCAAAGATTTGACGAGCACTGGTAGAGGCTGCACCATTTGCTGTATCTAAGACCACGTGCATGCCCTCGAGTTGGACACCTGTCGATACAAGGAATTCTTGATACTTACGCAAGCCTTCTGGATATTCCATGACCGTTCCTAAACCTTGCGCACTTGGACGTGGAAGGGTATCTTCAGCAGCATCAAGTAAGGCTTCAATTTCAAGCTCGCGATCATCATCCAATTTGAAACCATCACCACCAAAGAATTTGATTCCATTGTCCAAGGCTGGATTGTGGCTAGCAGAAATCATAACGCCGGCGCTGGCTTTTTCCGTACGAACCAGATAGGCAACACCTGGCGTTGCAATCACACCCAACTTATAAACGCGAATCCCAACTGATAAGAGGCCAGCGATCAAAGCATGCTCCAGCATTTCACCAGAAATACGCGTATCACGTCCAACAAACACCAAAGGTGTTTCTTCTTCATGTTGGCTCAACACATAACCACCGAAACGCCCCAACTTAAAGGCCAATTCTGGCGTTAATTCTACATTTGCTTCTCCACGGACACCGTCCGTTCCAAAATATTTACCCATTTTTGATTACCTTTTTACTTTCTAATTACTTGAACTGGAAGAGGTCGACGACGAACTGCTAGAGCTTGACGTAGACGAGCTACTCTTTGTGGTCACTTGAATCCGTGTTTCACTCGGATTAACCAAGCCTGGTAGAATATTTCCTTGAGCATCCACTGCATTTAAGGAAATGGTTCCGCTATAATTTCCACTGATGATCTCACTGGATGGGAAGACTGCTTGGACATGATCAATACGACTTAAGGTTTCTTGATCACTCGTCACTTCCACCTTAGTTTTTTCAAGAGAAATATCCGTTACCGTAATTCCATCCACAATTTGATTATCCGGGATCGTGGCTCTAACTGCAAACGATTTTTTCGCTTTCTTACCGATTTTTACAGAAACTTTCTGAGGTTCTACGGTTGCTGTTAAACCAGCTGGAAGATCTTCTACAATCAACGGAACTTCGACGGTGCCTTCCTTGACCTTACGCAGATCCGCTACCACACGAAACTTCCGAGTTCCCGGTTGCATCTCACTTGCAAGGGCAACCCGGTTTGAACCCTTTAGAAAGACTGTTACCTCGGATGTCAACCCACTGACAAAATATGTCTTGTCATTGTATTTGGCATCAATTGGAATATTGGTCAAGGTATTGGTATAGGTCTCTGAGCTCACTTGTCTAGCGCTACTATTATTTTGAAAATTAAAGGAAGATGCATTGATAAACAAGATAAAGGACAATAGGACGGAGGCTAAAACATAAAGAAATTCTTTTTTCGATCTCATTTTGTTACCCTCCCAAATAGACGCTCTTTCCAACTACTCGTTTTATTCTCTTCAGGAACCAAGAAGGATCTCAATTCTGCCTCGAACTCTTCTAAAGTTAAATCGTGTCGGAAAGTTCCATTATAGGTCACAGAGATCCCGCCCGTTTCTTCGGATACCACGAAGGTAAAAGCATCAGAAACTTCAGATAAACCAATGGCTGCGCGGTGACGCGTTCCAAACTCTTTTGAAATTCCAGTGTTTTCTGTCAAGGGCAGGTAGGCACATGAAACGGCAATTTTGTCATTACGGACAATGACGGCTCCATCATGTAGAGGCGTATTAGGAATGAAGATATTAATCAGCAATTCTCCTGAAATTTCCGCATCTAGTGGAATCCCTGTGGAAATGTATTCCTGAAGGGTTCTGGCCCCTTGAATAGCTACCAAAGCACCAATCTTACGTGGGCTCATATAAGCCACTGCCTTAACATAGGCCTGTACCATTTTCTCTTCCTGACTGACTTCACTCGTTGTAAAAAATTCTGTCGCCCGACCTAAACGCTCTAAGCCAATCCGAATTTCAGGGGAGAAAATCACAACCAGCGCGATAACCCCATAGGTAATCACTTGATTGATCAGCCAAGAAATAGTCGTTAAACCCAAAAAATTGGCTAAAAATTGAGCCAAGAAAAAGATAATGACCCCACGCACCAAAATCATGATCTTGGTCCCGACGATGGCTTTGATCAAAAAATACAGCAACCAAGCCACCAGGGCAATATCGATGATATTGATAATAACACTCCACCAATTTGGGAACAAACTGGTCCAAAATTGTGGATTTGAAAACTGTTGAATATTCATATTCTCATACCTACCACTTCTCTAAAAGACATCATCTTATTATAACACGTTTCAACAGATTTTTCTGTAACCTTCTGATGCTTTTTATGATAAAATATGATTTATGAAGATAAATACAACCTTGGGCCTTCTGGCAGGAAAGCTTTCCGGCTCTATTCTAGAAAAGATGGGGCGGGGATCAACCCTACCAGGTAAAGTAGCCCTCAAATTTGATAAAGATATTCTCAGTCAACTGGCAAAAAACTATGAGATTGTTGTGATTACAGGGACAAATGGAAAAACCCTGACCACTGCGCTAACAGTAGGTATTCTCCAAGAAGCTTTTGGACCTATTTTGACCAATCCAAGTGGGGCCAATATGATCTCTGGGATTACAACGACCTTCTTACGGGCTAAGCATTCGAAATCAAATCGACCGATTGCGGTACTTGAAATTGACGAGGCCAGCCTCTCTCGGATTTGTGATTATATTAAGCCCAGCCTTTTTGTGATCACTAATATTTTCCGGGACCAGATGGACCGCTATGGAGAGATCTATACGACCTACCAAATGATTTTGGATGCCATTCACAAGGTCCCAACTGCAACAGTCTTGTTAAATGGTGATAGTCCGCTCTTTAATAGTCAGACCTTATCCAATCCGATCCAATATTATGGATTTGATACTGACAAATCAGAGCCACAACTAGCTCATTACAATACGGAAGGAATCCTCTGTCCGCATTGCCACAACATCCTCAAGTACAAGCTCAATACCTATGCAAATCTTGGGGATTATATCTGTGAGCACTGTGGTTTCCACAGGCCTCCTCTGACTTATGCCGTATCGGATCTCCTCTCATTAACCCAGCGCTCTTCCCAATTCCGGATTCAAGGCCAAGACTACCACATCAATATCGGCGGTCTCTACAACATCTACAATGCCTTAGCTGCTGTTTCCGTTGCTGGATTCTTTGGAGTTCAACCTGAAGTGATTAAGCAAGGATTTGATCGCAGTCGCGCTGTCTTTGGTCGTCAGGAAACCTTTAAGATTGGGGATAAGGAATGTACCTTGGTTCTGATTAAGAATCCAGTTGGTGCGACCCAAGCCATTGAAATGATCAAACTAGCACCTTATTCCTTTAGCTTATCAGTCCTCCTTAATGCGAATTATGCAGACGGAATCGACACGAGCTGGATTTGGGATGCAGATTTTGAGCAAATCACCCAGATGGATATTCCAGAAATCAATGCTGGTGGGGTGCGCCACTCTGAGATTGCTCGGCGACTTCGGGTCACTGGCTATCCGGCTGAAAAGATCACAGAAATGGCTGAATTAAAAGAGGTCTTCCAACGCATCCAGCAACAGGAAACCCCTCACGCCTATATCTTAGCCACTTATACGGCCATGCTTGAATTCCGTGAACTCTTGGCCCAAGAACACCTGATTGAAAAGGAGATGCACTAATGACTTATACTTCTCTAGAATCTTCTGATCAGGCACAGTATCCATACAGCCTGCGCATTGCCCATCTCTACGGCAACTTAATGAATACCTACGGAGACAATGGAAATATCCTCATGCTCAAGTACGTTGCTGAAAAACTTGGAGCCCATGTCACAGTGGATATCGTCTCTCTCAAAGACCGGTTCGACCCTGATGCCTATGATATCGCCTTTTTCGGTGGCGGACAAGACTACGAACAGACCATTGTATCAGAAGATCTACCAGATAAAAAAGAAGATCTTGAACGCTTCATTCATGACGATGGTGTGGTCCTTGCTATCTGTGGTGGCTTTCAGCTTCTGGGTCAGTACTACATTGAAGCTTCTGGCAAACGCATTGAAGGACTCGGTATTATGGGCCACTATACGCTCAACCAAGTCAACAACCGCTATATCGGTGATATCAAAATCCATAACGCAGAATTTAACGAAACCTATTATGGTTTTGAGAACCACCAAGGTCGGACCTTCCTGGCTGAGGATGAAAAACCGCTAGGTAAGGTCGTCTACGGAAATGGGAACAACAAAGAAGATGGTTGCGAAGGGGTTCATTACAAGAACGTCTTTGGGAGCTACTTCCACGGTCCTATCTTGTCCCGAAATGCCAATTTGGCCTATCGCTTGGTGAGCACTGCCTTAAAAAATAAATATGGCACGGACCTTTCGCTACCGGCTTATGAGGAGATTCTAAGCCTAGAGCAGCCGGAAGAATACGCTGATGTGAAAAGCAAGGCACCGACTGAACAATAAGGAGATAATGATGAACAAAAATAATCTACACTACATTGCTTTATTACTTTTAATTTTATTGATTGCTGGTATTTCCCTTGCAAACATGCAATCAGTCACTGTGAATTTCCTCTTGGTCCAATTTAAATTGCCCTTGATCATTCTGATCTTGCTCTGTGTCCTCTTGGGTGCATTTGTCATGACCTTGGTTAATTTTTCAAAGGGCTTCTCCCTAAAAAAAGAACTCAAGAGCACTCAAAAGCAACTGGAGGAAGAAAAGAAAGAAGTTAAAATAGAAGAAAAAAATAACAACTAAAAAAGCACCGATCGGTGCTTTTTTTATGCTGATGTACCTTCTTTTGCTTGTATTTTCTTGGCGACTACTTGTGCTAGGAGTGAAAAGAGAATGACGCCTGCTCCAATCAGGAGAAAGGATTCTACTCGAACGCTTGGTAACCAGGTCATCAAGCCTTTAGCCACCGGCATAAAGAGAATGGCTAATGTAAAAATGGTGCTTAAGACCCGGCCCAGGTAGTCTCCTTCCACCTTTGTTTGCACTTGGGTAAAAAAATGAATGTTGAAAATTGTCATAAAGAGTTCACAGACTAAATTTCCAGAATAGGTAAGAAGGTGAGGAAGGGGCAAGCCCATCATGAACACTCCCACTCCTGTTAAAATCAATAAGAAGAGAAGCATCTCCATGCTTGATTTAAATTTATTAGCAATCAAGGCTCCGATGATGGAGCCAATAGCCCCCAAAGTTAAGATGGTCGCATAAGCGCCCTTGACCCCGTAGAGTCGATTGGAAAAGGGAAGTAAAAACTCAAAAGCTGCAAAAAAGAAATTGACGCTGGAAGCCACCAAGAGAAGGAAGAAAATCTCTTTCTGATGCCAGATATAGTGCAATCCATCCTTGATATCCGAAAAAATATCTTTTCCCGTAAGCCCTTTCTTTTCTTGAACTTTGGCTTCTTCTTTGGGAAGGGATGCCACTAGGACAAAGGCGATGAAAAAGGTCAGCGCATCTAGTAAGAGGGTCGCATGGAGACTGGCAAATTGTAAAACAAGGAAAGAGAACACAGGTGAGCTAACACCGACAACCTGTAAGACCAACTCCAAGCGGGCATTATAGGTCACAATCTTGTCTTTCTCTACGACCTCAGTGATAATGGCTTTGTTGGCCGTACGAGAAAATGCAAAGGCAATGGCCTGGACAATATTGGCAACAATCAGGGCCGCAATCATCCAACGATCGTTCCTGATAAAAGAAATCGCCAAACAAAGGAGTCCACACACCAAGTCGGTCGTCATCAAAATCTTGCGACGGGAAAAACGGTCTGAGATCACGCCTCCAAATGGATTGACTAGAATGGAGGTGACGAGTTCAGAAATCTGATAAATCCCCAACACTGTCTTTCCAATAGTCCCCATCGAGGCCAGCCAGACACTGTTCCCATAATCATAGAGCATATTTCCCATTCTATTGATTGCTCCACGAGCAATTAATTGGACTGCATGTCGATTCATAAAAAAACCTCCTTCATTTTCTGAAACTATTGTATCAGTTCATGAAAGAGGTTTTCATTTTGTCCCTTATTTGGGAAAATTAATAAATTACAATTTTATAAAAGGATATCTACTGTTCTTTTGATTGAAGTTGCTTAGCTACTAGCTGAGCCAAGAGTGAAAAGAGAATAACTCCAACTCCAATAAAAAGAAATGATTCCATGCGGACGCTTGGCAACCAAGTCATCAAACCCTTGGCTATGGGCATAAAGAGAACAGCCAAAGTATAAATCGTGCTCAAGACTCTCCCCAGATAATCATCTTCCACCTTGGTTTGAACTTGAGTAAAAACGTGGATGTCGAAAATGGTCACAAAAAATTCACAGACCAGATTTCCCGAAAAGGAAAGATAAGTCGGAAGAGGCAAGCCCATCATGAACACTCCTACACCTGCCATGATCAGTAAAAACAGGAGAATTTTCATACTTGATGTAATTTTATTGGCAACAAGTGCTCCTAGAATAGATCCAATAGCTCCCAATGTTAAGATGGTCGCATAAGCCCCCTTGCCCCCGTAGAGTCGATTGGAAAATGGAAGTAAAAACTCAAAAGCCGCAAAAAAGAAATTAACGCCGGAAGCCACCAACAAGAGAAAGAAAATCTCTTTCTGATGCCAGATATAGTGCAATCCATCCTTGATATCCGAACAAATATCTTTTCCCGTGAACTGTTTCTTTTCTTGAACTTTGGCCTCTTCTTTCGGAAGGAATGCCACTAGGACAAAGGCAATGAAAAAGGACAGGGCATCTAATAAGAGGGTCATATGAAGACTGGCAAATTGTAGAACTAGGAAAGAAAGCACGGGAGAACTGACACTAACAACTTGTAAGACCAGCTCCAAGTGCGCATTATAGGTTACAATCTCTTCTTTCTCCACAACTTCTGTAATAATGGCTTTATTGGCAGGTCGAGAAAAACCAAAGGCAATGGCCTGAACAATATTGGCAACAATCAGGGCCGCAATCATCCAACGATCGTTCCTGATAAAAGAAATCGCCAAACACAGGAGACCACACACCAAGTCGGTCGTCATCAAAATCTTGCGACGAGAAAAACGGTCTGAAATCACCCCTCCAAAAGGATTCACGAGGATCCCTGTCACTAACTCAGAAATCTGATAGATTCCTAATACCGTCTTTCCTATAGTCCCCATTGAGGCCAGCCAGACACTATTCCCATAATCATAGAGCATATTTCCAATTTTGGTAATCGCTCCACGACTAATTAATTGGACCGCATGTCGGTTCATAAAATCTCCTTTATCTCTCTCCTATTTAGGAACATTCATCTATTACAAATTTATCAAAGTGTTCTTGATAGTAAGCTACCTGCTCTGGAAGACCTAGCACATCAAAAATATGCATAGCCTCTTGCATTTGCTGACTCCCTTCTTCTATTTGCCCCTTCTGATAGAGGGCAAATCCCTTGAGGTAATGAAAGACATTGCGTTCGTAGAGTTTGATGCTCTTCCCGATAATCTTTTTTACATAGGTTTCAAAATAGCTGGCATTTTCGAAAGAACGATGTTCTAGACAATGCTGGTAACAATTCAGAGCTAGAATCAAGACCAGTTTTCGATGGCGACCAATTTCCTTGTAGAAATCTTCCCGCTCCATCACTTCTCTACCAAGCCGAGTGACATAATCCACATTATAAAAGCTATAGAGATTGCCAAAGAGGATCAACTCATACATGGTCCATTCTTCCGTTTGAAAGAGATAATCCGCCACCTTGTCCAGATCACTTTGCTTCATCGTGTAGCTAGCATCTCTCTGGCAAATGAGCCCTTGTAACAAAATCCAGTTCAATTCAAAATAAAGGGGATTGGTCGAACGTTTAGCCTTTTCAAGTTGTTCTCCTTGAAGCCTTTGAAAACCCGCAATATCATTTGCATAGTAAAGCGGAATAATCTGAGCCATCAAGGCCACATGCTCATGGTGTTGAAAATTTCTGGCCTTATCCATAAAATTCTCAACAGTCACATGGATATTGTCTAATATCTCAAAGAAGCGCGACGTAGCCAGATCCGACTCCCCCAATTCAAAACGGGATAACTGGGAGGTCGAGCAAGCTTCTCCTGCAGCTTCTTTCAATGAATAATTTTTACTGATTCGAAATTCACGAAAAACTTTGCCTAAATCTTCCATTTGATTACCACTTAAATTCCTTTAAGTACCTTTCTAACTCTTGCAAGTATCCTTCGTAGAATCCATGTTCTTCTTTAACGGAAACATCTAATTGTCTTAAGTAAGAAATCAGCCAATCAACCAATAGATCATACTGATGAAGAGGTAGGCGTTTCATCTGCTCTTCAACAAAAGAAATGGCCTCCGCAAAGCGCTGCTCTTCTAAAACTTGCTGAAGATAGTGATTCCCGTTGATGAGTTTTCCTTCCTCATCCTCGTACTGCCCCAAATCTAAATTCTGAATATGCAGGCGCAAAGTTGTACCAATCATGTCGGCTACACCTTTAATCTGCTTCATAAACCAATCATTTTCAGTCATCACAATGTTCTCCTTAGGCAAATTAGAAAACTACACTTACTGTGCTAGTTCTTCCCAATCTAGCATGGCTTCTTCTTGGATGGCGGTCAGCTGGTCGATTTGCTACTGGCTCTCCATGAGTTCGCCGGTTTCATTGGTGGCCTGCAGCTTCTTTTTACGAATAATTTTTACTGATTCGAAATTCACGAAAAACTATGCCTAAATCTTCCATTTATTCCACCTGCTCTGACAGTTCTGCCCACTCTTCCATGACCGCTTCCTGTTGAATAGTCAGTTGGTCTAGGTCACTCTGGAGTTGAACTAAGTCGGCTGCATCATTGGTGCTATGCATGGTCTCAGTAATGGCTTGGATTTTTTGATCCAGCTCTTCCATCTCTGCTTCCAATTGCTCAATGCGACGGGTGATTTTGCGGAGTTCCTTTTGGTTTTGCTTTTGCAAGTGATAATCATTGCTGGTGACTTCTTCCGTTGAAGAAGCGGCCTCAGCTTCTGCTTGCGCTGTAGCAAGGGCCTCTAACTCTGCTTTTTTCTCCAGATAATAATCATAGTCTCCCAGATAAAGGGTCGAGCCCTCTTCTGAGAGTTCTAAGACTTGGGTCGCTACCCGATTGATAAAGTAGCGGTCGTGGCTGACAAAGAGCAGGGTCCCATCAAAATCAATCAAGGCATTTTCTAGCACTTCCTTGCTATCGATATCCAAGTGGTTAGTCGGCTCATCGAGAATCAAGAAATTGTTATTTTCCATAGATAGTTTAGCCAAGAGCAAGCGGGCCCGCTCTCCACCCGACAGCATGCCGACGGTTTTCTTGACATCATCCCCAGAGAAAAGAAAGGCTCCCAGGCGATTGCGAATTTCCACTTCTGGCGTCAGTTTAAAGTCATTCCAGAGCTCATCCAAGACACTGTTGTGAGGCGTTAGTTTACTTTGGGTCTGATCATAGTAACCCACCTCGACATTGGCCCCAAAACGAGCTTCACCCTTGATAAAAGGGATCTGTCCGACGATGGACTTGATTAAGGTCGATTTCCCGATCCCATTTGGTCCCACAATAGCGACCGCATTCATCTTGCGGATATCCAGATTGATGGGCTCTGACAGGATTTGATCGTCATAGCCGACGGCTGCCTCTTCTACTGTCAGGACGACATTTCCCGAAGTCTTATCGGCATGGAAGGTCATATGGGCAGACTTGGTCCCAGCTTCTGGCTTGTCCAGGCGCTCCATTTTTTCCAACTGCTTGCGCCGAGACTGGGCCCGCTTGGTAGTAGAAGCCCGCACCAAATTGCGATTAACAAAGTCTTCGAGAGCAGCTATTTCTTTTTGTTGCTTCTCGTAGTTCTTGGCTTCGGTCAGCAGTTTTTGCTCCTTTTGCTCCACAAAACTAGAGTAATTACCGACATAGCGGTCCAAGGAATGCTTGGTCAGGTCCAAGGTAATGGTTGCGACCTTATCCAGGAAATACCGGTCGTGGCTGACAATGAGAAGAGCTCCGCTATAATTAACCAAGTAATTTTCCAACCAGGCGATGGTCTCAATATCCAAGTGGTTGGTTGGCTCGTCCAGTACCAAGAGATTTGGTTTTTCTAAGAGCATCTTGGCCAGAGCGAGACGGGTATTTTGCCCACCAGACAGCTCTTCAATCTTCATCTGCCACATGGACTCATCGAACTTGAAGCCGTTGAGAATGGCGCGGATATCTGCCTCATAGGTAAAACCACCTGCCTGACGGAATTCTTCCGAGAGACGGTCATAGTCCTGCATGAGTTTTTCTAAGTCAGCCCCAGTTTTTTCCCCCATCTCAAGCTCCATCTGCCGCAAAGTTTTCTCCGTTTTACGGAGGTCGTCAAAGACATGGAGCATCTCATCGTAGATGGTATTGGACGACTCAAAGCGGCTATCCTGGGCTAAATAAGAGAGAGAAAGGTCACGCTTTTTATTGATTTCCCCAGAAGTCGGCTCTTCTTCTCCCACCAAGATTTTTAAGAGCGTAGACTTGCCGGCTCCGTTCTTTCCAACCAGGGCAATCCGGTCTCGTTCATCCACTTGCAGGCTGATATTATCAAAAAGAACCTCCCCTGCAAAAGAGCGTTCAATTTTGTTGGCTTGTAAAATAATCATGTCCCTATTTTACTATCTTTTTACGGATTAAACAAGGAAAGACGAGCCATCAAAAAATCCTGAGCCCCTTGAGGCTCAGAACTTTTAGAAAGTATTTTAAAACTTATTCTTCCTTGTATAATTGTCGGACTGCTTCCACATCTGTATCCTGAATACTGTAGAAGGAGCCAGCTGGTTGCATGACCGATTCTCCATCAGTGTGGTCCAGCCCAATGGCATGGCCTAGCTCATGCTCAGCTGTATTGACAATCCGATCATAACTATAGTTATAGACATAATTTAAAAGATAATGGCGATTGAGACGCACTGTGATGTGGGTGAAGCGGTTGGTTAATAGGTTGGTCTGAGAGGCAGTCTCTCCTGCTGCAGAAACCGATGCGTTATCCATTTCCGTCAAGACCACATTAGCCTCTTTTTCATTTGTAACCAACTTGAAGGTAAAGGCGCCTGTTTGGTTCCAAGCCTCAATAGCATCCCGATAAGCTTTTACAAAAGTTTGACTGATATTGGGATCCAGGTAGACCGTGGCCTCCGCTTTCTCCCAGCGAGCACCGCTATGCTCATGATTGTCCGTCTGCGTGGTCTGTGAGCTAGGTGCCATCCCAAAGCGCGATGCAAAACTCTGATCTCCAAATAAATTGCCGACTTGATAGACAACCTTTTGGGCAGCTCGTCCAAATCCATCCATACCAGAACTAGGAGAATCTGTGAAATAGATGATCCCCACTAGGACGAGAAAACTGATGGCAATGGTCCAGAAAAATCCCCAAAAAAGACTCCAAGCCATGCGAAGGATTCCTCTGAAAAATCGAAAAATGGTTCTCATACATTCTCCTTTCTCTTAAAGAAGGTATGCAATTGTAACACCCCATTCTTAAAAATAACTTAAATAGCCATGCTTTCTAGCTTATTGATGAACGGTTACTTTTCCTGTCTGGTAATCCAGGCTAATCCCACTTTGTACATTGGGAACAAAGACATTGAACTCAAGGGTCCCATCACTTGATTTGGCTTCAATATGAGACCCCAAAGGAATCAAATCTTCTGGCTGGTTGTAGATCAAGGTCACCCGATAGCGGATCCGCTTGTTCTTATCCAGTGCTTTTCGCACCAGGGTCTCGTAGTAGTTTTGACCAGTGGAATGAGGGTCATTGGCTTGATTGGACCAAGCCGTTTGTACAGCGATATTTTTGGGATTGCTCGTTGAGGCATCAAAGCCTTTGAGATTACCGATCAAGGCATAGCCCAATAGGTGGCCCCGATCCACAGCATGGTCATACTCACCGGACAGATTATGGACCTGATGCCAACCTGCTGGTTTCCAATCGGTTAGGCCACTTCCTGTTGCATCTCGATCTCTGTACTGGCGAGTCGCCTTGGTCATAATAGCGTTCGCAACGGTCGGTACGATCTTTCCATTGACTTCTTTTGTCTTGTTATCCGCATAGGGTTGACTAGCCACGCTGGCATCCAGATCTGTGCGATTTCCCTTAACTACAAAGGCTCCAGCACCATTCCATTCCAAGTCATTTCCCAATTGTGAACGAGCAGATTTCGTTAATACAGAGCTAGCTAACTCTTTACTAGGTGTTTCTTGTTGGCTACTCGTCACCACCGAAACAACCTGATCTGTCGCTTCTTTTACCGTCGGTTGATTGAAATAATAGCCCCCAATAGCTAGGGCCGTTGCCACCACAAAACCTGCTAGGGTTTGTTTGGTTCGTTTGCTTACTGTTTGTTTTGCCATACATCTCTCCAAAAAAGAGCAGCGCTAGATGGGTCACTGACTCGATTCGCTGCTCTCCTTTTTACTCAATTTTAGTTAAAAACTTATTTGCCTGTTAGTTTTCCAATGATCTCTGACCAAGTGTCCGGAGAGAGAATGGACCATGGATTTTTTCCATCTCCAATCACTCCATAACCAATGACCAAACCAACTGCAAAAATGATGATTCCAATCACAGCCAACAGGAGGACAATTCCTAGCTGTTTTCCAACATAGCGAAGATTAGTTTTCATCGTCTTCTTCCTCTACACGTTTCACGTCTGCACCAAGTGCCACCAATTTCTCATGGAATTGATAATAACCACGGTCTAAGTGACTTAATTTGCTGACCTTTGTTTCTCCTTCTGCTACCAAGCCCATCAAGACCAAGGTTGCACTTGCTCGTAAATCGGTCGACATGACCTCTGCACCTTGGAAGCTTTCCCCTCCAACGATACGAGCTGTATCCCGCATAATATCCGAGTGAACGCCCATCCGACGCATTTCTTCCAAATGCTGGAAGCGATTCTCAAAGACCGTTTCAATCATGGTAGACTCACCTTTAGCCATGGCCATCAAGGCTGTGAATTGAGCCTGCATATCGGTTGGGAATCCTGGGTAGGGAAGAGTTTTAACGGTCACTGGACGGAGCTTACTGATATCCGACTGAATCCGAATGCCATTTTCTTCTTCGGTTACCGTTACACCCATCTCCTGCATCTTAGATAGAAGCGGACGGTTGTGTTCCCAAATGGCATCTTCGATCAAGACATCTCCACCAGTCATGGCTGCCCCAATCATAAAGGTTCCGGCCTCGATGCGGTCTTGCACAACATTGTGGTTTGCCCCATGCAAGCTCTCCACACCAACAATGGTCAAGGTCTCAGTTCCTGCCCCCTTAACATTAGCCCCCATTTTATTG
>NZ_JBDGEA010000022.1:12655-35819 GCF_040908565.1 Streptococcus parasanguinis | reverse complement strand
CTGAGTAATTCTAATAAATAAATTTTTTTGTTTTATAGAATTTATTAGATTTGTAAAAAACAGTTTGTCTATACTCTTAGAAGAACGGAAAACTCTTTTGGTTAATGTGCGAAGGTATCGATTCCTAGAAGCAGGGACAGGGTCCCCATGATGAGGCCAGCTAGGATTACTCCGAGCATGACCGCAAGGCTACTGCGTTTGAAGTCCCAGTCAAGGATAGAAGCTGCAAGGGCGCCGGTCCAGGCACCAGTTCCCGGAAGAGGGATTCCCACAAAGAGCAATAAGGCCCAGAAGATTCCCTTGTCTCCTGCAGTTTTTTCTAATTTCTGTCCGCCTCTATGACCCTTATTGAGACACCAGCTAAAGAAGCCTCCGATAATCGGTTTTTTTGCGCCCCAGGTGAGAATATGGCGGGCGAAGAAGAAGATCAGAGGGACTGGGAGAAGATTTCCGATCACTCCAATGAGGAGCGCTGTCCATAGGGGAATACCATTTGCAATGGCAAAAGGGATGGCTCCGCGCAATTCAACGAGGGGAACCATGGAGATCAGGAAGGTAAAGATATATTTCATTGGTTATGCCTTTCGATTAGTCTTTTACATTCTATCGTATCTTTTCTCAATTGACAACTATGATCTTTTTTAATCTTTTATCTTGACTTTCTGGTGGAGGAAGCATATAATAAAGATATAGTTAATTAGAATCATTATAAAAAAAGGAGAAACGACATGACAACTATGAAACATGAAGCAGCTACTGATGTAGCAACTTTTGCACCTTCTAATAAAGAAAGTCTTCCAGAAACAAAAGCACTCTTGAACCAAGTCGTAGCAGATCTCTACGTAGCTCACATTGCCCTCCACCAAGTACACTGGTATATGCGTGGACGTGGCTTTATGGTTTGGCATCCAAAAATGGACGAATACATGGACAGCTTGGATGCAACCTTGGATGAAGTGAGCGAACGCTTGATCACTCTTGGTGGAGCTCCTTATTCTAGCATGACTGAATTTTTGGAACACAGCAATATTGAAGAACGCCGTGGAACATTTACGAAAAATGTAGAAGAAAGTTTGACACGTGTTCTTGAAATCTTCCATTACCTTGATGGCCTTTACCAAAAAGCTTTGGATGTTACTGACGCTGAAGGAGATGATGTAACCAACGATATCTTTGTTGGGGCTAAAGCAGAACTTGAAAAGAACATTTGGATGGTGGCTGCTGAACTTGGTCAAGAACCAGGATTATAAGAAAAATGGTAAAAGAGGAGTCCTAAGACTTCTCTTTTTTTGGAATTTAAAAAGACTTCCACTAATTAAAGGAGTTCTTAATCTAACTATAGTTGGAGCGAAATTGAGACCTATCGATCCTCTTTTTTTGGTATAGTTAATATGTGATTTTCTGCAAGTGTTCGCAGGTACAAGAAAGCGTTTACAAATTTAATTGTTAATCCTAAGAGGAGATTCTTATGGGAAAGTCTTTTTTTGAAAAGCGTCTTGTGTTTAGTATTCGGAAGCTATCTGTTGAAGCTTGATCTGTTGTGATTGGGATTTCTGCCTTGGGTCTTTCAAGGGTCCATGCGGAAGAAAAGCCAGTCCTCGAAAGTGAACCGACTTCGATTGAGGCACCAAGTGTTGTATCGGAAAATTCAGAAGCTCCAGCTGTCATCACTCCTACAAGAGCTGAGGAAAAGGCAGCGCCTCAAGGCGAGGGCTAGCCTGTTTCAGCTTCATCTGAGCGTGCTACAGGAACGGAAGAAACAGCTGCTCCAGATCAAAATCGTGTGGCGGAGGATATTGTGCAAGATCGAGAACGTGATTTTAATAAAGATTGGTATTTTAAATTGAATGCGGCTCCTGGTGCAGAAGGGCGTCAAGTGGATATCAAGGATTGGAAAAAATTAGATCTTCCTCATGACTGGTCTATTTTCTTTGATTTTGATCACAACTCTCCTGCTCAAAATGAAGGGGGTCAATTAAACGGTGGAGATGCTTGGTATCGTAAGACCTTCCGTTTGGATGACAAAGATTTAGATAAGAAGGTCCGCTTGGAATTTGGCGGGGTTTACATGGATTCCAAAGTCTATGTAAATGGACAATTTGTCGGTCATTACCCAAATGGCTACAATGCCTTTTCTTATGATATTACCCCTTATTTGAACGCAGATGGAAGTGAAAATACTATCGCCGTTCATGTGGTCAATCAACAACCAAGTAGCCGTTGGTATTCTGGTAGTGGGATTTACCGGGATGTGAAGCTGAGTGTAACGGACAAGGTTCATTTGGCGCAGTATGGGACTACGATTACGACCCCTCAGTTGGAAAAACAGCAAGGTGGGGCAGTGGATACAGTAGTGAAGAGCCGCATTGTCAACCAAGATGATCAAGCTCATAGTATTTATGCGGAATATGAAATTGTCGATCAAAATGGCCAAGTGGTGAGCGAAAAAACGCGCAGTGAGGCGCAATCTGTTTTAGCTGGTCAAGGAATCAACCTCTCACATACCCTTCATGTTGAAAAACCGACCCTCTGGGATGTGAAAACGGATCATCCAGCTCTTTATACTTTGTATACGCGGGTTTATCGGGATTCACAGTTGGTGGATGTGCAAAAGGAACGCTTTGGCTATCGTTATTTGAACTGGACGCCAGAAGGTGGCTTCTTCCTCAATGGGGTGGCTACGAAATTCCACGGTGTTTCCCTTCACCATGACCATGGGGCTCTCGGAGCTGAGGAAAATTACAAGGCTGAATACCGCCGCCTCAAACAGATGAAGGACATGGGAGTCAATGCGATCCGGACGACCCACAACCCAGCCAGTGAACAAACCTTGCGAATTGCGGCCGAGTTGGGCTTGATGGTCCAAGAAGAAGCTTTTGATACTTGGTATGGTGGTAAGAAACAATACGATTACGGTCGATTCTTTGAAAAGGATGCAACGCATCCAGAAGCTCGTAAAGGGGATAAGTGGTCTGACTATGACCTTCGAACCATGGTAGAGCGAGGCAAGAACAATCCTTCTATTGTGATGTGGTCAATCGGTAACGAAATCGGTGAGGCAGATGGATCTGATAAGTCTGTCGCAACCGTTCGTCGGTTGGTCAAGACCATCAAGGAAGTGGATGCAACTCGCTATGTCACCATGGGAGCTGATAAATTCCGCTTTGGTGATGGATCAGGAGGACATGAAAAGGTAGCGGCAGAGCTCGATGCAGTTGGATTTAACTATTCAGAGGCCAACTATGAAAGCCTACGAGCGAAACATCCAAACTGGCTCATTTATGGTTCTGAAACCTCTTCTGCGACGCGGACACGGGGTTCTTACTACCACCCTGAAAGAGAATGGGTCGGAAGCAACCAAGAAGATCGCCACTATGAACAATCAGACTACGGTAATGACCGGGTTGGTTGGGGGCGGACAGCGACAGCCTCTTGGACCTTTGACCGCGATCATGCCGGCTATGCAGGGCAATTTATCTGGACTGGTACGGACTATATCGGTGAGCCAACTCCATGGCACAACCAAAATGACACACCTGTGAAAAGTTCTTACTTCGGTATTGTCGATACTGCCGGCCTTCCAAAGAATGATTTTTACCTTTACCAAAGTCAATGGGTATCGGCTGAAAAGCATCCGATGGTCCATCTCTTGCCGCATTGGAACTGGGACAACCCAGAATTAGCCAATCGTGTCATGGATGAAGAAGGTCGGATTCCTGTTCGGACCTTCTCCAATGCCCACAGTGTGGAATTGATTGTCAATGGGGAATCACAAGGAGTCAAAACCTTTACCAAGAAGACCACAGTAGATGGCCGGACCTACCAAGAAGGGGCAAATCCGGATGAACTCTATCTAGAGTGGTTGGTTCCTTATGTACCAGGTAAAGTGGAAGCCATTGCCCGCAACGAAGCAGGAGAAGTGATCTCGAAAGATCAAGTCGAAACAGCCGGCAAGGCTGCAGGTGTCCGCTTGTTGAAAGAAGAACACGCGATTGCGGCAGACGGTAAGGATTTGACCTATATTACCTACGAAATCGTCGATGAAGAAGGTCGTGTCGTGCCAACTGCCAATAATTTGGTGCATTTCCATTTGCATGGACAAGGCCAAATTGTCGGTGTCGATAATGGGGAACAAGCCAGCCGTGAACGCTACAAAGCGCAGGAAGATGGCTCATGGCAACGCAAAGCCTTCAACGGCAAAGGGGTGGTCATTGTCAAATCAACTGAGCAAGCAGGATCCTTTACTCTTTATGCAGACTCAGATCGCTTGCAATCAGACCAAGTCAGCCTCTTTACAGGTAAGAAGGACCAAGCAGAACGCACTGTATTAGGTGTGGAACCTGTTCGACAAAGTGCTTATCTGGGAGAAGAGCCTGCCTTACCAAGTAAGGTCAATGTGGTCTATAGCGATGGCAAGGCCCAAGAAGAAGCTGTTGAATGGGACAAAGCAGACTATAGCCGTGCCGGCCAAGTTCGTGTGACAGGTCATGTTCAAGGGCGCACAGTCGAAGCTCTGGTCGATGTGATCGGCGTGGAACAAGTCCTTCCAGTCATCAAACAAATTCCACAGGGAGCAGACCTAGCGACAGTGGATAAGACTGTGCAATTGGTCTTCACAGATGGCCGAACAGTTAGCTATGAAGTTGATCAATGGACCTTGGAAGCTGGTCAAGAAGATCAGTTGTCCACACCAGGAGCACGCTTGAAAGCGACAGGAATATTAGGCAATGGGGAAACGGTTCAAGCAACACTAGTGGTTGCAGGAGGAGAAGTAGCCAAGGCTAAGAAACCAACGGTTCAGCTAGATGGAGTAGCTCTTCCAAAATTTGGTAGTGGCAACCATACCATTTTCCGTTCGCTGGCTTATGGTCAAGAACCAGGTCAAGTTACAGCAAGTGCAGAAAATGCTCAAGTGACGGTCCTACAAGCTAGCCGTGAAAATGGTTTGAAAGCTCAAATCTATGTGACTGCTAAGGATACGGGAGCTGTGCAGACCTATGTTGTCCAATTCCAAGAAGAAAGTCCACAGATTGAGCGTTTAGAATTGCGTCTGCCAGAAGGACAGGAACTCAAGGAAGACCAAACGGTACCACTTGAAGTCATTGCCCATTACCAAGATGGTAGCCAGGCGAGTCTCCAAGCAGATCAAATCGATGTCAAAACAACAGCTGGTAGTCAAGGAAAAGCGGTTGCGACTAAGAAAGGTTTGGAACTGCGGGAAGCAGGATTGGTTCATTTAGAAGCCAACTTCCAAGGTCAAACAGGAGAAGTAAGCTTTACCATCATACCAAATACTGAAGAAAAGACGGTTGCGAAGGTACGTCCTGTACGGATTAGTACGGATCGAAACGTTTTGCCAGCTCTTCCAGAAACCGTCTTGGTTGAGTATGACAAGGGATTCCCTAAAGAAAAACGCGTGATCTGGGATGCTGTGACAGCAGATCAAGTCAAGAATTACCATAGCTTTACAGTTACAGGTCATGTAGAAGGTGTGGAGAAAGAAGCCCAAGCTCAAGTCACAGTTGAAGGCATTATCGCTGTAGAAGAAGTCAGTACCACCACTCCAGTCGGAGAAAAACCAGCTCTTCCAGAAAGCGTGCGGACCTATCACTCTAATGGCAAGACCTATGCTGCCAAGGTAGCCTGGGATGCGGTCGATCCGCAACTCTTGGCCCAAGAAGGAGAAGTTGTTATCTCCGGTCGTGTAGAAGGAACCGACCTTCCAACCCGTCTTCATATCCGTGTTTCTAGCACCACAGTCAAGGGAGCAAACGTAGCAGAACAATGGACAGGCTCAGTCTTGCCACTTGCTTTTGCAAGTGACTCTAATGATGCAGATCCAGTTGCTAAGGTCAATGATAAGGTGATTTCCTTTACCGATGCTCCAGCTAACCGTTGGACCAACTGGGGCCGTGACAATGCGGAAGATTCTGTCGGTATCTTGTTTGGAGATTCTGGTATCTTGACCAAGCGAGCAGTGGACAACCTCCATGTTGGTTTCCATGAAGACCACGGCGTTGGGGCTCCAAGTGAATACGTGATTGAGTACTATGTAGGGGAGCAAATTCCAACAGTACCAAGCAATCCAAATCGCGTCAAAGACGAAATAGACCATCCATTTAACAACCCAGCTAACTGGAAAGAAGTCAGCAACCTAACCGTTGAAGAACGAGTAGCAGCTGGTAAGATGAATCATTTCAGTTTTGATAAAGTCGACACCTATGCCGTTCGGATCCGTATGAAGACACCAGAAGGTAAGCGTGGAAGCTCTATTTCAGAGATTCAGATCTTTGCCAATAAGGTTGCGGCAGAAGAAAAGAGTCAGGTGACCATTCGTGTTAATGGCGATGTCTTGCCAGGTGTCAACCCAAGTGTGACAGATTACTACATCGATGCGCGTGGTCGGGCTTATCCACAAGTGGAAGCAACAGCTAGCCATCACGGTCTTGCAACAGTTGTGCCAAGCGTCCATGAAGGTGAGCCAATCCGCGTCATCCACAAAGCAGAAGATGGCACCATCTTACAAGAATACCGCCTCCATCTCACAAGCGATGATGAACTGTAGCAACAGTCTAGGCTACTTGAAGATAAAGACAATCAATCGCTTATCTTTGGGCTTTTTGTTCAACGAATCACTAAGAATAGTGAGAGCCACCGGCGATTAAACTGAGATATGATAAACAGTAAAGAGAGGAGGAGAGCACTGTGAACGAGCACCAAGAAAAATCAGAGCATGCCTCAGCAGCTACTAGTGAGAAAGAAAATCGCACAGTTAGCCAAGGGACAGAAGCCACCCAACCAGCTACTTCTCTAGATGAGGAGCCTGAGATTGCAGACTATGGTCCGCTTCCAAGCAAGGCTCAAATGCAATACCACCGTGAAGAACTGGCAGCCTTCATCCACTTTGGGATGAATACTTACTACGATCGTGAGTGGGGAGATGGGCAAGAAGATCCTTATTATTTCTATCCAGAGCATCTGGATACCGATCAGTGGATCAAAACCCTGAAAGATGCTGGTTTTAAACGAACCATCATGGTCGTTAAGCACCACGATGGCTTCCTCTTGTACCCTTCCAAATACACCGACCATACTATTGCCAAAAGTGGCTGGAAGGAAGGGAAAGGCGATGTCCTAGCTGAAGTTTCTGCTTCTGCCAGCAAGTATGACATGGATATGGGGGTCTACCTCTCCCCTTGGGATGCTCACAGCCCTCTCTACCATGTGGACACAGAGGACCAATACAACGAATACTACCTCAACCAGCTCAAAGAAATCCTTGAAGATCCAAAATATGGGAACAAGGGTAAGTTCGTAGAAGTCTGGATGGATGGAGCGCGTGGCGATGGGGCTCAAAAAGTCACCTATACCTTTGACAAGTGGTTTGAAGCCATTCGCAAAGCCCAAGGGGATATTGCCATCTTCTCAGCTGAGCCGACCAATGTTCGTTGGATTGGAAATGAAAAGGGGATTGCCGGAGATCCGGTTTGGCAAAAGGTCAATCCAGATAAGATCCGCAACAATCCATCTAATAGTTACCTCAATCACGGGGATCCGGAAGGGAAGCAATACTCAGTGGGAGAGGCGGATGTTTCCATTCGCTCCGGCTGGTTCTACCATGACAATCAAGAGCCTAAGTCCTTGCGCGAATTGATGGACATTTACTTCAAATCGGTTGGCCGTGGAACTCCGCTTCTGCTCAATATTCCACCAAACCAAGATGGGAAATTTGCGGATGCGGATGTGGCCCGTTTGAAAGAATTCCGTCAGACCTTGGACCAACTCTACAGCGTGGACTATGCGGCGGGCGCTTTGGTAGAAGCGGACTCGACACGACGCAATGCTCTCTACAAGGCCAGCCATTTGACAGATGGCGATGAAAAGACCAGTTGGGCACCTGCCGATGATGCCAAGACCGGATCTTTTGTTCTCGATCTTGGAAAAGAACAGCATTTTGATGTAGTAGAGCTCAAAGAAACCATCGAGAAAGGCCAACGGATTTCTGGCTTCAACATCGATGTGGCTGTGAATGGTCAATGGGTTCCTTTTGGAGCTGGTTCAACCGTAGGATACCGCCGTTTGATCAAAAGGCAACCAGTTGATAGTCGCTATATCCGGGTGTCCATCACCGATGCTCAAGCCACTCCAATCTTGAACGGAGTCTCTGTCTATAAGACGCCAGCTAGCATTGAAGAAACGGATGGCTATCCGCTTGGTTTGGCCTATCACTCTGACCGGACTGCTGAGCGGGCCAATAGCCAATGGAATGAAGAGGGAGAAGGCGTTCGAGGCACCTCTATGTGGACCAAGGAGAAGGGAGCTTCGGTGACCTATCAGTTCGAAGGCACCAAAGCCTATGTGGTCGCAACTGTCGACCCTGGTCATGGGGAAATGGATGTCTATGTCGATGGCCAAAAACTAGCGACGGTTAATACCCAAAGTCCAACCCGCAAACGCAGCCAAAAGGTCTATGAAACACCGGATTTGAAAGCAGGAGCCCATACTTTGACCGTGGTCAATAGCAAGGGAGATGCGATCGCAACGGAAGGGATTTATGCCCTCAATAACCAAGAAAAGGGCCTCTTTGAGTTTGCCCAGCCAACCCTAGCTGTTAAGAAAGGCGACCCAGCGCAAGTCGTCGTCAAGAGAAAAGGTGGCTCTAAAGGAAGTGCTAGTCTTAAATTAATCACAGAACCAGGAACAGGGGTTCATGGCAAGGTTTATAAAGATACCAATGTCACTCTCGAGTTTGCAGATGGAGAGACAGAAAAAACAGTCCAAGTCCCAACCCTTGATTTTGCAGGCAAGGCGACAGATGTCTATGACTTTAAGGTCAAATTGTTGCATCCGGATCAAGGAAGTCTGGTCGGCTTTATTCCAGAGCTGACAGTCCAAGTGATGAACGAGGACCTGCTTCCAGAAAATCGTAAAGAAGTGGATGACCAAGATCCAAAACTGCACTACAGCCAAGGCTGGCATCATGAGACAGACAATCAAAACTTCTCAAATGGAACAGAATCCTGGTCGAGCTTTAACCAAGTGACCGATGAGGAAGGCAAGAAACACATTGACGTGACCATCACCTTTAAGGGAACTGGTGTGGAGGTTCGAGGAGTGGTTGATCCAAGTCATGGTCTCTACAGCGTCACCCTAGACGGAAAAGAAATCGCCTTTGAAGAAGGGCGGGGGCATGACTATGAGATCGAAGGGGATCATTACTTCAGTGGCTATGGAGATCAACGCAAGCTCGACCAGAGTTTGGTCAATCTGCAAGGTCTAGCAAAAGGCTACCACCAGCTACGCTTACACCTAGATCCAGCCCTCAATGACCCTCAGTCATCTAGAGCCATCCAGGTAGACCGGTTTGTCCTATTAGGAAAAGATAGTCAGTTGCTCAGTCAAGAAGAGCTACAACAGATTATCAAAGAAGGAGTAGAAAAGATCAAGGCTACTTCACTCGATCGCTTAAAAGCAGACCTCAAACCGACTATTCAACATCAATTGGCTGAATTGACTCAGTTGTTGAATCAAGAGCGACCAGATTGGGTTGCTGCAGCGAATCAAGTGGAAGCCCTTAAAACCATCTTAGAAGATGCTCACAATTATGAACCGCTGACGCAGACACGCCCAGACGAAGGTGTTCGGGATTTGATTCTTGAAAAGCCAGAACTGCTCATCGAAGCGGAGGAGATTCCATTTGAGACTCAAACGCGTGAAAACAAGGACTTGGCCAAGGGCGAAAGCCAGATCCTTCAAGCAGGTAAGGTTGGCCGCCGGTTGAAGTTGATAGAGGTTCGACAAGAAGAAGGCAAAGAAATTCGGACAGAAGTCGATGCCTTTGTCGAAGTGGAAGCCCAGGACCAAATCACAGAAGTCGGAACGAAGGAAGCGGAAGAAAGTCCTTTGAAACCTGAGACGCCGACTCCAACCACTCCTGTAACTCCAAGTAAGGTGCAGCCAGAAATTATGACTCTTTCTCAAGCAGAAGACAAAAAAGAAAAAGAAAGACCAGTCCTCTTTCAACCGAAAACCCCAGAAGCAATTTCTGTTTCGACTTCAGACCATCCGGAAAAAGAAGTGGTTGAAAGTCCTTCTCTACAATCGGAAGGAAAACTTCCTCAAACCGGTACAAAAGAAAGTGGATTTTTTGCTTGGTTAGGCCTTCTTGGTCTAGGTTTCTTAGGTGGAAGTGTCAAATTCGCTCGTCGCAAAGAGTAATTCCTTCTTTGCATAAGAGGTTAGTTCCCACTAGCCTCTTTTTTTCTCCTTTCCTAAAGAGATTCCTATTTCCATGGAGTCTTTGCTTTATTTACAGCCGTAAAAATTGTATAATAGTCAAATAAGGTCAATGATCAAAACGAACACTCCAAGGGCATCTTTATGCGCTAAAGAGTAGAGCATCTATCTAGAAGAAAACAAGTCAGAAAGGAGCATCATGGCAAATAAGAACACATCTGATAGCATTGAAGCTTATATCAAGGCCTTGCTGGCTCAAGCTGGCATGGCGGAGCTCAAAAGAAGTGAGTTGGCAGATGTCTTTCAGGTCGTACCCAGTCAGATTAACTATGTCATTAAGACCCGCTTTACCGAGAGTCGAGGCTATATTGTAGAGAGCAAGCGCGGTGGTGGGGGCTATATCCGCATTGGCAAGGTCCAGTTTTCAGATCACCATCAGATGCTCCAAGACCTGGCAGCCAATATTGGAGAGACCATCAGCCAGCAGGTCTTCCATGATATCCTCCAGATGCTCTATGAAGAAAAATTATTGACACAACGTGAGACTCAGCTGTTGCGTGCGACAACCTCCGATGAGGTTCTAGGTAGAGATGCTCTCGTCCTACGAGCAAGTATGCTGAAAAAAATCATTCAACAAGTAGATAGAAAAGGAAATACCGACTAGATGAACTATTCAACAGCACTGTTAGAAAGTATAGAAGCGGCCCAAATACTAGCAGGCCACTATCAGGGGAATACCTTAGATACTTGGCATCTCCTGACGGCTATGGCCAATAATCCCTATAGCGTGGCAGGTTCTGTGCTCAACGATTATCCTATGCAGATTGACGAATTTCAGGATGCAGCGGAGCATATTACAGGCCAAGCTTTTCAAAGCGACAATCGGTATGAAATCTTCCCATTTTCTTATCGGATGGAAGCGATGATGAAGCACGCAAGAGAGATTGCCCAGGTTCTTCATGCCAAGACCTTGGGAACAGAGCATGTACTCCTCTCTCTTCTAGCAGACCGTGGGACCTTGGCTAGCCAAGTTATGGAGTTTGCCGGCTTTGCCTTTACAGAACAAGACAAAGGTGTTCCCGTTGCTTCCCTTCGAAAGAATCTAGAAGACAAGGCGGGCTGGGACAAAAATGATATCAAAGCCATCCGGAGTCTCTATCGCGCCCAAAACCCTAACCGCCAAACCATGGGAAATATGATGGGCATGCCCCCAAGTACCAGTGGAGGTCTTGAAGATTATACCCGTGATTTAACAGAAATGGCGCGTGCAGGCCAGCTTGAGCCTGTGATCGGCCGGGATGCAGAGATTTCACGCATGATTCAAATCCTCAGCCGCAAGACCAAGAACAATCCTGTATTGGTGGGAGAAGCAGGGGTCGGAAAAACTGCCCTTGCCTTAGGTCTGGCCCAGCGGGTCGCTAGTGGCCATGTTCCAGCTGAAATCGCGAAAATGCGTGTTCTTGAATTGGATCTCATGAATGTCGTTGCAGGGACACGCTTCCGTGGGGACTTCGAAGAACGGATGAACAATATCATCCAGGACATCGAAGAAGACGGTCACGTGATTCTCTTTATCGATGAACTGCATACCATTATGGGGTCAGGATCTGGTATTGATTCGACCTTAGACGCAGCCAATATTCTAAAACCAGCCCTGGCACGAGGAACCTTGCGTACAGTTGGGGCTACGACTCAAGATGAGTACCAAAAGCATATCGAAAAAGACGCGGCTCTCTCTCGGCGTTTTGCGAAAGTCACCATTGAAGAGCCAAGTGTTGCAGATAGCATCCAAATTCTCCAAGGCTTGAAAGAAACCTACCAGGACCACCATCATGTGGTCATTACCGATGAAGCGATCGAAACAGCTGTCAAATATGCCCACCGCTATTTGACCAGCCGTCAATTGCCAGATTCAGCCATTGATCTCTTGGATGAAGCGGCAGCTACCGTACAAAACCGCGATTCCAACGGTCACGTAAAAGAAGAGTTGACCGCCTTGGACCGGGCTTTGATGGATGGCAAGTGGAAGAAAGCAGCCCAGCTCTTACAAGTAGAGGCTGCTCCCATTGTCTACAAAAAAGAGGTCACTGACCAAGATGTTTTGGTGACCTTGAGCCAATTATCGGGTATTCCAACTCAAAAACTGACCCAAACTGATGCCAAGAAGTACCTAAACTTAGAAACAGAATTGCACAAGCGCGTGATTGGTCAAGATCAAGCCGTTTCTAGTATCAGTCGGGCTATTCGTCGCAATCAATCGGGTATCCGTAGCAATAAACGTCCGATCGGTTCTTTCATGTTCCTAGGACCTACCGGTGTCGGAAAAACAGAGCTAGCCAAAGCTTTGGCGGAAGTTCTATTTGATGATGAATCGGCCCTCATCCGTTTTGATATGAGTGAGTACATGGAAAAATTCGCCGCTAGCCGCCTCAACGGTGCCCCTCCAGGCTATGTGGGCTACGAAGAAGGGGGCGAGTTGACTGAGAAAGTCCGCAACAAACCGTATTCTGTCCTCTTATTTGATGAGGTGGAAAAAGCCCACCCAGACATTTTCAATGTCCTTTTGCAAGTCTTAGATGACGGAGTCTTAACCGATAGCAAAGGCCGGAAGATCGACTTCTCTAATACCATTATCATCATGACCTCAAACCTGGGAGCAACAGCCCTTCGGGATGATAAGACAGTTGGTTTTGGTGCCAAAGATATCCGCTTTGACCAGGCCAATATGGAAAAACGTATGTTTGAAGAGTTGAAGAAGACCTATCGTCCAGAGTTTATCAACCGGATTGATGAAAAGGTGGTCTTCCATAGCCTCTCAAGCGAGGACATGCAGCAGGTTGTGAAAGTCATGGTCAAACCGCTCATTGCGACCTTGGCAGAACAAGGCATGACCCTCAAATTCCAGCCTTCAGCGCTCAAGTTGCTAGCAACCAAAGGCTACGATCCAGAAATGGGAGCTCGCCCACTCCGCCGCGTTTTGCAGACCGAAGTGGAAGATCAACTAGCAGAGCTATTGCTTAAAGGCCAAGTCCAAGAAGGGCAAACCATCAAGGTTGGAACGACAGCCGGTGCGATCAAGTTCGAGATTGTCTAGGAAATTCATGCTATATATGCACTGTTTTGGATTGCAGATAAGGGAACACAATATGCCCTGTAGACTGCTATTTCATATCCTTTTACCAGCCCTGTATAGAGAGGTTGAGGTCAAAGATCTCAACTTCTTTTTTCATTCGCAAGGCTTTAGTATTTTTAAAACTTCTTTCAAATTAGAAAAATATTTGAGAAACTATTGACAGCCTCATATAACAGTGTTACAATAATGTTACAAAATATTACAAATGTTACAAAAGAGGTTCGGTTATGAAAAACAAAAAAATAATTTCCCTAGCAGCGCTAGCTCTTACAGCTAGTCTTTTCCTAGGAGCTTGTGGCGGGAATAAAGAAGAAAAGACAACAGAAGCAAGCAGTTCAAAGACCAGTCAAGTCAAACAAACTAGCTCTTCTTCTAAGAAAAAAGTGATCACTAGCAAGGATCCGATTGCATCTTCATCCTCTGCTAGCAAATCAGAAGAAAGTCACACCGTTGGTAGTAAAAATACCCAAGCTGCAGCTAGTCAAACCCCTGCTCCAGCTAAAGCAGCGACTCCGGCAGCGCCAGTAACAAAAGAAACAAAAGAAGTGGCCGCTCCAGCAACACCAGCTAAAGAAAAATTGCCAAGTCTAGAAGAAGGTTATGCTCATGCTAAGAAGCAAGCGTCTGCTACGGAGAATACCCAATACAAGGGAGTCTATTCCGTGGCAGCAGGGGACTTCTCTGCAGCAGCAGGGAATTGGTCTGACAAACGCGACACTGGAGTCACTATTGGTCAAGGTGGTCAAGTAACGATCCAGCTTCCTGGGGGTCAACCCGTAGCTTATGGCGTCAGCGGTTATAACTACACCTTGGATGACGGCCATTACCATGCTAATCTCTCAGCAGGCGATGGATCTTCAGCGACTCTAGATATCGTAGTTGGAAAAGATGGCTCTGTATCCAGTGTGACAGTTCTGAAAGACGGTGTCAGCCACTCCCTCACTCGTGAATAAAAGTCGAAAGATTTGAAAAGAAAATCTTATCTTTTCAGATCTTTTTTTGCTCTTTCAAAGAAAAATATATTTTTTTATAAAAAAGTGTTGGCATCCAGAAAATATAGTATATAATAAAAACATAAAGAAAACATATTTATAAAAAAATATAAAAAGGAACTGTTATGAATAAAGAAAGAATCGCTGTGGTATTTGGAACCTTTGCTCCTCTTCATCAAGGGCATATTGACCTGATCCAACGGGCCAAGCGTCAGTGTGATCGTATTCGTGTCATCGTATCTGGTTATGAAGGGGACCGTGGCGAAGAAGTGGGCTTGACCTTACAAAAACGCTTCCGCTATATCCGTGAAGCCTTCTCAGATGATGAATTGACCCAAGTCTATAAGCTAGATGAGACGGAACTTCCTCGTTATCCCTTGGGTTGGGAACCTTGGTTACAAACAGCCCTTGATACCATCCAGTATCAAACAGAGACAGAAGAGTTAATCTTTTATGTGGGGGAGAAAGCCTACAAGGAAGAGTTGGAAGCGAGAGGGTTTGAAGTCCACTTAGAGGAACGTCGCTTTGGAATCTCTGCTACCATGATCCGGGAAAATCCAAGCAAATACTGGAAATACATCGCCCAGCCCTTCCGTCGCCAGTTCACGAAAAAAGTCTTGATCATGGGGAGCGCCAGCAACGGGAAAACGACCCTTGCAAAAGACTTGGCTCGCTTTTACGATGCTCCTGTTAGTCTTGAGTATGCCCGTGAATACCAGATCAAGAACAATGTTCGGGATGATGAACTCACACCGAAAGATTACTATTACCTCCTCTTAGGACAGTATGATCAAACCTCTAAGCTCATCGATAGTAGTGCCAATCGAGGCCTGGTCATCGCAGATACCAATTCCCTGGTGACCAAAGGTTACTACGACTACTACATGGAAGTCGAAGGCCAGGATACCAGCATGACCGATACCTTTGACAACCTCTTTGTTAGTATTTTGTCTAAAGAAAAATGGGATTTGATCCTCTTTGTTCAGCCGATCGGCTCTTATGTCAATGATGGTTTCCGAGACATGACCATGGCTGATGAAGAGATCCGCACCAGCTTTTCAAATTACCTAGACCAATTGCGCCAGCAATACCTAGGAAACATTCCGACTACTTTCCTCGCATCAGACTACCTCGGTAACTATGAAGAAGCCAAGAAGGTTATTGATGCCATCTACCAAGCCGACTAAGGAGCAGCTTATGAATCACCTAATGAACAACCTCACTGAAAAATTCATAACCTTTATCCAAGACCTTAGAAATGTCCACCGAGAAGCGAAAAAGCAAGGCTTTGTCAATATTATGAAACTCCTCTGGTGGGATCAGAGTATTCAAATTCAAGGGATGTACTGGGTCTACACGCTCAATAGTCTAGTGGGCTGGTACCAATGGACCAAAACCCTCAAGAAGGAGGTGGCCTAAATGACCAATCTCTTGATTCCAGCAGGAATGACGGAGAAAGAGTATTTTGAGACGGTCGCAAGTGAAGCTGACTTTCTCAAGTGGTACAAGGAACAAGACTTACCGACTTATGAAACCCCTAGTGTCACAGCAGACATGGTGGCCTACTGTTTTGTCGAAGGCCAGCTCAAGCTTTTAGCCATTCGCCGCAAGGCCCACCCATATCAACACCGCCTAGCCTTGGTGGGGGGCTTTGTGAACAAGGATGAAGATGCAACCCATGCTTGTATCCGGGAGGTCAAAGAAGAAGTTGGGCTCGATCTTCCAGTTAATAAGGTGGAGCAGCTCATGACGGTTTCCACCCCTGGGCGGGACCCCAGAGGCTGGGTCATTACCATCGCTCATCTGGTCTATCTACCAGCAGAAGCAGTAGACTTAGCCCATGCAGGAGATGATGCCAAGGAAGTTGTTTTTCTCGATGTCGATTTCAAAAAGTCCCAGTGTTTGTTAGAGGGGAAAGCCTTAGTTGCTTCTGATTTTGCCTTTGACCACTATCAAATCATCCAAGAGTCGATCAAGCGGATTCAGGGGCGTTTGGACTGGAATCCAACCTTCCTCTATCTGTTAGAGGAGCCTTTCACTGTTTATGAAGCAACCGAATTGGTCAATCTAATCAATCCAGGACGCCCCATCGTTAGCAATAACTTCCTCGTGAAATTCGGAGAATTTGTGGAAGAAGTGGGCGTCAAGCGGGTACCTAAGAAAAAACCACGCAAGACCTATCGCTTAAAAGAGTAGATCGAGCGAGGACCATTCTATCAGCCCTCAGCTACTTTTTGTAGTCAAGGGCTTTTTCTGATTTTTCCTGCTCCACTTGTGTGCAAAGTGGTATAATAAACATAATTGAAATCAAAAGGGATACGACTATGGAAGAAAAAATCATCTTACCACAAAATACACGACTGATGGGGGCTCTGCTTGGTTTTATCGGCGGGGGCCTTGATGTTTTTTGCCACATGCACTACCGGAGTTTGGTCGCGACCCAAACTGGGAACCTCCTGCTTCTCATCGCTGATTGGCACGATCCCCGCGTCGAAAATACCATCATGCGTTTTTCATCTATTTTATTCTTTTCCATCGGCTTTGTGGTTGCCCTCCATATCAAAGAATATCGCAAGACAGCCTTTTGGCGAACCAAGATGTTGATTCCTTTGTTTGTGGTGACACTCCTGATTCCCTTAGTGTCTGTCATACCACCTGTAGAAGTTCCCTTTATAGCTTTTGGGACGGGAATGATGATGTTGACCTTTACAGGGAGCTTGATCGAAAATCACCCTTATGTGATCTTTATGACTTCCGGAAATTATCGCAAGATGCTGACGGCCTTGTACCGAATTGCTCGAGGTGAAGGAGATTTGGTCGAGTATCGGCGTCAGGCCATGAACTACGGGATTGTCGTTGGAAGTTTTGTCGCGGGAGCTATTAGCGTGGCCATCCTCATGCATTTCATCCACCAATGGTCCATCTGGCTGATCACAGCTAACCTCTTTTTGATCATGACTTACTACACCGCTAGAGTCAAACAACTCGGCCTGCAAACAGATAATCTATAAAAGCAGGACCTCATATGAGGTCCTGCTTTTATTATTTCTATGCTTTTAATTGAAGAAGTTCTTCAATCTCAGCCAGAGTGCTGGCTTGGGAGATGGCGCCACGGAGTTTGGCTGCACCTGAGGTACCACGAAGGTAGTGAGGGGCAAGTCCACGGAATTCGCGGACGGCAATGTGCTCGCCCTTGAGATCAATCAAGCGTTTCAGATGCTCATAAGCAATCTTCATCTTGTCTTCGAAGGTTAAATCAGGCAGGATTTCTCCTGTTTCAAAGTAATGATTGATTTGATTGAAGAGGTAAGGATTGCCCATAGCGGCACGGCCAATCATGACAGCATCGGCACCGACTTCTTCGATGCGTTGCTTGGCGTCTTGAACCGTACGGATATCTCCATTTGCGATGAAGGGAATCTTGGTAAGAGCTTGCGCAACCTTGTGAAGGGTCTCAAGGTCTGCATGACCCGTATACATTTGTTCCCGGGTCCGTCCATGCATGGCAAGGGCAGAGACACCCGCAGCTTCGGCAGCGAGCGCATTTTCAACTGCTAGAGAAGGGTCCGACCAACCTGTCCGCATTTTAACAGTCAGAGGGATATCAAGGACAGACTGGACCTTGTTGATGATAGAGTAGATCTTATCGGGATCTTTAAGCCACATAGCACCCGCCTCGTTTTTCACGATTTTATTCACTGGGCAGCCCATGTTGATATCGACGATATCGGTCTTGGTATTTTCTTGGATAAATTCAGCTGCGCGTGCGAGGCTGTCTTCGTCGCTTCCAAAGAGTTGGATCGATACAGGATTTTCGCCTTCATCGATATGGAGCATATGCAGTGTCTTTTCATTGTTATACTGGATTCCCTTGTCAGAGACCATTTCCATCACAACGAGCCCTGCTCCCAGTTCTTTTGCAATGGTCCGGAAAGCCGAGTTGGTCACTCCAGCCATTGGGGCTAGGACAGTACGGTTTGGGATCTCGACGTTCCCAATCATAAAAGGTGTATTAAGATTTGTCACGAATGAGTTCCTCCAAGTCGTTTTCATCAAAGTGATAAGCTGTCTGACAGAATTGGCAAACAATTTCTGCTCCCTGGTCTTCGTCCTTCATTTCTTGAAGGTCTTTGGCTGGCAAGCTAGCCAGGGCATTCATGAAGCGTTCCTTGCTACAGTCACACTGGAAGCGGATCTCTTCTTCAGAGAGACGTTTGTATGGCTCTTCGCCATAGATGGCAGCAAGAAGGGCTTCAATATGGTCGTCAGACTCCAAAAGAGTGGAGATGGCAGGCATTTCTTGGATGCGTTTTTCAAAGCGCGCGATTTCTTCTTCCTTGGCATTTGGCAAGACCTGGAGCAAGAAGCCACCTGCCACTTTAACCTTGTCTTCGTTATCCAACAGAACATTGAGTCCTACTGCAGATGGCGTTTGTTGGCTTTCCGTCAGATAAAAGGCCAGGTCTTCTCCGATTTCACCGGTTACAAGAGGGGTCATGGAGTTATAAGGATTTCCCGTACCATAATCTGTGATGACCAAGAATTCTCCGTTTCCGACAAATGGTCCCACCAGAACTTCACCAGTCGCAGTCTTCTTGATATCCACTCCAGGATTTTGCACGTAGCCTTTAACATTTCCTTTAGTATCTGCCACGGTGATGATGGCTCCGAGTGAGCTAGTTCCAAGAACTTTGACCGTAATTTTAGTATCTCCTTTCTCGTTTGCCGCCAAGATTTGACTGGCAATGAGGGTACGGCCAAGTGCGACCGTGGAGCTAGCTTGTGTTTGATGGTATTCTTGGGCTGTTCGTACAGTTTCTGTACTGTCTAGTACATAGGCACGAAAAGCGCCACTTTCTGAGATAGTTTTAATAATTTTGTCCATAGCTTCTATTTTAGCATAAAAAAGGGAAAGAGGTGAAGGGAGTAACTTTATTTATTTAGACGGTGAAGGGATAAAATCTTTCAGGGAAGAGTTTCGCTTAGAAACTGAATAGAATAGGATCTGTTTTAGGAAGTAAAAAAGGCAAAAGACGAACAATCATTCTTTAACGTTTAAAATGACGATCAAAAGATGGATGTTTGGAAAATGAGAAGCGGTTTTTAAGGATAAAAACCAAGCAAAGAAATAGCCGACCTTGAAAAAAACGAGGAAATTTCTTATAATAGAGTGTAAGACAAACTTGCAGGTGAGACTCCTGCCCCTAGTTTGAAGAAAGGCATAGATAGGGAACTATCTATGGTATATGAAAAAGAATTATGACATCAGTTGTTGTAGTAGGAACCCAATGGGGTGATGAAGGAAAAGGGAAGATTACAGACTTCCTATCAGCCAATGCAGAAGTCATTGCTCGCTATCAAGGTGGGGACAATGCCGGGCACACCATCGTAATCGACGGCAAAAAGTTCAAGTTGCACTTGATTCCTTCTGGTATCTTCTTCCCTGAAAAGATCTCTGTCATCGGAAACGGCGTGGTGGTCAACCCTAAATCATTGGTTAAAGAGTTGGCTTATCTCCATGAAGAAGGAGTATCAACGGACAGCCTTCGTATCTCTGACCGTGCCCATGTCATCCTTCCTTACCATATCGAATTGGACCGTCTCCAAGAAGAGTCTAAAGGCGACAACAAAATTGGAACGACCATCAAAGGGATTGGACCAGCCTACATGGACAAGGCTGCGCGTGTGGGAATCCGGATCGCGGATCTTTTGGACCGCGACGTCTTTGCGGAACGTCTTCGCATCAATTTGGAAGAAAAGAACCGTCAATTTACCAAACTCTATGATGCAGAGGCTCTGTCATTTGACGATATCTTCGAAGAATACTATGAATATGGTCAACAAATCAAGCAATATGTAACCGATACTTCTGTCATCTTGAACGATGCTTTGGATAACGGCAAGCGCGTGCTCTTTGAAGGAGCCCAAGGGGTTATGTTGGATATCGACCAAGGAACCTATCCATTTGTAACCTCTTCAAACCCAGTCGCAGGTGGGGTGACCATCGGATCAGGTGTCGGCCCAAGCAAGATCGACAAGGTTGTCGGTGTATGTAAAGCCTACACTAGCCGTGTTGGTGATGGCCCATTCCCTACGGAACTCTTCGATGAAGTGGGTGATCGGATCCGTGAAGTCGGCCATGAGTATGGGACAACAACCGGTCGTCCTCGTCGTGTTGGTTGGTTTGACTCAGTTGTCATGCGCCATAGCCGTCGCGTGTCAGGAATTACCAACCTTAGCTTGAACTCGATCGACGTTCTGTCCGGCTTGGATACAGTGAAAATCTGTGTAGCCTACGACTTGGATGGGGAACGCATCGACCACTACCCAGCAAGCTTGGAGCAACTCAAACGTTGCAAACCAATCTATGAAGAATTACCAGGTTGGTCAGAAGACATCACCGGTGTTCGCCACTTGGATGAGCTTCCAGAAAATGCCCGCAACTATGTGCGCCGGATTGGTGAATTGGTTGGTGTGCGCATTTCGACCTTCTCAGTCGGACCAGATCGTGACCAAACCAATATCCTTGAAAGTGTCTGGTCAAGTAAATAATTCCGGCTTGAAGTCGACGATAGGGAATAAAAAAGTTACAATAAAGAGAGGACTGAAAAGTCTTCTCTTTTTTAGAAAACAAGAAGAAAAACTCATAAAACACAATAGAAAATTGCTAGCGGACGGGGAGGTCGTGGATGAAAAAGTTGATAAAATGGATACTGATAGTAATTTCTGTCTTAGCAATGACTTTTTTATTACTAAGATTAGGATTTAAAATCGCTTATACCATTAAACCAGAATTAGGATATAGTTTTATTGAAGACAAAGCACCTAAGGTAAAATCGATTCAAAGTTTTGGTGCAGACAGACAATATGTTTCAATTGGTTTAGATAGAAATCACATTACTGGAGATGTTGGTATGACCCAAAATTATTTTGTGACAGCCAGTTATAAATATAGAGTAGATGCTAAGGCAAATAAGCTAAAAATTGATAAAGGAGAGTCCGTTATCATTACAACCTATGATTTGAATACATCAAATTTTAAAAAGAAGACATTTGATCTACTCCCTATTCTCCTCAAAGATGGGATAAATCATCAGATTATTGATTTAACAGCTATCACATATGAAGGAAAAGATTATCTAGAATTAACATACTATACGACCGATTTAAAAGCTGATACAATCTGGTATGATATGGAAAGTGAGAGGGTTGAATCTGCTAAAAGTACGGATTACCAGATAGTTTATGAGTTGTTTGGGAAAGAATATGATAAATTAGATTTTTCATCTAAAATAAGATCTGATTATGGTATATTTATCGGGAAATTGAATCTAAATAATGCTTATCAGAAGGCTAAAAATTTGGAGAATACAAATCTGGCTTTAGAACTACCAAAAGTGGCTGAAAATCTTTCTAATGGAGAAGCATTATTTGCCAGACCTGGCCAGGTAAGTACAGAAGAATGGTTTAACACTGCTCTTCATTGGTTTGCGCCAAAAGGCCAAGAGATTATGGAGATTTATGCGAAAGACGGTGAGACTGGTGAGAAGACACAAATTAAGAGTTATGCGGATTTTGAAGAGTGGAAAAAAGTACATCCAAGTAATGATTAACATCTTTTTTCTGGATCATAAATTTCTTAAGATTAGTTTAAGATACAAGGTCTATACTAAGACTATAAACAAAGACCTCCCAACTTTGTTTAGAATCCAAACTTTTTTCATAATATCTCCCTATAAGAAGTCGCCCATTGGTGGCTTTTTTTTTGGCTTCATCATATAATAGAAACAGAATAAAAAATAAGTGAGTACCGTAAGTGAGAGATTACACCTTAGAAGAGAAAGAAGCCTTTATGCGCGAGGCCTTAAAAGAAGCAGAAATTGCCCTAGCCCATGAGGAAATTCCTATTGGCTGTGTCATTGTCAAAGACGGTGAGATTATCGGACGTGGCCATAATGCGCGGGAAGAATTGCAGCGGGCTGTCATGCATGCAGAGGTAATGGCGATCGAAGAAGCCAATCAGCACGAAGAGAGCTGGCGTTTGCTAGACACCACCCTATTTGTGACCATTGAACCCTGTGTCATGTGTAGTGGTGCCATTGGTCTAGCTCGGATTCCCCAGGTGATTTACGGGGCGACCAATCAGAAGTTCGGTGGAGCAGGTAGTCTCTACGACATTTTGGCAGATGAACGCCTCAATCACCGAGTCGAAGTAGAAACAGGAATCTTGGAAGCAGAATGTGCAGCCATCATGCAGACCTTCTTCCGCCAAGGTCGAGAACGAAAAAAACAAGCCAAACTCGCAGCCAAGGCCGAAACACAAGAATAAAAACCGGACCTTTGCAAATCGAACAAATTATGATATAATACCTATCGGAGCAACAGTTCTGCGTGAAGCGGGTCAGGGGAGGAATCCAGCAGCCCTAAGCGAAGTGAACTGTGTGCTCTTTTCTATTGCTCTTGATGAGTCAAGTCCAAGGGACGCAGACAAATCTTAGAGCAATGGATGCAGTTTTTCCCGTTAGGGAAAAAGCTGTAAACCGATAAAAGCTCTTAACGAATCAAGCCTGTAAGGCGCAACCGAACTTAGAGATATTGATCCTGAGGAGCGAAGCGACGTGAGGGCTATAGCGTAACATGAAATTAGCCTATAAGGCGCAACCGAGCTTAGAGATATTGATCCTGAGGAGCAAAGCGACGTGAGGGCTATAGCGTAAATGAAATTAGCCTGTAAGGCGCAACCGAACTTAGAGATATTGATCCTGAGGAGCGAAGCGACGTGAGGGCTATAGCGTAACATGAA
>NZ_JBDGEA010000022.1:0-12558 GCF_040908565.1 Streptococcus parasanguinis | reverse complement strand
GCAATTAGCCTATAAGGCGCAACCGAACTTAGAGATATTGATCCTGAGGAGTGAAGCGACGTGAGGGCTATCACTTACCAGAGTCATGTTTATATTCAAAGAATAAAAGAGAAAAAATAGAGTTTCGTGAGAAGCTTCTTTTTTTGTATTTTCTAGCCAAAAATAGTGCAAATATGCAAACGATTGCCATTGCGTCGTTGCTTGATTTGTGAAAATAAAAAAATTAGCAAATGAAAACGTTTTATAGGATGGTTTCCCTTGATTAAATCCCTGTAAAGCGATATCATAGAGGAGAAGAAATATTGGAGGAATAACATGTCTCATATTAAATTTGACTACTCAAAAGTTTTGGGTAAATTTGTTGCCCCACATGAAGTGGAATATATGCAACCACAAGTGACTGCAGCTGATGAATTGATCCGTAAAGGAACAGGCGCTGGTAGTGACTTCCTAGGTTGGTTGGACCTTCCTGAAAATTATGACCGTGAAGAATTTGACCGCATCTTGAAAGCTGCTGAACAAATCAAAGCAGACAGCGATGTTTTGGTCGTGATCGGTATCGGTGGATCATACCTTGGAGCGAAAGCTGCGATTGACTTCTTGAACCACCACTTTGCAAACTTGCAAACAAAAGAAGAACGCAAAGCTCCACAAATCCTTTATGCTGGAAACTCCATCTCATCTACTTACCTTGCTGACTTGGTAGAGTATGTTTCAGATAAAGATTTCTCAGTAAACGTGATTTCTAAATCAGGTACAACAACTGAACCAGCGATCGCTTTCCGTGTCTTCAAAGAACTTTTGGTTAAGAAATACGGTCAAGAAGAAGCCAACAAACGGATTTACGCAACAACTGACCGTGCTAAAGGTGCTGTAAAAGTAGAAGCAGATGCCAATGGTTGGGAAACATTTGTAGTTCCAGATGACATCGGTGGACGCTTCTCAGTCTTGACAGCAGTTGGATTGCTTCCAATCGCTGCATCAGGTGCTGATATCAAAGCCCTTATGGAAGGTGCGAATGCAGCCCGTAAAGAATACACTTCAGACAAACTTTCTGAAAACGAAGCTTACCAATACGCAGCTGTTCGTAACATCCTTTATCGTAAAGGATATGCAACTGAAATCTTGGTTAACTACGAACCATCTCTTCAATACTTCTCAGAATGGTGGAAACAATTGGCTGGTGAGTCAGAAGGAAAAGACCAAAAAGGTATTTACCCAACTTCAGCTAACTTCTCAACAGACTTGCACTCATTGGGTCAATTTATCCAAGAAGGAACTCGTATCATGTTTGAAACAGTTGTCCGTGTGGATAAACCACGTAAGAACGTGATCATCCCTACATTGGAAGAAGACCTTGATGGACTTGGTTACCTTCAAGGGAAAGACGTTGACTTTGTAAACAAAAAAGCAACTGACGGTGTTCTTCTTGCCCATACAGACGGTGATGTACCAAACATGTACGTGACTCTTCCTGAGCAAGATGCCTTCACTCTTGGTTATGCCATCTACTTCTTCGAATTGGCGATCGCCCTTTCAGGTTACTTGAACGCGATCAACCCATTTGACCAACCAGGTGTTGAAGCCTACAAGAAAAATATGTTTGCCCTTCTTGGTAAACCAGGATTTGAAGAACTTGGAGCAGAACTCAACGCTCGTCTTTAATCAATAGACAAAACGATCTCGCAAGAGATCGTTTTTTTGTGTCTATTTCCCCATTTAGTGATGAATTGGCGCCATCAGGAGATTTATGATATAGTAGAAGGAGTATTTTTATACTTTGTTCATCAAATGATTTTCACTCACTGTGATCGTTAAATGAGACAAAGAGAATCAAAAGGAGAGAGTATGACTACAGAAGATAAACAGCCTTTTGCAGCAGCGGCAGAGGAGCAGATGCAAGAGACACCACAAGTAGAAGGACAGGTAAGGGGAGTTCAAATGCAGGGGCCTACTCATCCAGTGGAAGAAACAAATCCACAAATGCTTCCGCCTCAATGGTCCTATCCAACTAAGCCAAAACACAAGTGGAAAAACATCGTTCTATTTTCGCTGTTAGCGCTTGTGATTAGTGGACTTTTAGGTGGTGTGAGTGGATATGTTTGGGGACAATCCTCTCAAACAAGTAAGGAGTCGCAACGATTTAAACGTTTAGAACGTGCAAAGACCGAAGCAAATGAAACAAAAGCAGGTTTTGTAACGGATAAAGAAAAGGTTATTTTCACATGGACTTTCAAGGATCTTGGCTTGTTGAGTTACACCAATCGGGAAGGTTATGGTTTGACAGCAGATCAGATCGTGGAAGTCTATGGGTTAGCATCCAGTGTTGATTATAAAAAGAATGCAATGGAGCTTATTTGGAATGACTCAAAAGCTTCTGAACATCAGAATTTGAGAATGAGATTTGACGAAGTCGATGGCAATTATTATTTAAAAAGTGTGTCCGTGACGGAATTAGATGAGTTGTATGAGCATAAAAATCCAGAGGATGATGATAGCGACGATACCTCGAGCAATCGCGCCTTGACTAAAAAGGAATTTCGAAGTCTGAAAAAAGGAAACAAGCAGACAGGGCAAGGTGGGACAAGCTTATCTGAGTTTTTGAAAAAACATCGAAAAACCGTTGAAATTGGGACAGAGCGTAAAATAACTGCTAATGGGGAAACATTTAAGTCTACACGTGTAGTGGCTACTGTACTTTGTGAGGTTGATGGGGATTTTAAAGTTTTGAAATTTTTAGCACAGCCTGATGGAGAATTTCGCTATATTGGTGCGGAACTAAATTAAGTGGAGGATAGAAGAGAGATGAGTATAAATCAAACACAGGTACCCTTTGGTGTACCAGTAAATCCTACCCCTCAAAAAAGCGGGAAGGGCTTGTTCATTGGATGTGTGATTGGGGCAATTGTTTTAGGCTTGGTGATTGGTCTTATTTTTGGTCGCTCTTTTGGTGTGGATGCCGTAACCAAGAAAGCTTACCCCCATTTACCTACCACTGCAGATAGTACAGTCTCAAAACGTGATATATCTGCTCGCTATATAGACCCAAAAGAGACAGCATTTGATTGGGATATTTCAGATCTCGGAGACTTGAAATTTGCTACCTACGATGATAAAGGCGATGCGATGTCTATGGAAGAGGTCGTGAAGAAATATGGAAAAGCCTTAAAAGGCACATTTAATGGAACAACTGCTCAGTTAGAATGGGGAGAACTCGAAAGGGACGATTCAGATGAAGAAAGCACCGATTATAAGACTGCTAGCGAGATGAATCTGACCTTTATGAAGATAGATGGTCATTATTACCTACGCAATCTGTATTTCTCAGAAGATTATGACACAGCGGATGCCAATCCGATGGTGGCTGATCATTATGATAAGTTGAAGGCGGGGGATCCTAAAACAGGGAAAGATGGAGTATCTTATAAAGAAGTGCTTAGTAGCAATATCCCGTCCTATATTTCGATAAGAGCTGAGCAAGACTATAAAACCAAGGTCATTACAAATGAAATGGAAATCCGTTTTAAGTCATCTAGTTCAGATGAAGATGAATATAAATTAAAATTTATCCAGCAAGTAGATGGGGATTATCGTTTGGCTTTAAAAGGAGATGCAGACTAGGAAGAAAATAGGGCTTCGAAAAGGAAGAGTCCCTATATTCTCGTCTGTATCCGAACGACTTCGCAAGAGGTCGTTTTTTTGCCCACAAAATAGTTTCACAAATTTTTCCCCTAGATCCAATTATAAAAAACAATAACTAGTTTTTAATCTCTATCATTTGGTAGTCTCATTGCTAAACTACTGATAATATCGGGTTTCTAGATGGGCAACAGTTTTCGACATTTATTTTATACTCAAATCCTTTAATATAAAAAGTTATTTGAACATAAAAATTGTCATTTGTTGTTTCATATTATAAAATGTAAAACGAATGAAAATAATTAAAAAAGTAATGAAAATCATGAGAAAGACTGTCGCTGAATTCTTGTTACTTTCGTCTTTGCTTGGTGGAATGGCTGTTGCTCACCCAGTATCTGCAAATACAAAAGCTGCGATTTATGAGTACAAGAATGGTCAACTAGACCTTGTTCAAGCTCAATTAGCTTATCTTCAAGCTCCTCAAGTTCGACTTCGTCATCGAGCTCAAGCAACTCATCTAGTTCGTCCTCAAGTTCAAGCAACTCTGTCGTCAGACGCTTATTGCCAAAAACAGGTCAAGAAACAGGTGTCGTTTTGGCAACCTTGGGCTTGCTCTCACTTGCAGGGATTGCTATTGTCTCCCTTCGCAAGAAATTTTAAGATAAGCATCTAAAAGGTCGGATATCTCTCCGATCTTTTTTAGTCCATCAAGATAGGAGTTGGTCCCTGCTTGGTTTTATGTTATAGTAGAAGAGAAGAATAAAAAGGAGAATTCAAAATGTCAGAGAAAGATCAAGAACCATTGATGAAACAGACGCCCTTAGAGGGTGAGCCTCAATTTGATGTGGCTGCGCCAGCCTTTGTCCCAAAAGAAGAAACCGAAGATTTGGCGGCTCCAGAAGTTAGTGGCGTTTCAGCGACGGAGACGAAGAAAGCAATGGAAGAAGAGGCAAAAGAGCCCGTTATTTCAGAAACGGTGGAGCTCCCAAAAGTGGATGAAACGACAGTTGAAGAAGACGCGGTAGTGCCCGCTGCTCCCCAACCGACCCCTCTATTCCAGCCTGCGCCTGAAGCTCCTCAAAGTGTGGTTGTTGAACCAGTTGGTCCACAAACAGCTACAAGTCCTAGCATGCAGATTCCGCAAGCTCCTCTTCCTCCCGTTGGAAAACCAATGGATACTGCGGACAAGAAGGCGATTCGTTTTGCCCTTGGGATTTTAGTGGGTCTCCTCATCGGTGGAGTCAGTGGCTATTTGATTGGTCATGCCAGCCCTAGCACGTCACCATCTAGAAAGCATACTTCTTGGTCAGGCAACCAGACTGGTTCTTCATCCAATATTGATTTGGAGCAATTGACTTCAGAAAATGCGGAAGACGATTTTAGCTGGAAACAGTCAGATATCGAGCGACTTCAGTTTTTAACAGGAAGTGATGATGGGGAGACTCCTGAGGAAATGGTTGAAGCTTATGGGAAAGCTAGCTCTGTTCAATTTGAAAACGGAGAATTGAAATTATTCTGGGATGATAACTCTTATAATAAAGAGGTCAAAGCGACTTATTCTAAGAATGGGAAACAATTACAACTTGTCAAATTTGAATTTAATCAATTTGGGAAAAATCTTACGGTTGAGGATAACTTCGCAGATGGGTTCAAGGTTGGAGATAGTGAGACCGGTGCTGGAGGGACCTCTTACAAAGGGCTTTTAGAAAAATACGGTGATGCAGTCAATCTGACGGTGAGTTCATCTGATGATTCAGACAAGATAGAATTGGTCATGGACTTCCAAAAGAAAAATGGGGACTATGTAGATTTGACCTTTATTCGCCAAGAAAATGGAGATTTTCTTTTGAGCAGTAAAGATAGCTTCTAAAAGGATAAGACAAGAAAGAGGCGCAAGCCTTTTTTCTTTCAAATAAGACAAGACAAATGCGCTAATTTTCTATACAATAGAAGGAGTTTAGATAGAAAGAGCATAAAGGATGGAAGAAATGAAACAGTGGATAGAAAATCATAAGCGGATCCTACAAAAAGCTGCAGGGGCTTTGCTGGCTTTTATGATTGGTATTTGCTTGGTGTTTATGATTCATCCAGTGCAAACCTTGCCCAAAGATCGCTTGTTGAGTTTGTCTCGCATGCAAGAAGCTAGCCAACAATTTGTCGCTCCTTCTTCAAATGAGCCGGCTCTAGAAGACTTGTTGTCATTAGAGCTTGCAAGGGGAGAAGGAAAGGTACAAAAAAGTTGGGTAAGTTTGTCTGCCTTCGTCAAAAAATTTGGAAAAGCAGCGAGTTTTACACAAGAAGATACGAGTTTTGGAGCGCAAGTCCAGCTAGGCTATGGGGCTCCTGTGCAGGGGATTCATCCTTATACCATAGAATTTCAAAAGCAGGATGATACCTTTTATTTGAGCTCGATTCAAGGCTTTGCGCCCAAGTCGGCTCATTATCAGAGCAAAAAGAACTTAAAATTGGCAGATTTTACAGGCTATCAGACGCTAGATGGAAAAAATGAAAAGGGGACAGCAGTAGAAGATGTCTTGAAAAAATCAGGTCTTCCCAATTCTCTTAGTTTGACCTCTGCAAAGGACAAGCAAGTCTTAGCCTTGTCTTATCAGGTGACAGATGGACTGGTCTCTTTGACCTTTGAACGCGAACAGACTGGTCAGTATCGTTTGACGAAGAAGGGGTGAAGCAGATGATCGAGTGGATGAAAAAGAATCGAAAAGAACTCTTGCTGCCGTTTTTGTGTTTTGTTTTAGGACTCTTACTTGCGATTGCAAGCATCCAGGTGCAAGAGCAGGGAACCGATACCAAGGAGGACCAAACACTGACTCGTTTCCAGCCAAAGGATTACAAGAATTTGGTCAGCAAGGAACAAGAAATCAAACAGTTTAAATGGACCATCGAAGCTGTGGCGAATTTGAAAGTCCGTCTCAAGCAGAGTCAGCAACCAGGAACCCGCTTGGAAACAGTTGTGACGGAATGGGGAAAAGCTCAAAAAGTTCGCTACACTAAGACAGCCCAAGGGGATAAAACGGTTCTCGTCTTAACCTATGCGGCTAAGCAAACCGATCAGGGCAAGAAAAGTGTGACCTTGTGGTTTGAACAGGAAAGAGACCAGGGGTATCGCTTGACGATGGTGGATGCGACGAATTTGTTGGATGTAAAAGAGAAGACAAGCAGTGAGAAAGAAATCACTACTGAAAAAGAGAAAAAAGGTACAGAATTCGCCCAGCTCATGAAGAAACTAGGAAATCCTCAACGCTTGGTCTGGGGGGAAATGCCAGATGGCGGAATGGGCTATCGCGCGACTTACCAGCTACCAGGACAGCCAGAAGTGGTGATGGAATTCAAGAAAAAAGCCAAGAAATTGGTGTTGGTATAAGAAAGGAGACATCATTGGACGATCAACGGACAGACATCAAGGCAGCTTCCTCTCACCAGGGTGGGAGCCGCTTGATTTCAGAGGCTGACCTTGCTTCAATAGGGATGGACAATCATCAGGATACTAGAAGCCATTCAGATACGATGGCGTCTTCCCCTTCTTCCTCAAAAGAGGGGATTGGTTCGCTTTTGCGATTTTTTGGGTGGTTCGCCTTGTTAATGGCTTTTGTGTTTGTGCTTCAAAACGAAGTTAATAAAAGCTCTTCTTCATCTTCTTCGAGTGAGGGGATCAATGGTTTATCACGTGATGGTATCAGAACGGAATATCTGACCAGTGAAAATAGTTCTTATATCGCCTCAGCTAATGAATTTCAATTTCAGCCAACCTATGAAAAGGCCATGTCTCTCATTCCTAATTTTGCAGTGGAAGAAAAAAAGACCTCTTTTGGGACGGTAGACCCACAAGATGTCGTTGCAGCATTAGGTAAAGCGAGGAGTGGGGAAGCAACGTATAGTGATAGCAGTTCCAGTCCCTTTTTGCTGACATTAGATTACCAATCAAAGGATGCAGATGGGAAGGTTCTTCTTGAAAAAACAGGTGCCTTTTACAGGATCTCTCTTTTAAGTTTGAAACACTTAAAAAGTGACCGATTTGCGAATAAGAATGGGAGCTTGACGAAGGACGATTTTGCCACTATCAAGGTCGGAATGCCTTATTTAGACCTACTCAATACGGTAGGGATTCCGGATGAAATATATGTATCTGGGCTTTTAGGTTACGGGGAAGCGCCTTCCTTTACCTATCGATTATCGGATTCTCAAACGGTTCAAATCCATTTTGATAGCCGGCAAACCATCAAGGATATCAAATCGAAAGAGGTAGCGACCACACCAGCTTCCTCTACATCTACAGCACAGTAAAAAAATCAGCCGAAGCATTTTAAATAAAAGGAGAGGACAATGGGAAATAAAGACTGGTCGCATCTACGAAATGAGCACCAGAGTCGGTTTTCGAAAGGCCAGCCGAAAGAAGCACCCTTAGAAAAAGGAAGTCCTGAGAAGCTAGAAGATACGCTCACAAAAGAGCCAGAAGTGGTAGAAGTCCCTGCTTTTCAGGAAGAGGTGAAACAAGAAGAGGAACGAAAAGACGAACCAGCGATTGGTGTGAAGAAGGAATCGTATGATCCAAAGGAAGGCTCATTTGCTACACCTGAAGACGAATCAGCTCAGGTCGTTCTTGCTACACCACTAACAGAAGAAGCAAGGTCAGAAACACCAGCACAAGATACAATAGGGCAGTCTCCCTCAGCTGAGAAAAAAGTAGAGCATCAGGGTGGGAGCCGCTTGATTTCAGAAGCCGATCTGGCTTCAATAGGGGGAGGCAGGCATTCAGAACCAAGACAACCTGTACTAGACTCCCAATCGGATAGGGCGAAAACCTACTCTCCTTCCTCTAATAGTGGCGGGTCTTCGCTAGCTGCCTTTTTTGGTTTATTGGCCATGCTGGGATTATTTGCCTATCTGGCTTCAGGAGGTATCCATAGTGAGGAACATCCTTCATCTACTACTAGTGAATACGGAAACACTGGCCGGTCTTATGGAACTAGAAAGGAAACCTTGAAGAGTGGTACGAGTACTTTGATTGCACCGGAAGGTGAATTTCAGTTTCAAGTGACCTATGAGAAGGCGATTTCCCTGATTCCTGGTTTAAGTGAGGGGGATCAAGGCCGTACCTCTTCAACTTATCTGTCTCCGCAGGATGTGGTAGCTATACTGGGGAAGGCTAGTGGTGGGGAAGAAACCTACCAAGAGGGTAGTGTCGGTCCTTTCATGACAAGTTTGGATTATGAGGCTGAAGGATCCCCTTCTTCTGTATCTGTTTTGCTTTCAAATATAATTGGTAGCCGTCTATCTTCTCTTAATTTTGAGAACTTAAACAGTGAGCGATTAGCCAATAAAAATGGCAGTTTGAACAGAGAGGATTTTGCCAATATTAAAATAGGAACCAGCTATTCAGAGCTTGTGAATACCGTAGGAATTCCTAGCCGTGTTTCTTGGTCGAGTATGATGAGTTCAGAGTCTTTTTTAACCTTTCACTATAAACTTTCTGATGCGCGTTTAGTTACGATTCACTTTGGAAGCAATCGCACCATCAGTGAAATAACAGGCCTGGAGGATTCGGCTACAACCACGTCGCCTTAGGTGTTCATCTTACTTGGATTGTGGTATAATATGGATACCTTTAATTGAAATGAATGGAGAATCTTATGACAGCACAAAAAATGTCTGCTCAAGAAATTATCGCTTTTATCGGAAATGCAGAAAAGAAAACAAATGTGAAAGTTACCTTTGAAGGGGAATTGGCAACAGCTGTTCCAGCTTCTGTCACAAAACTAGGTAATGTGTTGTTCGGTGACTGGAAAGATATCGAGCCCCTTCTTGCCAACTTGACAGAGAACAAGGATTATGTGGTTGAACAAGATGGCCGTAATTCAGCTGTTCCCTTGCTTGATAAGCGCTATCTAAATGCGCGTATCGAACCAGGCGCTATCATCCGTGACCAAGTGACCATCGAAGATAATGCTGTCGTGATGATGGGGGCTGTCATCAATATCGGTGCTGAAATCGGTGCAGGAACTATGATTGATATGGGGGCTATCCTTGGTGGTCGTGCAACAGTTGGTAAAAACAGCCACATCGGTGCAGGTGCCGTTCTTGCGGGTGTCATTGAGCCAGCTTCTGCTGAGCCTGTTCGGATCGGTGACAATGTCTTGGTCGGTGCCAATGCTGTTGTGATCGAAGGAGTTCAAGTTGGGAACGGTTCAGTCGTTGCCGCTGGAGCGATCGTTACTCAAGATGTCCCTGAAAATGTGGTTGTAGCTGGTGTCCCAGCTCGCATCATCAAGGAAATTGACGAAAAAACACAACAAAAAACAGCCTTGGAAGACGCTTTGCGTAATTTATAAGATATGAATGGTAGAGGCCGTAAGGCCTCTATTCTAATAGAAAGAAGACAACGATGACATTGGATTTAATCAAAATCAGACGGGATTTGCACCAAATCCCTGAAATTGGCCTGGAAGAATTTGAAACCCAAGCCTACCTCTTAGAGCGAATCGCAGAGATTACAGCAGATAAGGACTTTGTAGAGCAACGGACTTGGCGGACCGGGATTCTGGTGTATCTCCATGGGACTGTTCCTGAAAAAACCATTGGCTGGCGGACAGATATAGATGGTTTACCGATTGTGGAACAAACGGGCCTTGATTTTGCCTCTAAGCATGAAGGACGGATGCATGCTTGTGGTCATGATATGCACATGACAACAGCCCTCGGGCTTTTGGATCAACTGGTCCAAGTGCAACCAAAGAATAACCTGCTCTTTCTCTTCCAACCAGCTGAAGAAAATGAGGCTGGTGGGATGCTCATGTATAAGGACAATGCTTTTGGTGACTGGCTCCCTGATGAATTTTATGGTCTGCATGTACGCCCTGATTTGAAGGTGGGAGACGTTGCGACCAATACCGGTACCCTTTTTGCAGGGACCTGTGAAGTCAAGATCACCTTTACAGGAAAGGGAGGGCATGCTGCCTTTCCACATGAAGCTAATGATGCTCTTGTAGCAGCTTCTTACTTCATTACCCAAGTCCAATCGGTAGTGAGTCGAAATGTCGATCCAATTGAAGGTGCTGTGGTGACCTTTGGTTCCATGCATGCAGGAACCACCAATAATGTGATCGCTGAGACGGCCTTCCTTCATGGGACCATCCGGACCTTGACCATGGAGATGAACCTCCTGACTCAAAAACGGGTCAAAACGATTGCGGAAGGGGTTGCAGCCGCTTTTGATGTAGAATTAGATCTGGAACTCAAGCAAGGAGGTTACCTGCCTGTGGAAAACCAACCAGAGTTGGCCAAAGAACTCATGGACTTTTTCACAGCTGAGGAAGACGTGAACCTGATTGATATCTTGCCAGCGATGACAGGAGAAGACTTTGGCTTTCTCTTGAGCAAGGTTCCTGGTGTCATGTTCTGGCTTGGAATTGATACCCCTTATGCCCTGCACCATCCGAAGATGAGCCCAAATGAGGCTGCCCTTCCCTTTGCTGTGGAAAACATTGGTAATTTTTTGAAAATGAAAGCCAATCAATAAGGGATTGATTCAACTCCGTCTGGAGTTGGATTTTTATTTTCTCGTGTGCAAACTGTTCGGATGTTTCATAAAAAATGATACAATTAAAGCTAGACAAAAGGAGTAGGGAATGAAGAAAACACTACGAAAAGAAACCATAGCAGCCATGAAAGAGCTGCCAGAATCCGTGAAAACTCAAGCAGATGACCAGCTCACTCAACGTCTCTTGGAGCTTCCAGCCTTTCAGGAGGCAAAGACCCTTGCGACCTATCTGTCCTTTGGCCACGAATTTTCCACAGCTGGCTTGATCCAAGCCGCTCTTCAACTTGGGAAACGTGTCTGTGTTCCCCGTACCTATCCACAAGGTCGGATGGAATTTGTGGAATACGATCCTAATATTTTGGAAAAGACACGCTTTGGTTTGCTGGAGCCCAATGAAAAAGGAAAGCTTGTGGATAAGTCAGAGATTGATCTGATCCATGTACCGGGCTTGGTCTTCCAGTCAAAAGGCTACCGAATTGGCTATGGCGGTGGCTATTATGATCGTTATTTAGCAGATTTTGCTGGAAAAACGGTGAGTACGATTTATTCCATCCAGCAGAAGGAGTTTCAACCAGATGCTTTTGATCAGGCCGTTCAGGAGGTGCTAGTCTATGAAGTTACTCTTTGATCGTCGTTATCCTGTGACCAGCCTCTTGTTGCTCGTCACAACGGCAGTCTTTCTTTCCATGTTTATCCGATTTGGAGGCGACTACCAAACGGGTGCTGCTGTTTACTATAGCGGTGGTATTATTGGAGAGGCTGTGAAAGTCGATCCTAGCCAGTTATGGCGAATAGTGACAGCTACTTTTGTTCATATCGGCCTAGAACATTTTGTGCTCAATATGATCACCCTCTATTACTTGGGACGTTTGGCAGAAGATCTCTTTGGTTCCAAGGCTTTCTTAGCTCTTTATCTCTTATCAGGCATGATGGGCAATGTCTTTGTTGCTATTTTTACGCCAGATGTGATTGCAGCAGGCGCATCTACAGCCCTCTTTGGACTGTTTGGGACCATTGGCGCTCTGCGCTTTATTGTTCAAAGTCCCTATATTCGCCACTTGAGTCAGTCCTATACCAGCTTGATTGTGGTCAATCTGATCTTTAGTTTTATGCCAGACATCAGTATGGCGGGCCACATTGGTGGCTTAGTAGCTGGGGTCATGTTGGCTTATGTCTTTCCAGTAAGAGGAGAGGCTCGCTTTATGAACCGAACCTATCAGATGAGTGCAGCCTTATCTTATCTCTTGCTTTTGCTTTATTTCTTAGGTAAAATCTTGAATCTATTTTAAGAGAGAGTGGGACAGAAATCGGTAATTCGTTAGAATTCGATTTCGTCGTCCCACCTCCGCACAGTTGAGTAGGGC
>NZ_JBDGEA010000021.1:0-35852 GCF_040908565.1 Streptococcus parasanguinis | reverse complement strand
ATCCATAAGTATCCGATGGAATACAAGGAATATCTAGGAATTAGCGACCGCGAATGGTATAGCAAATCCTATTACAAAAAGTTGATCAAAAGTGGCCAGCTAGAAGAGGAGTAAATCCAGAGTAATGAAGGAATTGAGGAGTAAGGAATGAAAAGAACCAGTTTATTTGGAGCTGACTTCGAAGACAGTAAGAAGATCGTAACCAGTGGCAAGTTTTCACTGACTGCAGGGATGCCAAATCCCATTCATATGGGCCAACTTAATCGGCTCTTTACAGTTGTTTTTTGTATGTTTATCTTTTTTGGTGTTATAGGATATTTTATATCCATTCATATGCCAAGTAACATCGGTTTAGAAGGTGAAGTATATTATATATCTTATGCTTCAACTGCTTTGATTCGATCTATGGCGGCATTTTTAAAACCTGTTAGTCTGCTATTCTACTTAACCTATCTATTTGCTTCTATTCCAGTTTTTTGGCCGAAAAAGCGCTTGAGCAGTCAGGTCTTTACCTATTTCCCTCTCTATTTTCCATGGGGAACTTCCGCATTTTTAGCAGTCTTCTACTTAGCAAGTGCTGTAGCCTTTGATGCCTATACTCTGCTGGGGTTCTGGCTTCAGTTGATTGTGGGAATAGCTCTCTTTTTCTGGATAATTGTCAATAGTATTCAGAATCTCAAGAGACGATTGAATGATGAGGAACCAAAGCCAATTCTGAAGAAAGTCCTGTTGATGACACTAGGAATGATGGCCCTTCTTTTTCCTGTATCTCTAGTTTATCATTTGGTAAATAAGCTACCAGTTTTGTGGTATTTTTATCCTTTAGGCTTGTTGTTAATTGTTTTGTTTGTTGTATATGCTTATTTAGTAGTATTACTCATCGATGCCCACATTGTGCAAGCCTATTATATCCATAAGTATCCGATGGAATACAAGGAATATCTGGGAATAAGTGATCGCGAATGGTACAGCAAATCCTATTATAAAAAGTTGATCAAAAGTGGCCAGCTAGAAGAGGAGTAGTGGGAGATGAACCGTCAGTCAGAAGCATTAAATAAGGAATATTTTCAAGCGCTAGGTTCTACGCGAGCTTCTGTTAGAATGTTGAGTTTGGCCTGGGCTGGTTTGTTTGTATGGAGCATCGACCTGACTCATCTATACTTTTTTATCAAGGAGCAATTCACAGTAGATCCCTTTTCGAATGTCCCTTTTCTTTTTCTATGTCTCCTTCTATTGCTCATCCTGGTCTGTCAAATCATGTCATTCAGCAAACCATTCATGTACAAGCATCAACTCTTGAGTACGGTGATGCTCTTTGTACTGATCAACGGGATCCATCTCTCATTAGTTTTAATGGATTATATTCTCACTATTTTAACGAATGAGGTTTTAAAAGATTCGCTGATCTACTCGCTGATGTATTGGTTGAGTTTCACTGTTTTATTTTTTAGTTTGACGGTTTATAATGTTAGCTGGTTAAAAAAGCAATTAGGACGAGGTTTTTCAGAAAAACGAACTGTTGGGAACTCTATCGCCGCCTCTAGTGTCTATAGCAAATCCTCCCTCTGGATTATTTTCGGAATCACTGTGTTAGGCGGAGGGTTGGCTAGTTTATCTGGTTATTATGTGCAAACATTTGGGATTGTGAGCAATATCGTCTTTACTTCAGCTTTTTCAAGATTAATCGTTGAAGTTGGCTATCTCCTTTATCTGAGAAGTAAGGATAAGACCTATTGGGAAGAAGGACCGAAGGAAGATCAGAGTCAGTTCTTCTTGAAAACCATAGATCTCAAAAAGGCCAAACACCGCTTGACTACAGAAGTTGTCTTATTTTTGACTCTAGCAGTGTCTTTAAAACTATTGAATTTAGATGCCGAAAATAGCCCAAGTTGGCTCATAGCAACCATAAGAATTTTTGGATATGCAATTCTTTTGGATGCTACGGTCAGTTTTGTTTTTTATCAGATTAAAAAGAAGAGATAGGGAGAACATGAAGAAGAAACGATTATTAATTTCACTGTTTATAGTTTTTTGCCTATCTTTTGCTGGTTTTCAGTACTATAAGCATCAACGGATACATAATATTTTTGATGAAATATATTATGAGGAAAGTGATTATCACAATTATACTTTTCTCTGGAATGGTAGAGCTTTTTATCAGTTAAAAGGTTTAAAAATCGTCGACAATGGATCCCAAGATTTGTATAAATACGCTATTTATTACGAAAGTGTAGATTTACCAAGTACTATTCATTCTCTAGGATATAATTTTTATTTTAACTTTCAGGGTACGACAGAGGTTGAACTAGAAATGCGTTTGAGAATACCAGATACAGAGACAACTATTAATGTTGAATACATCTATAATGTAAACAATCAACATTTAGAACGATTTATGTGGTACTATGATGATGAGAGTTCAGGATATTTTCTCCAGTCTCAAGTAGATGCCTTTCTGGCGAAGCATGGAAAGACTGTTGGAGATATTCGCAAGGAAGCAGATGACGTACTCCGCAATAAAGTCCTGAAAGATTGGACCTCAATCTACTCCAGTCGTTTTAGCTCAAAGAATTGGGGCGATGTGACCGTCAAGGATATTTGGAGAGAGGATCTTGGAGCAGATTAAATAGAAGGTACATAAAGAGTAGGAATCGCTTTTATGACAGTTTAAAAATGAATCTTAAAGTGTGACTACCCATTCAAGTTGCAAGAAAGGAAGACAGATGATAACACCCCTGATTTTTATTATTTCTCTCGTCTTATTTTTACGTCGTTTTAAAAGCAAACGTTCACGAAAGATCATTGGCTTCTTATATGCTTCCTTTGCGGTTTGGTTTGTTTATTCGATTTTTACTTATGGGAGCTACACCCTTCAGCCTGGTCAAAGTGTTCAATTGAGAGTTTATCCCAATACGGACCAGCTAGAGTATAATTCGGAACTCCATTTTAAAAAATTAGATGATACGAAGTTAAAATTGTCCGGTCGAAAAGGTTGGGGGATGAAAGATAGTAATATAGTCTATAGTGTTGAAAAGCAAACAATAACGGAGCTCATTTTTTTAAAAGACAAAACAGAGCGTAAAGACTTACCGAATGATAAAAGTAAGGGCATCTATTTAGAAAACGATGGAATAGTGGTTCAAGGGGAAGTAGAGGAAGTATTTGGGGTGACGGAACGAAAGCCCTACAAGATCACCATCACCAATGTAGACGATAAACCGGCCCACTTTAAAGCGCAAGTGGTGGATCGGTAACTTTTTAGAAATTATAAACAGTTGATCCACAAGTGCCTCGTTCTAGTTGCAAGAAAGGAAGACAAATGATAACACCCCTGATTTTTATTATTTCTCTCGTCTTACTTTTACGTCGTTTTAAAAGCAAACGTTCACGAAAGATCATTGGCTTCTTATATGCTTCATTTGCAGTCTGGTTTGTTTATTCGATTTTAACTTATGGAAACTACACCCTCCAGCCTGGTCAAAGTGTTACATTAAAAGTTTATCCCAATACGGACCAGTTGGAGTATAATTCGGAATTGATTTTAGAAAAGAAGGATGATCAAAAAATCAAATTATCTGGAATGACTGTTTGGTCTGAACAATTTGGTGATGTGTTATTTGAAGTAGAAGGACAAAAGGTCGTGAAGATAAGTGATACTGAAAGTGGTTCTAAGGAGCTTCCTAACAATCAACAGGATATTCAATTGGTAGAAGATGGGATTGTGATCACCTTCATAGGCGAGAAAGTTTTTGATGTCACGAATAATAAGAAATTCACCATCACCATCACCAATGTAGACGATAAGCCAGCCCACTTTAAAGCGCGAGTGGTGGATCAGTAAACTGGACCTCCATCTACTCTAGTCGCTTTAGCCCAAAAATTAGGGGTGATGTGACCATGAAGGATATTTGGAGAGAGGATCTTGGAGCAGACTAGTGACATGTCTCAATCTGAGTTGCTGAGGAGGAATGAGGGAGCAGTGCGTGTGAAAAACAAAAGAGAACAATTTAATAAATGGAATCTAGGATGTTCTGGAGTAGTTGCAATTGTAGCGATTGTGTTTTCCTATTATATTTATTTGTATTTCAAAAATGCGAGTTACACCTTGAAACCAGGCGATTCCATAGTTTTAAAAGTTCCGACCTCAAAACAAAAAGAATTTTCCCCCAAATTATATCTATCTAAGATTTCTGGAGGGAAATTAGAATTATCTGGGAAAACCTCATGGTGGCAGCGTGGAGAAGGAAACCTTGTAGGGACGAATTATGATGTTTTGAAGCAAGAAATTAGCGAAACCTACTCATCATCAAGTAATATCCCAACAAAAATAATCAAAAATGATCCAAATAATAGTATCTATTTATCAAAAGAAGGTGCCGTTCTTCAATCTAAAGAATCTTGGGAATTTGAGATTCCAAACTCAAAACAAATAAAAATCACGAATATTTCAGACAGAGATATTAGATTTGAAGCGCAGGTGACAGGTGAATAGAGGAACAGCCAAAAGGGAACTTGAACTTTTGGAGTTCTATGGTTGAATGTGTCAGTTGTTCTAGAAAGATTAGGTTTGTAGATAAGAAGTTGTAAATAATGGAATTGAATCATCAAATTTTTGGAAAAATAAACTATAACTATGGTTGGATACAAGATATTACGGTAACTATTTTTGGTAAGAAGTCTGTCTTAGAAATGAATATTGACGCAGATGCTGATGGAGAATTTGAAGTCAATCAAGAAAGAGCATATATCTTTTTTAAAGAGCACTTAGATGAAATTATCAACGAAACGAATACTGCCATTGTGTCGTACTATAATAGTGAAATAGCAGATATTGTTTCGGGTTACACCAATATCAGAGCAAAACAATATTTTTTGGATAAAATTGGAGATGAGGAACAAATTTATTCCCTGTTGACACCCAAACAAATTATGTTCCCTTTGACTTTTGATGAACATGTTGAAGAATTTGGTTTTATATGTGATTGTGATTGGGACAAGGAAAACGGAGTAGGGATAAAATTTACCAATGGTATTCTGTCTGAGATTGGATCTCAAGACATCCTTCTATAGATATTTCTTTCTCCTATAACTGACTAGTTCAAGAAGAAAACGGATTACTCTAACCACCTCTGAGGTAGTTTTCTTTATGACTTGATCAAAGCTGGTACATATAGTTTATGGTATACTAGAGGCAGAGTGAAACGTAAATAGGAAATTAAATCGGAGGATAAAATGGATCAACGGATGAATGAGAAGATTGCATTTTTAAATCGATACACGCTATCATCTGAAAAGAAAGTGGAGTTTATAACCGACAAATCAACGATTTTGAATGCACCGATTCCAGAATATTGGAAAGCGGCATTTCTAGCCGATACTTTGGAAGATAGAAAATCAGTTGTTTTAGGAGAATGGCAGAAATATCTTGCAAGGGAATTGAGCAATACTATTCTTTATCTACAAACAAATCTGACTGACATTGAGTTGATGAGAATTGGAGAAGAGTATTCTATTTTATATACCGTTCTTGGTTTCAAAACTAAACAGGAGTTTTTCTATGAAGGGAAAAATCCAGTAACTGAACAAGAACTTAAAGAAAAGATAAAGAATCCGATAGAAAAGATTGATAATAGTATTATTGACTTCTATACGAAAATTCATAACGGTTTTTATGATTTTACTAGTAAGAGTATGGGATTAGATGCTTTGGAAGTCATTGATCCAGTTTCTGATTTTGAATGGGAATATGAAGACCAGCTGGAGATGGATTTGACCTCTTGCTATAACTTTTTCAGTAACGGGATGGGGACCTATGTAGTACTTGATTTGACCCAAGATCTGGAGACAGGAGCTTATCTTTGGTCCACCAAAGAGTTTCCCAAAGGAAATTTAAACTTTTGGGATATCATCGATGAATGGATCATCATCGGACTAGATTTTTAGAAAGAATGTAGCGCTATGTAGGCGTGGAAGAGGCAAGCTACAAGCTATAGCTTAAGTGGCTAGAAAGAGGAAAACATGCTAGAAAACTTTATAAAAGTGGCAGACATGCCCCAAGAAGTTATTGAAAAATACAAGGACCAAGTCCCAGCTGAGTTGCTACAGATTTGGCAGGAAGATGGTCTGGGAACCTTTTTAGATGGTTATCTAAAAGTTATCAATCCAGATGACTATCTAGAGCTTCTCCAAGATAGTTATTTCAGAGGAGACGTCGCTTTTCCTATGTTCGTAACAGCATTTGGAGATATTATTACTTGGGAAGAGAATGAATTTGTTGGTATTGTAAAATATAACGTTCAAGACTGCGACATTATTATAAAGAGCTTGAAATATTTCCTTCAGTATTTAGATAACTCATATGTGACTGATAACTTTGAACTTGATTTATATAGACAAGCTGTGTCAAAACATGGTGCTCTGTCTTATAACCAATGTTTTGGTTTTGTCCCGCTCCTGGCATTAGGAGGCTTTAAAGATGTGGATCATATGGATAAAGTCAAAGTCCTGGAGCACATTTATCTCATGTACCAACTCACAGGCGGAGTGATGGACGATTGATAAAAAAGGAACCACCTTCGAGGTGGTTTTCTTTTGGTTTGATCAGATGAGGCTGCTGATAACTCAAGATCAATAACATTAGCGTTCATCTCTTGCCATAATTGACAGGCAGAGTCTACGTAACCTTTGTACTCTTCGTCAATTGAAGCAGCAGGGATGAAGAGTATATTTTTTCCTTCGACCTTTTTCTTAATTAGTTTACCTGATTTTAAAAAATTTGAACACAAAAATAATGCCATGTTATTAACTTTTTCCTCTTAATACACTGAAAAAATGGTAATGAAGATATTAAAGATTATTAGTTATCATTTTCTCTCTTTTGCATAGAGAGAAACTCTTGAAGGAATAGTTTTTTAGCCTCTCCATCTGATGAAGTATCTAAATCCTCGATAATCATTCTGGCTACCTCTTCGCGTGAGGTTGTTCCGTACTCTTCTAACAATTTATAATCAATTCGTTCTTCAACGTTTGTATATGGGTAACGAGCAAGTAAGTCATCGATACGATTATCAAATTCATATTCAGTCCATAACTCTTCAAAGACATCCCTATAATTCTCTATATTAGAATCTGAAGCAATTAAAGATAATGTATCCAGAAAGCCAGATTTATATCCTTTTATTTCTGAACAAAGAGCGATGACTTCATCTTTATTAATTTTGGTTAAATCTTCTCGGATGTCTAATAAGTCCTTATCTCCAAAAAGTTTTTCAAAACCTTCAAGTTGAGTATTGAAGCTGCTTAATTTTGAATGCTCTGGTTGAACCAATATTTCTCTAAAATCCATAATAATCTCCAAATTTCTCTAAATAAAATATTAGAGTGTCATGAATAGACACTCTTGGAATGGAAGCTAAAAGTCAAATTAACTTGGAAAGGCTTACATATAAATATTATACATTTTATAAAAGTATACGTCAAATTTTATAAAAAATTCTCTATAGAATATAGTATTTTAAAAAAATTTTTTAAAAAAGCTCAAATTTCTATCGAATAGATACTGATATACCATCTTAAAATTAAACACAAAATATAATAAAGTGAATTTTTTATTCATTTTGTTGGTGAACGAGATAGAACAAATAATATAGAAAACAAACAAAAATAAACACGCTTTTATAGATATATAAACAAATGAATATATAAATTAACCTAAATTAAAATGTTGTGAAAACGCAAACAATCTTACTATATAAAGGTTTATTGTCGTATAAGAATATTTATGCTTTTTAAAAATACTCAAGCATTTTAGTTGACTTTGTTTGGGTAAAGGGTTATAGTTATATTAATCATAGAAAAATATTTTGGAAAAAATATCCGAAATAAGATTTTAGCTAAAATTCTACTATTTATTTTATCAATCCAAATTGATAATATTATTAATCAATGGAGATAGATAATATTTAAATAAATATTCTTTGATTTAGAAAGGTGGCCCATTATGCTATGGTCTATTATTGTAGGAGGCCTTATTGGTCTCATTGCAGGAGGAATTACTAAAAAAGGTGGTTCAATGGGTATCATTGCTAATGTTTTAGCAGGTTTAATTGGTTCATCAGTTGGACAATCCCTTTTGGGCACTTGGGGGCCATCTTTAGCAGGTATGGCATTGCTTCCTTCAATTGCGGGAGCTGTCATTGTTGTTTGTGTAGTTTCATTCTTCTTAGGGAAGAAGGAATAAATTTCTTTTTTCAAAAATAGATCATAATCTTTATAACAGGAAAAGATTATGATTTGATTCTATTTGTGAAAAGATTCCATATTTTGAAATCACAGAAGAAAAAGGCAACTAAGTAAAAGATGCAGTTGATATAAAATAAATTACAGATGGAGGTAATAGTATGTCTACAGAAGAAAAAATCAATCAAGCAAAAGGCGCAGTCAAAGAAGGATTCGGTAAATTGACTGGCGATAAGAAAACAGAGAAAGAAGGAGCTGCTGAAAAAGTAGTTTCTAAAGTTAAAGAAGTCGCAGAAGACGCAAAAGATGCTGTTGAAGGAGCAATCGAAGGCGTAAAAAATATGATTAAAGGTGACGATAAATAGTTGATAATAGTCATCTTTTAGTCCCTAATGACGCATTCTAATTAGCTCCACTATGGAGAATAGAGTGCGTTTTTGATTTTGTGAGATTAATTTGCTATTGTAACAGACATTTTTAAAAATTGCTGTTATCATAGATATTTTCGTAGTATTCCTGTAATGGTATTTTGTTATAACATAAACAATTAAGGAGGTATTACAATGAATAAAATATTGATTCTACTATTTTTAACGATTTTGAGTATGCCTTTAATTTCATGCTCTAATCAAAGAAATCAGACTTTGGATGGGGAATATTATTGGGTTAGTGAATCTAGAAATGAACGAGCATTTACTATCTCAGGAAATAAAGGGATACTTGATAGTAGTGTTGCTGACAACTTTGTAATTGATCGAAAGAATGAAACAATTGAGTTAATGGGCTCGCAAATGTTAAACCGTACAACAAGTTATATATATGAAGATGGTGTCTTTACTGTAGATATCTCTGGTGTAGAGCGTGATTATTATAAGAAAGATAGTGAGGCTTATAAGAAGGCACTGAAGGATTTAGATGAAAATTGACCACAATAATTAATCTTTTCTTTTGCTCTTGTCATTTAACGCTTATCCTATACAAAGGTATTAAGCGTTTTTATATTGTGTATCTCCTAGGTCAAGAATTGACTCTCAGTTATCCTAGTGTGTACTAAATCTGACAAAATTGACAAAATTACATAAATTTGATATAATAAATTTATATAAGGATTTGAATCAAATTACTGCAACTAAGAAAGATCCTTTAAATAACAAGCTAGCCTTGTTGCTTGCTGTAAAATAGAAACAAGTTGTATCAATAGAAAGTGAGAATACTATATGAGAATAACAAGTTTTAGAGATATGGACACCACTGAAGATTTTGAATTTGTAGAAGAAAAAATGGGAGAGTACTTCCGTTGGGGGATTGCTGATTTCTATTCGCTTCAACAAGCAACTTACTGGATTGGGGATATCTTGAGAAAAGAACCCAGCGCTAATTTTGAAGTAAGAGCACGACTTTCAGAAGGTGATGATGTAGATGAATATGAAAGAATCGTGTTGTACGAAGGAGACCAGTGTTTTGATTCTTGGTTCTTGAAAGAGAAAGCAAGTTTCATGGCACCATATTCTATGATACTATTTCTCAATAAGGATACAAATGTGGCGTATGCTATTGAGAAAAATGAATTTGATGAGCCTGGTCATGTGAAATATTTATGTGAGATAAGAAAATAGATGAGGCTGGGACACAAAAGTCCTGGCCTCTCAATTGTCTTTGGATTATCGAGTAAGACGCAGTGGTTGAGTGGGCTCTACTGCGCTGATTTCATCAGCTTATACAGCCCTACTCAACCGTGCGGAGGTGGGACGACGAAATCGAATTCTAACGAATGACCGATTTCTGTCCCACTCTCTAAATTTAGTTATTAGTATGTTGACAATTTTATTTTTCAAAACCTCTTGATAAGAAGAAGGCGACCGACCATAATATAGTTATGGAAATCAAACATAATAAAATACTTGTATTACTAATTATTAATCTCTTCTTGATTGTGCTGGTTTTATTACATACCCAAGAATGTAATAAAACAGTTTGAGCAGATAATGTTTTACTAGGAGCATTTACTTTTCCTGTGGATTTATTTTAATCAAACGAGTCTGAGACATCGTTTTGTCCCAGACTCTTTTTTGAGTTGTGAGCTCTGTTTTATAGATTCCACTGCTTGAGGGAAATTTCTCCGCTATTGAGCCAGATTTCTTCTTGATTTTCTAACTGGACCAAGAGTTGGCCGGTATCGGAAATGTCTTTAGCGAGGCCCTGATAAGTCTGTTGGTTCTGCTCAAAAGTAACGATTCGTCCTAAGACCAGGGAGCGCTCTTTGTAGAGGTAGACCAGTTCATCGATATCCGTATGAAGAAATTCCCTCCAAATCTCGCTGATGAGGTCATTGCGGGTGATGGGACAAGGGCCTTCAAATAAGGAACCAGCCTTATTTTTTAGCTCATCTGGAAAAGTAGGGATAGCCAAATTGAGACCGACTCCGATAATGACATCCGTGACAAGGCCAGTCTCAATGGATGTAATAGCTTCGGTTAGGATTCCCCCAATTTTCTTATGGCGATAGTAAATATCATTGACCCATTTGATATCGACATCGATCAGGGTCAGGTTTTTAATAGCCTTGTAGATGGCTCCTGCGACCATGAGGGTATAAGGGGGGAGCTCCGCAGGTGGGAGTTGGGGCTTGAGATGAAGAGACATATAGATGCCACCTTGATTGGGAGAGTAGTAGTCGCGACCAAAGCGGCCCTTTCCAGCAGATTGGGATTTGGCCAGGTAGAGAGCCCTGCCCTCTTTATGGGCTTCCATGCCTAATTTTGCGTCCAATTGGGTAGAATGACATTCTTCATTCAAAGTAACGGTCAACTGGGTATTGCTTGCGATGACCTCAGGAAGCAGAATATCGCCTGAAACCAGTCTATAGCCCTTCTTTTTTAGGGATTCGATGACGACCCCATCTTTTTCCAGGCGCTGAATAGCCTTCCAGATGGAGGTGCGGGAAACGCCTAATTCTTTTGCCAACTGTTCCCCGTTGACATAATCATCTGCCTGAGAAAGGGTTTGAAAGAGGATTTCGTGTGTTTTCATAAGACTAAGACCTCCTAGCGACTGCTGTCTCGAATCGTCAGTTTGGTGGCTAATTTGACCATGCAGGGAACACTTGGTTGACTCCCTTGAAAGGCTTGCCGCAACATCTGAATGGCTTGCTTGCCCATTTCTTCTGTGTAGACGGTCACTGTAGAGAGGGCAGGAAAGACATACTTAGCAATCGAGGTATCATTGAAGGAAATGAGACTGACGCGATCAGGCACAGCGATTTGGTGCTCCTGAAGGGACCGAAGGGCCCCAACAGCTATGGCATCACTGGCCATGAAAAAGGCAGTTGGTAAGTCGTCGCCCAGTGCTTGAATCAGCTGCTCCATCATCTGATAGCCTGACTCAGTTGAGAACTGACCGACAGCGACAAAGCGCTCCTCATAAAGCCCTTTTTCCGTGAGAAACTGTTGAAAGACTCGTTGACGAGGATCCATCTGAAGCGGTGTCGCATCTGCGGTCTCTTCTTGCCCAACCAAGAGTCCGATCTCCTTGTGGCCATGCTCAAGAAAATGCTCGAGAGCGGTGATAACAGAATCTTCTAAATCTGTCGTCACGCAAGAATGCCCCAGATAGAGGGTATTGCTATCGACAAAGATCAGGGGTTTGCCGTAGCTTTCTAGATCTTGAATGGTCTTGGGACTGAATTTCCCAAGAGCAATAATGCCGTCTGCCTCCTGAATCAAAGACCAATCGTCCTTGTTAAAGATACGAAAGATCTCATAGCCTAATTCCTGGGCTTGTTTCTCCAAGCCCATCCGAATGGCATAGTAGTAGAGGTCCTCTAATTCTTCTTCGCGCGTGTACCATTCAAAGATGACGATTTTATGAGAATCTTCGACTGGTTGAGCCGCTGTTTTGCGACTTTTCTTTTGGTAATGCAGGTCCTCAGCGATGCGAAGAATCCGACTTCGCGTGTCTTCACCAACCGATAAGGTCGCATCCTGGTTGAGGACGCGAGAGACCGTTGCCTGAGAAACGCCTGCTTTTTCTGCAATGTCTTTAATCGTTGCCATGGTTCATCCTTTATTGATTTCTACTTCCAGTATACTCTAAATACTAGTAAAAAGAAATAAATTTTTACTAAATTTTATGTTTGCTGCGATATTGGCTAGGAGTCAGGTGGCTATAGGCCTTAAAGGCCTTTGAAAAATAGAGGGGATCTGAAAAGCCAACAGAGTAAGCCACGATCTTGATGCTTTCGTCTGTATTGGTCAGTAACTGCTGGGCCCGTTGCATGCGGACCGAGTGCAGGAATTCTTTGGGAGAGATTTGGTGAAACTCTTTAAAAACAGTTGTTAGGTAGGAGCGATGGACATTGAGGTCATCAGCGATCTCTTGAATACTGAGATGTTCTTTAGCGTAATACGTCTCAATCACATGCTTGCAAGTCAGATAGAGTTGATAGGTTGGAGATGGATGGCTCCGATGGCTATCAGGTGCCACTTCACTGATAAGAAATAGCAGTTCATAAATCTGAGAGAGAAGGTGGAGTTGGTAGTGCGAGGTCATCTTTGAAGCCTCTGCCTTGTGGACGAGTTGCTCCATAAACAGCCCGATCCGCTCTGTGTCCACCTCATTTTTCTTTAGAAAGCCTTTGGCATGTAAGGTTGAAAAGCGCATGAAATCACTCACCTTGGTGCCGCTAATCCCAATCCAGTAGTAGGACCAAGGATCTTCTGCGTCTGCCTGGTAGTAGGTCACCATATTTTTAGGGAGAAGGAAGAGATCCCCGGCTTCTAAATGGATTTCATTTTTATTGATGTGAAAGACACCTTTTCCCTTGGTGATAAAATGCAGAACAAAATTGTCTCGAAAGCTAGGACCAAATTCATAATTCTTGGGGCAATCTTCGTAGCCGTAAAAATCAAGGGCTAGATCAATAGTGTCGGTTTGGTATTCTGAAAAGACTAACATAGGTAAACCTCCTACCTAACATTTTACCATATAAGCCCAACAAAATTCTATTTTCGAAAGCGTTTACAACAGGTAAAATAAAGACATGTGAAAAAAAGAAAAATATTGGAACTAAATATAAAAATACATAGTGATATTTTTAGGGTCCAATGGAGGAAGATATGGCAATTCGTATCGAACAAAATTTGTTCTATGTAGAAAGTAAGGGACTGAGCCTCATCCTTGAAAATCGAGATGGCTACCTGATGCTCAAGCATCTAGGGCGCCCAATTCCGTCCTATCATTTTTCCAATACGGTTCATGAGAAGGACCATGCTTTCGCTGGAAATCCAACACCTGACAATCGAACTTTTAGTCTAGATACCCAGCGACAGGTCTTGGGCCAGCACGGACTAGGAGATTTTCGAAAACCGTCTATTCAGATCCAGCACGGCGTTACAGAGGTGACGGATTTCCTTTATGTCGGAGCCAATATCTACTCTGGTAGTGTTGAGGCGACCGGTCTTCCGAACCCTCACTCAGTAGATAAAGCCGAAACCTTAGCACTGGTCTTTGAAGATGATCAAGCGGCCTTGCGGTTGACCCTCTACTACACCGCCTACGAGGATCGGGCAACCATCACCAGCTTCTCAAAGATTGAAAACTTGAGTGATGAAAAGGTTGTAATACACAAGGCTCTTAGTGTGTTGGCCGATCTGCCAGCCACTGATTACGATATCATCACTCTGCAAGGAGCCTATGCGAGAGAAAAAACAGTCCGCCGTCAGCAAGTGGAGCAAGGAATCTTCTCCATCAGCTCCAACCGAGGTGCTTCTGGACACGCCCAGACCCCGGCCCTCATCCTTGCCGATCATGAAGTGACTGAAGATGCGGGCTCCGCCCTGGCTTTCCAACTGCTCTACAGTGGGAATTTTGAAGGATTTGTTCAGAAAAATCAACTCAATGAAGTTCGGGTTGGACTGGGGATCAATCCTGAAAACTTCTCTTGGGAATTGGAACCAAATCAGAGCTTTGATACGCCAGTAGCAATGATCAGCTACTCACATGAGGGCTTGACCGGTCTCAGTCAAGAGAGTCAAGCATTTGTCCAAAACCATATCATTCCTAGCCAGTTTGCCCATAAAGAACGTCCAATTCTTATCAACAACTGGGAAGCGACCTACTTTGATTTCAAGAAAGACAAATTATTGGAGCTAGCAGACGAAGCTCAAAAAGTGGGGATCGAACTCTTTGTTCTTGATGATGGCTGGTTTGGCAATCGTTATGATGACAATCGGGCCCTTGGTGATTGGACCGTCAATGAAGAAAAATTAGGTGGAAGTCTAGCAGAATTGATCCAAGGCATCCATGACAAGGGACTTCAATTCGGCCTTTGGGTGGAGCCCGAAATGATTTCTGTTGATAGCGACCTCTACCGGGCTCATCCGGACTGGGCTATTCAAGTCCCAGGCTACGAACACACCTATTCACGGAATCAACTGGTGCTTGATTTCTCAAATAAAGAAGTGGTAGCTTATATCAAGCAGGTCTTGGATGACTTGCTTGGAAACCATGAGATCGACTATATCAAATGGGATATGAATCGCAATATCACCAAGCTTGGAAATGGGAAAACCTACCTGGAAACCAAGATGCAATCCCATGCTTATATCTTGGGTCTCTATGAAGTGGTTTCGTACTTGACGGAGAAATACGAGCACATCCTCTTTGAATCTTGCTCTGGTGGTGGTGGTCGCAATGACCTGGGTATGATGCGGTACTTCCCACAGGTCTGGGCGAGTGACAATACAGATGCCATTGCCAGACTTCCAATCCAGTATGGATCGAGTTATCTCTATCCAACTATTTCTATGGGAGCTCACGTGTCAGCGGTGCCAAATCACCAGATGGGACGGATCACACCACTAGAAACACGTGGCCATGTAGCCATGATGGGAAATCTAGGCTATGAATTGGATCTGACCAGCCTTTCTCAAGAAGAGTTGGATCGGATCGCAGATCAAGTTGCTCATTACAAAACGATTCGACCCCTTGTCCAATTCGGAAAACACTACCGCTTGATCAATCCAGGTCATGGTAGCAATCAAGCAGCCGTCCAGTTCACTTATCAAGATCGTACGGTTGTAACCTATGTACGGGTCTTATCAACGGTTGAGGAGATCGAGCCGACTCTGAAGCTCAAAGGTTTGGAAAAAGATGCGCTCTATAGCTTAGAAGGGACCAACCAAGTCTATTCAGGAGCTGAGCTCATGTATGCCGGCTTAACCGTCGTTCTTCCTCAGGGAGATTTCCTCACGAAACAATATGTTTTTGTCAAAAAATAAAAGGAGACAGCCAAATGAAATGGTATAAAAAAATCGGACTTCTTGCGACAACAGGCTTAGCCTTGTTTGGGCTCGGTGCTTGCTCCAACGATGGAAAATCGGCGGATGGCACAGTGACCATCGAGTATTTCAACCAGAAAAAAGAAATGACTAAAACTTTGGAAGAAATCGCGCGTGATTTTGAAAAGGAAAACCCAAAGGTCAAGGTCAAAGTTGTCAATGTACCGAACGGTGGTGAAGTATTGAAAACACGTGTCCTCGCAGGAGATGTGCCAGATGTGGTTAATATTTACCCACAGTCCATCGAACTACAAGAATGGGCAAAAGCAGGTGTCTTCGAAGATTTGTCCAATAAAGACTATATGAAACGCGTGAAAAATGGCTATGCTGAAAAATATGCAGTGAACGGAAAAGTCTACAACGTTCCCTTTACAGCCAATGCTTATGGAATTTATTACAACAAAGATAAATTCGAAGAACTGGGCTTGAAGGTTCCTGAAACCTGGGATGAATTTGAACAGTTAGTCAAAGACATCGTTGCCAAAGGACAAACACCATTTGGAATTGCAGGTGCAGATGCTTGGACACTCAATGGTTACAATCAATTAGCCTTTGCGACAGCAGCAGGTGGAGGTAAAGAAGCCAATCAATACCTTCGTTATTCTCAACCAAATGCTATTAAATTGACTGATCCGATTATGAAAGATGACATCAAGGTCATGGATATTCTTCGCATTAAAGGTTCGAAGCAAAAGAACTGGGAAGGTGCTGGCTATACAGATGTTATCGGAGCCTTCGCGCGTGGGGATGTCCTCATGACACCAAATGGCTCTTGGGCGATCACAGCGATCAATGAACAAAAACCGAAATTTAAGATTGGGACCTTCATGATTCCAGGAAAAGAAAAAGGACAAAGCTTAACCGTTGGTGCAGGTGACTTGGCATGGTCTATCTCAGCTACTACCAAACATCCAAAAGAAGCCAATGCCTTTGTGGAATACATGACCCGTCCAGAAGTCATGCAAAAATACTACGACGTGGACGGATCTCCAACAGCGATCGAAGGGGTCAAACAAGCAGGAGAAGATTCACCGCTTGCTGGGATGACCAAATATGCCTTTACGGATCGTCACTTGGTCTGGCTGCAACAATACTGGACCAGTGAAGCAGACTTCCATACCTTGACCATGAACTATGTCTTGACAGGTGATAAACAAGGAATGGTCAATGATTTGAATGCCTTCTTTAACCCGATGAAAGCGGATGTGGATTAGGAGTAGACAGACTATGAAAAAAGTATTACAAAAATATTGGGCATGGGCTTTTGTGGTCATTCCCCTCTTGTTACAAGCAATTTTCTTCTATGTGCCGATGTTCCAAGGAGCCTTTTACAGTTTTACCAACTGGACAGGTTTGACGTATAACTACAAGTTTGTCGGCTTGAACAACTTTAAACTCCTCTTCATGGATCCAAAATTCATGAATGCGATTTTCTTTACCGCGATCATCACCATTGCCATGGTGGTTGGTGAGATTGCACTTGGGATCTTCATTGCGCGTGTCTTGAACTCTAAAATTAAAGGCCAAACCTTCTTCCGTGCTTGGTTCTTCTTCCCAGCTGTTTTGTCTGGTTTGACAGTGGCTTTGATCTTCAAGCAACTCTTCAACTACGGTCTTCCAGCGATTGGGAATGCTCTTCACATTGAGTTTCTCCAAACCAGTCTTTTAGGGACTAAGTGGGGAGCGATCTTTGCGGCTGTCTTTGTCCTTCTTTGGCAAGGGGTGGCTATGCCCATCATCATCTTCCTAGCTGGTTTGCAATCGATTCCAACTGAGATTACAGAAGCAGCAAGGATCGATGGCGCGACTAGCAAGCAAGTCTTCTGGAACGTTGAATTGCCTTACTTGCTACCAAGTGTCTCTATGGTCTTTATCCTAGCCCTAAAAGGTGGGCTGACTGCCTTTGACCAAGTCTTTGCCATGACCGGTGGTGGTCCAAACAATGCCACAACCTCACTTGGGCTCTTGGTTTATAACTATGCCTTTAAAAACAACCAATTCGGTTATGCCAATGCCATTGCCGTAATCTTGTTCTTCTTAATTGTAGTGATTTCGATCATCCAATTGAGAGTATCTAAGAAATTTGAAATTTAAGAGGAGAAGCACGATGAAACAAGATGAAAGAAAAGCCCTTATTGGCAAATACATTCTATTGATTCTAGGATCGGTTCTGATTTTAGTGCCACTCCTTGCTACCCTCTTTAGTTCCTTCAAACCCACCAAGGATATCGTAGACAATTTCTTTGGATTTCCAACCAACTTCACATGGGATAACTTTAGTCGCCTCTTAGCGGATGGCATCGGAGGCTATTATTGGAACTCTGTCGTCATCACTGTCTTGTCTTTACTTGCAGTAATGATCTTTATCCCTATGGCAGCCTACTCCATCGCTCGTAATATGAGTAAGAGAAAAGCCTTTACCATCATGTATACCCTCTTGATCCTTGGGATTTTCGTACCTTTCCAAGTTATCATGATTCCGATTACGGTTATGATGAGTAAACTCGGTTTGGCTAACACCTTTGGTTTGATCTTGCTCTACTTGACTTATGCAATTCCACAAACCCTCTTCCTCTATGTCGGCTATATCAAAATCTCGATTCCAGAAAGTCTGGATGAAGCAGCTGAGATCGATGGGGCTAATAAATTTACAACCTATTTCCGCATTATCTTCCCAATGATGAAACCCATGCATGCGACAACCATGATCATCAATGCCCTTTGGTTCTGGAATGACTTTATGTTGCCACTCCTTGTCTTGAACCGGGATTCCAAAATGTGGACTCTGCCTTTGTTCCAATACAACTACGCAGGCCAATATTTCAACGACTACGGACCAAGCTTTGCCTCTTACGTGGTCGGCATTATCAGTATCACGATTGTCTATCTCTTCTTCCAACGCCATATCATCGCAGGAATGAGCAACGGCGCAGTGAAATAAGAAATAAGATACAAAGGGACGATTCAGCTTGCTGAAAATTTCTGTAGAAAAATAGGAAATCGACGTAGTGTGCTTGCACACAAGGAGATTTATCTTTTTTCCTAAGAAATTAGTCCCGTGTTCAATTCCGTATACAAAGGGACGATTCAGCTTGCTGATTTAAATCGTATCCTATGAAGCAATTCTTAAAATACATAAACTTATAAAAGCCAGGTCTCTTCAGACTTGGCTTTCAAAAAAGGAAAGGAAACCATTATGTCAATTCAAAATAAGACCATGTTAATTACTTACTCAGATAGCTTGGGAAATAACCTTAAGGATCTCTATGAAAATCTGGAGAAATATTTTGGAGATGCAGTAGGTGGGGTTCACCTCTTGCCATTTTTCCCATCAACCGGTGACCGTGGCTTTGCGCCTGTGGATTATGATCAAGTAGATCCAGCCTTTGGAGATTGGGAAGATGTCAAACGCCTGGGGGACAAGTACTATCTCATGTTTGACTTTATGATCAATCACATTTCCCGTCAGTCTAAATACTACAAAGATTATCAAGAGAAGCACGACCAAAGTGCTTACAAGGATCTCTTTCTTAACTGGGACAAGTTCTGGCCGGAGAATCGTCCAACTCAAGCAGACGTAGACTTGATTTATAAGCGCAAAGATCGAGCTCCCAAGCAAGAAATTACCTTTGCGGATGGGACAACTGAGCATCTCTGGAATACCTTCGGGGAAGAGCAGATTGACTTGGACGTGACCAAGGAAGTGACCATGGACTTTATTCGCAAGACCATCGAACATTTGGCGAGCAATGGTTGTGACCTCATTCGCCTAGATGCCTTTGCCTATGCAGTCAAGAAGTTGGACACCAATGATTTCTTCGTGGAGCCAGACATTTGGGATTTGTTGGATAAGGTGCGCGATATGGCAGCCAGCTATGGTGCTGAGCTCTTGCCAGAGATTCACGAACACTATTCCATCCAATTTAAGATTGCCGATCACGACTATTATGTCTACGACTTTGCCCTTCCAATGGTGACCCTCTATACCCTCTATAGCTCAAAAGTGGAGCGCCTTGCTAAGTGGTTGAAGATGAGTCCGATGAAGCAATTCACGACACTCGACACCCATGACGGGATTGGGGTGGTTGATGTCAAGGATATCTTGACAGATGAAGAAATTGACTATGCATCAAATGAGCTCTACAAGGTAGGAGCAAATGTGAAACGCAAATATTCAACAGCAGAGTACAACAACTTGGACATCTACCAAATCAATTCGACCTACTATTCAGCGCTTGGAGATGACGATAGTAAGTATTTCCTAGCCCGCTTGATTCAAGCCTTTGCGCCAGGTATTCCACAAGTGTATTATGTTGGATTCCTAGCTGGGAAGAATGATTTGGAACTCTTAGAAAACACCAAGGAAGGCCGCAATATCAACCGTCATTACTATAGCAATGAAGAAATTGCTCAAGAAGTAGAGCGTCCAGTTGTGAAATCCCTTCTCAAGCTCTTTAGTTTCCGGAACAACTCGCAAGCTTTTGACCTAGAAGGAAGCATTGAAGTGGAAACACCAGATGAACATACCATTGTCATCACGCGCCAAAACAAGGACCAGACCGCCACAGCAGTAGCCCGAATCAATCTTGCAGACGGGACTTACCAAGTGACAGAAAACGGTCAAGACATTGTGTTTTAAAAACAATTAAAGTCAGGCGAGACATGTTTCGGATACTCCCTTTTTGATTGGACAGATTGCTGGAGATTTTATGATTTTACAGTTTTTCTCCAATATTTTTAAAACAAAGGATTTTGCACCCCTTTCTAGTAGCATCTCTACCCTGCAAGTGATCCTTTTGGCACTTTGACCTTGTCAGGGTCTGGCCATTCAAGATCTGCTATGATCTTCGCAAATTTTGTCTCTATCTATCTTAAAAGCTTCGTATGATACTAGGAACTTTGATACAAGAAAGGATAAATATGAGGGACCTTATTCTCTACCAGGAAACATACAAGCAGTTTCATCTGCGAAATGATTATATTTCTTATATCTTTATGATTTCCCATGATGGGAAGTTGCTCCATCTTTATTATGGACCGACCTTGCCAGAAGGGGATTATCGTCATTTGGTGGAAATGAAGCACCGCCCTATGACCACTTACCGGCAAGAAGGGGATCTTCTGTATTCACTCGAACACCTGCAGCAAGAATTTCCAGAGTATGGGGCGACAGATTTTCGCCATCCTGCCTTGGAACTGTCTTTGGAAAATGGTTCTCGGCTGACAGATTTTATCTATAAGGATCATGAAATTTCAAATGGAAAACCAAGATTAGAAGGTTTACCAGCAACTTATGTTGAAAATGAGGATGAATGTCAGACCTTGCAAGTCAATCTGACCGATTCGGTGTCGGGTGTGGAGGTGAGTATTCAGTATAGTATTTTCCGAGACTTCCCTGTGATAACGAGAAGTCACCTGATCAATAATCAAGGTTCAAGTCCTCTATCCATTGAAGGAGTAACTAGTCTTTCTTTAGACCTACCTGATCGAAACTATGAGATGATACAGCTTTCTGGAGCGTGGGCTCGTGAAAGGCATATTCATTCCACATTGTTACGTCAAGGAATCCAATCAATTGAATCAACACGTGGAATCTCTAGTCATCTGCACAATCCTTTCATTGCCTTAAAACGGCCAGAAACCACTGAGAATCAAGGGGAGGTTATTGGACTCAGCCTGATTTACTCAGGAAATTTCCTCCTCCAAGCAGAAGTGGATACTTTCGATGTCACCCGACTTCAAGTGGGAATCAATCCCTTCCAATTTTGTTGGAAATTAGCCCCTGGTGCTAGCTTTACAAGTCCAGAAGCAGTTCTGGTATACAGTAGAAATGGTTTAAACGATATGAGTCAAACTTTCCATCGTCTAAATCGTACCCGTCTAGCTAGGGGAGAATGGCGAGATAAGGAGCGGCCGATTCTACTAAATAATTGGGAAGCAACTTACTTTGATTTTGATCAGGAAAAACTGCTCAGGATTGCGCAAAATGCCAAAGAAGTTGGTGTCGAATTATTTGTGTTGGATGATGGCTGGTTTGGAAAACGAACCAATGATCGAGTTGGTCTTGGAGATTGGGTTGCCAATTGCGAGCGATTTCCAGATACAATCGGGGCTTTATCAGAGAAAATTCATGATATGGGCTTGAAATTTGGTCTTTGGTTTGAACCGGAAATGGTCAACAAAGATAGTGATCTTTACCGTTCTCATCCAGACTGGATCCTAGAAGTAGCAGGTCATTCACCACGTCATGGACGAAATCAATTTGTCTTAGACTTTAGCCGTGAAGAAGTAGTAGATGCAATTTATGAGCAAATGGCGCGTGTGATTGAAGAGACGAAATTAGACTATATTAAGTGGGATATGAACCGTCCGCTTACAGATGTCTTTTCTAAATCCTTGGCTCCAGATCAGCAAGGAGAAGTGTTTCATCGGTATGTTCTAGGATTATACCACTTATATGATCGTTTAACGACAGCCTTCCCTTCTGTTCTCTTTGAATCTTGCGCTTCGGGAGGCGGTAGATTTGATCCAGGTTTGCTTTATTATGCACCCCAAACTTGGACCAGTGACGATACAGATGCAGTTGAACGGCTTAAGATCCAATACGGAACCAGTCTAGTCTATCCACTCTCGACGATGGGAGCACATGTGTCCATTGTCCCTAACCATCAAACCAATCGGATCACACCGCTTGCGACAAGGGGAAATGTCGCTTATTTTGGGGTCTTTGGTTACGAGTTGGATCTAGCAGACCTGACGCAGGCTGAGAAGGAAATAGTAAAAGAGCAAATTGCTTTTTACAAAAAAGAGCGATCTCTGATTCATCAAGGAAATTTTTACCGTTTGCGCTCTCCTTTTGACTCAAATCAAGTCGTATGGTCGGTTGTTAGTCAAAATCGTTCCCGAGTGATTCTGGCTCAGTATAAGCTATTGAACGAAGTGAACCGTGCTTATGATCGTGTGTATCTTCAAGGACTGAATGCAGATGCTCTCTATGAAGTGGACGGGAAACAGTTTAGCGGTGCAGAACTGATGTTAGCAGGTTTTAGTCTTTCAGACGCTTCCTGTGGACAGCCTTTAAATCAAGAAAAACTGAGTTGTGATTTTGACTCTCACATTTGGGTGTTTGAAGAAGTAACATAATAAGAGAAGCGAGTATCTAATTTTAGATAGTCGCTTTCAATGATTAAAAATTGAAACCGTTTACAAAACTATAAAACAATGGTACAATATCTATTGAAAGAAAGGAGGTCGCTTTATGAAAAAAATCATGTATCCATCTGCGGCCCTATTAGCAGCTTTTGCTCTATTGTCCGTCCAAACGGCAAAAGCAGACACAGCTCAAGCGTCGGATCAAGCCAATGAACCGGCAGCAACAGTCGAAGAGGTAGTGGCTTCTCCAACGCCAGAGACCACCACAGAAAATCAGGGAGAAGTGGCCGAAACGCCGACTTCAACAGACCGTGCAGTAACCCCTACAACCTCCCCAACGGAAACAACAACGGAGACGGCATCCCCTCAAGTGGAAAAACTGCTTGAAGACATGCCTCTCAAGCAAAAGGTCACCCAAATGATCATGCCGGACTTCCGTAAGTGGCAGGAGGCAGGTCAGGAGTCACCACAAGATCTTACTAAGGTCAATGCTGAAGTGGCAGAAGCTATTGATAAGTATGACTTTGGAGGTGTCATTCTTTTCGCTGAAAACGTCAAAGAAACCAAGCAGACACTGGCTCTGACACAAGATATGCAAAAGGCAGCTATTGAAAACAAGGCCAATAACGGGAAGATTCCGCTCTTGTTAGCGATTGACCAAGAAGGGGGCATCGTCTATCGATTGGGTAGCGGTACAGCTCTCCCCGGAAATATGGCCATTGGAGCGACCAATGATCCCAAACTAGCTAAAGAGGCCGGTCAAATCATCGGACGTGAACTTTCTGCACTAGGCCTGAATGTGGACTTCGCTCCGGTTCTAGATACCAATAATAATCCACAAAACCCTGTCATTGGGCTTCGTTCCTTCTCTTCTGATCCAAACCGGGTTGCTTACTTAGGTATTCCGATGATGAAAGGGATTCAAGACTACAATGTCGCTGTAGCTGCTAAGCATTTCCCAGGCCACGGGGATACAGCGGTCGATTCCCATACAGGTCTCCCATTGGTGGATAAATCTCTTACCGAACTTGAAAAATTGGAACTCCTTCCATTCAAAAAAGCCATGGATGCTGGCGTAGACCTCTTGATGACGGCCCATATCCAATACCCACAAATTGAAAAAGATCAGGTTGTGTCAAAAGAAACTGGTGAGAAAATCTATGTCCCAGCAACACTCTCTGATGATATTTTAACGGGCTTGGTACGGAAGAAATACGGCTATAAGGGCGTGATTGTTTCTGATGCCATGGGAATGGATGCTATCGCTAAGAACTTCGGTGAAGTCGAAGCTGTAAAAATGGCCATCAAGGCTGGAGTTGATTTGGTCTTGATGCCAACGACCCTTCGCAGTAAAACCGATTTAAGCAAGATTGATACCATTGTCGATGAAGTGGTGCGTGCGGTGCAAACAGGTGACATCTCAGAAGAACGTTTAAATGAGTCAGTTCGTCGGATTCTCACCCTCAAAGAAAAACGTGGGGTCCTGAATTTTGATCCAAGTGCTCGGACGCCTGAAAAAGCAGAAGAAGCAGTCGGCTCTACCCTTAATCGTGATTTGGAACGCAAGATTGCGGCAGCAGCGGTGACGGTTGTAAAAAATGAAGACAATACCTTGCCATTTAAGGTTCAAACAGGGGACCATGTCTTACTCTTAGGAGCTTTTGAAAACGAAGTTCCTGGACTGAATTTGGGTATGCGTCGCTTAATTGCTGACGGAGTACTTCCAAAAGACACCTCCTTTGTGGCCAAGAACTTCACTAAAGAATCTACCCTTGATAGTCTAAAAGAAGATCTCGAAAAAGCCACTCACATCGTAGTGATTTCAGAGATCGGTTATGAAGGGCAACTGGATAAAGATTTCTGGCGAACCAAGATCCCAACTGAAATCGTTCATTATGCCAACACCAACCATAAGAAGGCAGCTGTCCTTTCCATCTCTAAACCTTATGATGTAGCCAACTATCCAGCAGCCAAAGCTATTCTAGCAGTCTATGGAAATAAGGGAATGGATCCGACAGAATCCCTCAAGCCAGACAATGCCTTCGGTCCTAATATTCCTGCAGGAGTGGAAGTCATCTTCAATGGTAAGGAACACCTAGGTACCTTACCGGTGGATATTCCAAAAATTGTAGATGGAAAAATGTCGGAAACAGAGTACGCTTACCGTATTGGTCATGGTCTCTTCTATCCAGCACCTGCTCCATTGCCAACACCATTACCAACACCATTACCAACACCAGAAGCCCAAGACCCAACTTCACCAGTTCTAGATCCAACCCATCAGACAAAACCAGTAGTGGTTGGAAACACAGAGACACAGGTCCTTCTTAGCAAGCAAGAAAACGCAAGCTCTCTTGATGGACCACAAGTTACTCCGGTCTCTGTGTCACATGATACTGCTCAGATTCCTGCAAGTGTATCCGCTAGTCCTGCTTCATCGGTATTGCCAAAGACTGGTCAAACAGAGAACCTCCTAGCTCTTATGGGTGTCAGCCTCTTAACCTTCCTTGGATCTTTTGTCTATCCAAGAAAGAAAAACTAAGGAATGAAGAATCTCAATTGGGTCACTCCCAATTGAGATTTTTTGGTAAAACTTTACTAAAATTAACTCAAAATAGAAAATTACAAGAGGCCTAGATAGGGCAGAAAAGCTCTATTGTATGCTTTTTGAAGACAATATAAAAAATAAATAAAATTTTACTAAAAATACTTGAAGTTTTACTTTTAATCGATTATAATAAAAGTATAAAAACGTTTACAAAACTAAAAGGAGTTTCTCATGACTACATCAATCACGTCTCAAGATCTACAAGAAAAGTTTCAGGCTGTCTTTGGCGAGAAGGCTGATCATACCTTCTTTTCACCAGGACGGATTAATTTGATCGGTGAACACACCGACTACAACGGAGGGCATGTCTTCCCGGCAGCCATTACGCTTGGTACCTACGGGGCAGCAAGAAAGCGCGAAGATAAGGTCTTGCGTTTCTTCTCAGGAAATTTTGAAGACAAGGGGATCATTGAAGTCCCACTGGATCATCTTCGTTTTGAAAAAGAGCACAACTGGACCAACTATCCAAAAGGTGTGCTCCATTTCTTACAAGAAGCGGGACACGTCATTGATAGCGGTATGGACGTCTATGTCTATGGCAATATTCCAAATGGATCTGGTCTCTCCTCTTCAGCTTCTCTTGAGCTCTTGATTGGCGTCATCGCTGAGAAACTATTTGATCTTCAGTTAGACCGCTTAGATCTGGTTAAGATCGGGAAACAAACCGAAAATCACTTCATCGGGGTTAATTCTGGTATCATGGACCAATTTGCCATCGGTATGGGGGCTGATCAACGGGCTATTTATCTCGATACCAACACCCTAGAATATGATTTGGTACCGCTCGACCTTAAAGACAATGTCGTGGTCATCATGAATACCAACAAACGCCGGGAATTAGCGGATTCCAAATACAATGAACGTCGCGCGGAATGTGAAACTGCTGTCTCTGAACTCCAAGAAAAACTAGACATCCAAACCTTAGGGGAATTGGATCTCTGGGCTTTTGATGCTTACAGCTACTTGATCAAGGATGAAAATCGCATCAAACGGGCTCGTCATGCTGTACTTGAGAACCAACGGACCCTCCAAGCACGCAAGGCGCTTGAAGCAGGTGATTTGGAAGGCTTTGGCCGTCTCATGAATGCTTCCCACGTATCCTTGGAGCATGACTACCAAGTGACTGGTCTAGAATTGGATACCTTAGTGCATACAGCCTGGGAACAAGAAGGAGTGCTTGGTGCTCGAATGACGGGAGCAGGCTTTGGTGGTTGCGCCATCGCCCTCGTAAACAAAGACAAGGTTGAAGCTTTTAAAGAAGCTGTTGGCAAACGCTATGAAGAAGTTGTTGGCTATGCGCCAAGCTTCTATATTGCAGAGGTTGCTGCGGGGACACGGGTGCTTGATTAAAAAGGAGATAGGATGACAGAACTGGTATTAGATGCATTTGTCACAGCCGTCATTGATGCAAGTGACTATGAAGAGATGGATCGGATTTATCTAAAAAACCGCGTTATGAGTCGCATTGGAGAAGAAGGGCTAGATGCCCCAGCTCATCAGGCTGACTTGATCGCACTCAAAGATCAGCTGGTGGAAATCGCTGTTGCGAATAGTAAGATCCAAGATAGCATGGCCGCAAAGGACAGCTTGGGTGCAGAGTTGATGGATTGGATCACACCCAGTCCTAGTCAGGTCAATCATCGTTTCTGGAAGACTTACGGTCAGTCCAAGGAAGATGCGATTGCTGATTTCTATGCCCTCTCTAAGCGCAATGATTACATCAAGATCAAGGCGATTGCGCAAAATATCGCATTTGGAGCAGAAACTCCCTATGGCTCCCTTGAAATCACCATCAATCTGTCAAAACCTGAAAAAGATCCTAAAGACATTGCAGCGGCGAAGCTGGCTAAAGCTAGTCATTATCCAGCCTGCCAATTGTGCTTTGAAAATGAAGGCTATCAAGGTCGCCTAGACCATCCTGCCCGTGCCAATCATCGGATCATCCGCTTTGACATGGACGGTCATGATTGGGGCTTTCAATATTCCCCTTATGCCTACTTCAATGAACACTGCATTTTCCTCGATAGCCAGCATGTTCCTATGGCCATTAGCCGCAAGACCTTTGAGCGACTCTTGACCATTGTAGAGACTTTCCCAGGCTATTTTGCAGGCTCCAATGCAGATCTACCCATTGTAGGGGGATCCATCCTGACTCATGACCATTACCAAGGCGGACGCCACACCTTCCCTATGGAGCTGGCAGAGCTTGACCAAACCTTTACCATTCCTGCCTTCGAAGAGGTTCAAGTGGGCATCGTTTGTTGGCCAATGTCAGTCTTGCGTCTGCAGTCAGATAACAAGGAAGAGCTGATTAACTTGGCAGACCATATCTTAGAAAGCTGGCGAGGTTACTCGGATCAAGCTGTGCAAGTCTTAGCAGCATCCGACGGTCAGCCCCACCATACCATTACCCCCATTGCACGGATTCGTGATGGGCATTATGAACTGGACTTGGTGCTCCGTGACAACCAAACCTCACCAGAGCATCCAGATGGTATCTATCACCCACATGCGGATGTGCAACACATCAAAAAAGAAAATATCGGCCTGATCGAAGTCATGGGCTTGGCCATTTTGCCACCTCGTCTCAAAGAAGAGCTCAAGCAGGTTCAAGACTATCTACTTGGACGTGAGAATACTGTGGCGACCTACCACCAGGCTTGGGCAGATGATTTGAAAGCCACTCACCCATCCATCACAGAGGAAGCAGAGGCAGAAGCCCTTGTCCGTGAATCAGTTGGGCAGATCTTTGCGCGCGTGCTGGAAGATGCTGGAGTCTACAAGCGAACAGCAGAAGGACAAGCTGCCTTTAGACACTTTGTTGCGACGCTTTAAGTGTGGAGAAGTGGCAGAAATTTGGTACAATAAGAGAGAAGACAAGAAGCGAAAGGAAAACAAATGGCAATACTCGTACTCGGAGGAGCTGGTTACATCGGTTCCCACATGGTGGACCGTTTGGTCAATGAAGGACAGGAAAAAGTCGTCGTGGTCGATAGTCTGGTCACAGGCCACCGTGCATCGGTGCATCCAGATGCCGTCTTTTACAAAGGAGACCTGGCGGATCAAGACTTTATGCGCACTGTTTTTAAGGAACATGCAGATATCGATGCGGTCATCCACTTTGCGGCCTACTCACTGGTCGCTGAGTCCATGGCAGATCCATTGAAATATTTTGACAACAATACAGCTGGCATGGTCAAACTCTTGGAAGTCATGCATGAATGTGGGGTGCACTACATCGTCTTTTCTTCAACTGCTGCCACTTACGGGATTCCAGAAGAAATTCCAATACTTGAAACCACTCCACAAAAACCGATTAATCCCTATGGGGAAAGCAAGCTCATGATGGAAACCATCATGCGTTGGGCCGATCAAGCCTACGGGATCAAGTATGTGCCCCTTCGTTACTTTAATGTAGCGGGTGCCAAGCCAGATGGATCCATCGGGGAAGACCATGGACCAGAGACCCATCTCTTGCCGATCGTCTTGCAAGTGGCCCAAGGCAAACGCGAGAAGATCTCTATTTTTGGAGATGACTACCAGACACCAGATGGCACCAATGTTCGGGACTATGTCCATCCATTTGACTTGGCAGATGCCCATCTTTTAGCGGTAGAGTATCTCCGCAAGGGGAATGAATCGACTGCCTTTAACCTGGGCTCATCGACCGGATTCTCTAATCTTCAAATCGTTGAAGCAGCCCGCAAGGTGACGGGACATCCGATTCCACTTGAGCTGGCCGATCGCAGACCAGGAGATCCAGATACCCTGATCGCATCCTCTGAGAAGGCGCGTGCAATTCTCGGCTGGCAACCAAAATTTGACAATATCGAAACCATCATACAAACGGCTTGGGCATGGCATTCCAGCCACCCAGATGGCTACAATGATCGATAAGGAGGGGACTGCGAACATCATTTTTGAGGCTTTTCTAATAACATCTAAAAAGACATTTGATCTTGCTAAATGACTCATTTCAGAAGTCAGTCATTTCCTTAACCATCATAAAATAGTGAGGGATTCAAAATGAATAAAACCACAAAATTGTTAGCCGTCTTCTTGACAGCGGGTCTTCTTTTAGCTGGTTGCGCACAAAAAGAGACTACAAAATCTACTAGTCCATCGTCCACTAAAGCGACCAGTAAAGCAACAAGCAAATCATCTGCTAAAGAAAAGAAAAAAGAGTCATCAACTGATGAAAGCAAAAAAGAGGATGCACTAGCAGGTGCACAAAAAACCGTTCTTGAAACGAGTGATGAAGCAGGTAAGACCACTGTAACCTTATATTACAAGGGAGATACCTTGTTATTACAAGAAAAAGTTGATGATTACGACGTCTCAAAAGTTCCTGGTGAGAACCCTCTTGAAACCATGAAAGAAGCCGTCGCAAAAAGCCAAGAAAAATTCAAAGATCTGATGGGCCATGGATTTGAACTGACATCAGAATACAAAGACGGAATCTTTTATATCCGCAATACCATTGATTACACAAAAATCGATTTTAATAAATTAAAAGAAATCGTCCCAGGCTTTAATCCCCTAGATGACAAAACAGTTAGTTATTCAGTAACGAAAGACAGTCTTATCAAGGGCGGAATGGTAGAAAAATAAACCAAATAGAGAGCAGCTCAGTTCGCTGCTCTTTTTTTTGTTTTCGTATGAATTCAGGGCCATATTTTGGTAGAATAGAAATTAAGGAAAAGTAAGATTAAAGAAATTTAACTTTACTGTTGTATGCAAAAATAGCAGTACTTAATGAGGTTTTTTAATGGTAAACACTTAGTAAGAAAGAAACTTTTTTAGAATCGATTGATCATTTGTTGTCTATCATTGACAAATATAATATTAAAACTATTGCTCAACAGGTAAAACAGTTACAGATTTTGAAAGAATATGCAAATACTAATAAGGGAATGAGTTTAAGAGATAAATTGACAATATATCAAGCACTTTTCCCCCCGCATGGGGGATTAACTGACATTTACTATTGGAATAATGATGTTGAAATAAGAAAAGTAACGAATGAGACTATTACCGAATTAAAAGAGGTTATTGCTAATTATTTATTGGAACGGTAAGCTTTGCTGATATTATCGAATTATGTAAAGTCATTAAAATTAGAACTCGATTGATGATCTAAGATATTGATACTCCGGTTTGTTAAATATTTGTGTAATTATTGTAAGTTTTTGAGTGACAGCTCGGAGTTTTAAATAATGGAGAAGTGATGAACAATAAAGAATTTGAAGATTTATTTTATAAAGTCCCTGAAGGGGTTGATTATGCAGATATATTGGAAGATGTTGATCTAGAGGATGTTCCTGAAGAAACCATTCAAAAGTTGACTTCATTATCGGACAGTGATGATGACTATATACGCTATCAAGCTTCTAGATTGTTGACCATTTGGGGAATTAGAGAAGGCTTTGATATCTTGACTCAGATGTTCAGTCAAGGGCAATTAGAAGGGATGATTTCGCATCGTCTGTATGGTTATGATGATACCAATCGGATTTTTCTATATGATATCGTTAATTATTGGGCGAGCCGATATGATTTGGGCGAAGAGAAGATGGCTAGAGGAGAAATTTATCCTTATGTTTGTAAAATCATCGAACAGGCTGAGATTGGATATTATGATATTTCAACAATATATCGCTTGGTTAGTGAGGAACATTATACGGAATACATCCCCTACTTGAAACATTTCCTTGCAACCATCTTGGACAAATCTGAAGATAATTATTGGCGAATTCATGATACCTTGAAGCTATTCCTCAAGGTGGACCCTGGCTATGTGACACAGTTATTAAAAGAAAAGCAAAAATCATTAGGAGATTTTGGAATCGAGGGTAAATGTGAAAGAAATTAAATTTTATAAAGTAAATGATGATTATGGTTTTATGTCCAATTTTGCTCCCTACCCTTTTTCAGATGGTAGCAAAATCTGGCCGACATCAGAGCATTATTTTCAAGCACAAAAGTTTTTAGTGCCCCAAATTCAAGAGAAAATTCGTCACATAGTATCTCCAATGGATGCTGCTTTAGAGGGGCGCAATCGTCAAAATCCCTTGAGATCAGATTGGGAAGAGATCAAAGATGAGGTGATGCTTCAGGCCCTTCGGATGAAATTTAGCCAAAATCCAGAAATCGCGAAAGAATTGCTGGCGACAGGAGATGCCATCCTCGTCGAACATACACGAAATGACGACTACTGGGCTGATGGGGGAGATAGCTCTGGGAAGAACAAGCTAGGCCTTCTCTTAATGCAAGTACGGGAAGAGTTGAAAAACGCTAACCTGTAATCTCTCCTCTAGCTATTCCATTTAACAGTCTGGGTTTGGTATAACAGTCAACTAGATAGTTACAATGATCAACAGGAGATATTCCAGAAGACGTAATGAAAGATATTAATACAAAGAGCGGAGAATGTTCATGGAATATAGTAAACTAGGCTGGGAAGAAGTTAGTAAGTTTGAGGAAATAAAAGGTTATGGACAACCTATTTGGCGACATCATGAGAAATATTTTTTTGTTACTGATGAAGGGGGAATAGCTGAACAGAGGGTAGTCTATGAATTACCATTAGAACTATTTCAATCACCCTACCAAGTTTTTCTGAGTTACTTGAAAAGTCTAACTTAATTTGACAATTTAGGCAATAAAGAAATCCTAGACAAGCTTTTGAGCTATTCAGAAGACTTGAAATACCACTATAATCTCTATCAGCTCTTGCTTTTTCACTTTCAGAATAAGGAACCAGAGAAATTTTTTGGACTCATTGAAGACAATATAAAGAAGGTTCATTCTCTTTTTCAGACTGTCTTTAAAACATTTCTAAAGGACAAAGGGAAAATCATCAATGCCCTTCAGTTATCCTATTCCAACGCAAAATTGGAAGCGACTAATAATCTCATCAAACTTATCAAACGCAATGCCTTTTGTTTTCGGAACTTTGAAAACTTCAAGAATCGAATTTTCATCGCTCTGAATATCAAAAAAGAAAGGACGAAATTTGTCCTTTCTCGAGCTAAGCTTTTCTTCAACCCACTACAGTTGACAAAGAGCCGTAGATTTTAGGTATTTACCTTGTCTACTTAAGAGGTATCATATCATCGAGATAAAGGTGATTTGTTTGTTCCTAAGAATGAGGTTTTAGGTTTGACTTGTGGCAACTTCTGGAAAAAGCTTGTCTAGGATTTTTGGAGTGATAGCTTGTCCAGGACCTTCAGCACAATAGGTGTGAATATACATAGCGGGATTGAAGTTGAGCTCGATACAAGTGAAATGAGGTTTTTCCTTGCTAGCAGGCTGAGTTTTATCTGGAATGATGAGGTCAACCCCGCAAGCCCAGGCCCCCATGCTAGTTGCCATAGCTGCTGCCAATTCTTGGTAAGAGGAATCTATTGTCTCAGTGACATCAATAGAGTCACCACCCGTAGAAATGTTGGAGTTACGGCGGAGATTGACCTTTTTCCCTTCTGGGAGAATATCATCAGGTGCATAACCTTGCTGAGTCAACATCAATTGTTCGATGTCTCCTAGCTTAATGATTTCCAGAGGTGAGCGGTGGTCACGGCCTCGCAATGGATTGGCATTTTTCTGAGCGACTAATTCACGAATGGTGTGTTTGCCATCACCGACAACATTAGCAGCGACACGAAGGAGGACAGACTCACAACGCCCGTCCAGAATGAAGAAACGGTATTCGGTTCCTGGGATAAATTCTTCAACAAGAACAGCTGTATCTTCTGCAAAGGCAATCTCGAGAGCTTTCTTATAGTTATCAAGGCTGGCAGGCTCTTGGAAAATGGAAATGCCCAGACCGAAGTTGGTTGATTTTGGTTTAACCACAATTTGTTTGCCCTTGATAAGAGGATAGTAGGCTAGACCTTGTTCTAGACTGGTAAATTCGTCGCCGGCAGGGACAGGGAAGCCAGCATCAGCCAGGATTTTTTTGGTCACGGTTTTATTAGCCATGGCAAGAGGAACTACATAGTTGTCTTTTGAGGTCATGTTACCATTTTTGACGTACTCAACATGATCTTTATGCCAGAGTTTAAGGAATTGATCCTGCTCATCTAGGATTTCAAAATGAAGCCCTTTTTGAATGGCATCAAAGAGCAGCATCTGGGTAGAAAGTTCCATATCCTCATAACCCTTAAGAGCATAGTGGGCAGTCCAGTCGTAATCATGATAGGCAAGCGCCTTGTCAAGGGCAAAGTCAGAAAGGGACTTGTCTTTGATATGAGGAAGAAGTTGAGCAGCTAGTGTCTGACTGGAATCTGCAAAGGCATCTTTAACTTGTTTGACCAGACCTTGATGATAGTCACCAAGCCCAAAATGTTGCACCAGTTGGTCTAGAGCTGTCGTAATGTTTTGAGTTTCAGCTTCAGAAGGTAGAGGTTCTAAAGGATGAGAGAGGGCAATTTTTTCATTCAGCGCGTGACCTTGAGCCAGAGCCTGATCAACATTTTCAGGGGCATCCAGCCAGAGGAAGGCTAGAAGGAGTAGGTGTACGGTATCCATGGTAGTTTGGCTAATACCGATACGCTCAAAGGGGTTGAGGTCGAAGTTACGGAATTCTAGGTAGGTGATTCCCTTGTCAAGGAAGGAGCGATTAACCTTTTGTCCACGGAAACGAACAGCCGAGTAAAATTCCTTTTCTGCAATCAAATCACCTTGTTCGATATAGTTTTCGATGGCAGAGACATAGTCTTCAAGGCTTGCAAAAGATACTTGTATTTCTTCCTTATTGACATAACCATGGTCGCTGTTTCGGAAGGAACGCACGAGTTCTGGCACTTCTTGGTCGAAGAAGCCTTGCTCAGCAATAGGTGCAGCCCCAAAAAGATAGGTAATCACCCAACGGTAGCGCAAGTAGTTTTGAGCGAGCTTAAGATAGAGGGCGTTTTTGAAGGCAATCATATCGGTCTGATTACTTTCTTGGAATAGGGCCTCAACCAAATCTTTCCCTAGTTCCATATTATAGTGGATACCTGAGATAGCTTGTAGTTTAGTTCCGTATTTTTCGGCCAGGTAGTTACGATAATGGCGTTCAAATTCATTTTCCAGTTGGGCAACTTGGATTTCTTGGGCGTTGATACGAGGAGGCATGGACAAGGGCCAGAGAAGTTCATCTTTACTGATGGAACGTCCAGCTACATCGGTAATGGTTCCAAGAAATCGACGAGCCTCAGTGGTAGATTTAGCAACTGGTGTTATGAGTTCCATCTGAAACTCACAAAAATCTGTTTGAATATAAGGGTGGAAACTTCGAGCTCCTAGGCAGGAAGGGTGAGGCGTATGTGCTAATTTTCCCTGTCTATCGACACGAAGACTTTCGCGTTCAATTCCAAAGTTAGCTTGAAGGATAGGGCTAGTAGGCTCCAGCTTTTGAAGCAGTTGATTTATAGTCATAGAGTCACCTTTTCATCTAATGTTAGTGATAGTCTATTATAAATAGGAGAAGAAAACAACTTTCCGCTACGGTTAAGGGGAATTTCCGAATGTTTTAGATAAGAATTCTTAAAACCAGTTGTTTTTTAGCTCTATTATATGCAAAAATTGTAAAATAGCCACTGATTTTCATGTAAAATGTTATTTCTCTTGGAATTTAAATCAAATTAGCCTATACTAATGACGTATATATGAGAACGAAAGAATCCCTAGGGTCGGCACTGCACCCATAAAATGAGACACAAGAAAACACTCCTGTTGAATTCTGGTAAACTAGAAACAGGGGTGTTTTGTTATGGTCAAAAAAGCATATTCGGTAGAAACTAAGTTAGCCTGTATCGAAATGAAGAAGGCAGGTAAATCAAATAAGGTTATCATGGATACCCTCGGTATCAAAAATGCTACTCAGGTGAAAACCTGGTGGCAATGGTATCAGAATGATGAATTGTACCGTTTCCACCAACCTGTGGGGAAACAATATACTTATGGTAATGGGATGAAACAGTTATCTGAAGTAGAACAGTTACGATTGCAGGCAGAATTACTAAAAAAGTATCAGAGCTTGATAAGAGAATCGACAAAGTAAGTCTTATCAAGCTAGTAGAAGAGTATAAGAAAACGAGCCTGTATCTATTATTTTAGAATGTTTCGGCGTCAAACGCTCCACCTTTTATCACTGTAAACAGGAGTGTAAGAATTCTCAGAAAAGAGGCGAAATAGCAGATAAAATCGAACAACTCTGTATAGAAAATCACTTTATTTACGGCTATCGAACCATCACTCGCTTACTAAAGAAAGTTTATAACCTCGTCGTTAATCGCAAGAAGGTCTATCGTATCATGAAGGAAAAGGGCTACCTTTGCCGTGCCCGTCCCAAGAAGGGACCTAAATTAGGGAAGCCTTACCATGTAACAGACAATAAGCTGGATCGTGATTTTCAGGCAGACAAGCCTATGGAGAAGCTTGTCATAGACATCACCTACCTCTACTTTGGAAACTGTAGACTTTATCTATCTTCGATCATGGATCTCTATAATCGTGAAATAGTAGCTTATACC
>NZ_JBDGEA010000020.1:0-35912 GCF_040908565.1 Streptococcus parasanguinis | reverse complement strand
AGAGCCCACTCAACCACTGCGTCTTGCTCGACAATCCAAAGACAATTGAGAGGCTAGGACTTTTGTCCCAGCCTCTTGTTACGTATTGCATGGTTTTAGAATAAAAGACAAGACTTTCGAAGTAATTACGAGAGTCTTGTTTAATTTTCATGCCAATCCGTGTCCAATTAATTATACTTAAATTCTGTCATGTACCGATATAATTGATGAAACATGTTGTTTTTCCTCTTCATCCCTTATCTCAGAGAATTCTAGTGATTTATGGTAAAATAAGGTCTATATATGTGAGGACAAAGAGATGATTAATCGAGTAACAGACAACAAATTTAAACTAGTATCCAAATACCAACCGTCTGGGGACCAACCGCAGGCCATTGAACAGTTGGTGGATAACATCGAAGGTGGCGAAAAGGCCCAAATCTTGATGGGGGCAACTGGTACGGGGAAGACCTATACTATGAGCCAGGTCATTGCCCAGGTCAATAAGCCGACCCTGGTCATCGCCCACAATAAAACCCTAGCGGGCCAGCTCTATGGGGAGTTCAAGGAATTTTTCCCTGAAAATGCGGTCGAGTATTTCGTCTCTTACTACGATTACTACCAGCCTGAAGCCTATGTGCCATCGAGTGATACCTATATCGAAAAAGATAGCTCGGTCAATGATGAGATTGACAAGCTTCGTCACTCAGCAACCTCAGCCCTCTTAGAGCGCAATGACGTTATTGTAGTTGCGTCTGTTTCATGTATCTATGGGTTGGGTTCGCCTAAGGAATATTCCGACAGCGTGGTCAGCCTGCGTCCAGGTCTGGAGATTTCTCGTGATCGTTTGCTCAATGACTTGGTGGATATCCAGTTTGAACGCAATGATATCGACTTTCAACGGGGGAAATTCCGTGTCCGTGGGGATGTGGTCGAGATTTTCCCAGCTTCGCGTGATGAGCATGCCTTTCGAGTTGAGTTTTTCGGAGATGAGATTGAGCGGATTCGTGAGATTGAAGCTTTGACGGGCCAAGTTCTAGGAGATGTGGACCACTTAGCCATTTTTCCAGCCACTCACTTCGTGACCAATGACGACCATATGGAAGTGGCCATTGCCAAGATTCAGGCTGAGCTGGAAGAACAGTTAGCTATCTTTGAGAAGGAAGGAAAACTGCTGGAAGCCCAACGCCTGAAACAACGGACTGAGTATGACATTGAAATGTTGCGAGAGATGGGCTACACCAATGGTGTCGAAAACTACTCCCGTCATATGGATGGCCGGAGTGAAGGAGAGCCACCCTACACCCTTTTGGACTTCTTCCCTGAAGATTTCCTCATCATGATCGATGAAAGTCATATGACCATGGGCCAAATCAAGGGCATGTACAATGGAGACCGCTCGCGCAAGGAAATGCTGGTCAACTATGGCTTCCGTTTGCCGTCTGCCTTGGACAACCGGCCACTGCGTCGTGAAGAGTTTGAAAGCCATGTCCACCAGATTGTCTATGTGTCAGCGACACCAGGTGACTATGAGATGGAACAAACGGATACCGTCATCGAGCAAATCATTCGTCCGACAGGTCTTCTAGATCCCGAGGTGGAAGTGCGTCCGACCATGGGACAAATGGACGATCTCTTGGGTGAGATCAATGCGCGTGTAGAACGTGGAGAGCGGACCTTTGTCACCACCTTGACCAAAAAGATGGCAGAAGACTTGACAGACTACTTTAAGGAAATGGGTGTCAAGGTTAAATACATGCACTCGGATATTAAGACCTTGGAACGGACGGAAATCATCCGTGATTTGCGTTTGGGCGTCTTTGATGTCTTGGTCGGGATCAACCTTCTTCGGGAAGGGATTGACGTACCAGAAGTTAGTCTGGTGGCCATTCTCGATGCGGATAAGGAAGGCTTCCTCCGTAATGAGCGTGGGCTTATCCAGACCATTGGTCGTGCTGCCCGTAATAGTGAGGGTCACGTGATCATGTATGCGGACACCATGACCCAGTCTATGCAAAAAGCCATCGATGAAACGGCCCGCCGTCGTCAGATTCAGATGGCCTATAACGAAGAGCATGGCATTGTGCCACAAACCATTAAGAAGGAAATCCGTGATCTCATCTCTGTTACTAAGGCGGTGGCCAAAGAAGAGGATAAGGAAGTGGATATCACCAGTCTCAACCGCCAAGAGCGCAAGGAATTGGTCAAGAAACTGCAAGGCCAAATGCAAGAAGCCGTCGAAGTGCTTGATTTCGAATTGGCAGCACAGATCCGAGATATGATGTTGGAAGTCAAGGCCTTGGATTGAGGGATAAATATGATCGATTTAAGAAAACTAATAGAAGAAGATTTGGTGCCTTTGTGGGAAATCGCTTATTCACAATCTAATCCAATTTGGAAGCAGTATGACGCTCCCTATTATGACGATTATCAGTATTTTCCTAATTTTCAAGAATTTAAACTACAAAAATTAGAATCCACTCTAAACAACTCAAATCGCCTTGGTATTTTTGTTGATGATAAACTAGTTGGGACTGTTTCGCGCTACTGGGTATGTAAAGAAACAAGATGGATGGAATTGGGATTTTGTGTTTATGATAACAAATTTTGGAACTCTGGAATTGGAAAAGCTGCTATGCTACAGTGGATAGATCGGACATTTCAGGATTACTTGGAGTTGGAGCATCTTGGTTTAACAACTTGGTCAGGAAATTTTGGTATGATGAAATTGGCTGAAAAATTAAGAATGAAAAAAGAAGCTCATATTCCAAAAGTTCGTTATTATCAAGGTGTTTATTATGATAGTATTAAATACGGCATTTTGAGAGAAGAATGGGAGGAAGCAAATGGTCATCACTGTCAAACAGATGGAAACACCTGAAGAGATAGAAGGAAAATCTCTCGTTCATTGGCAAACGTGGAGAGAGGCTTATGACGATCTTTTACCCGAGGAATATCAGGAGACGATGACATTAGATAGATGTCGTTTCTTTAGTCAAAAGTATCCAGAAAATACCTTGATTGCGATGGATGGAAAGAAGGTTGTTGGATTTATCAGCTATGGAAATTTTCGTTATGAGACCATTCAAGCTGGTGAAATCATTGCCCTATATGTTTTAAAAGATTACTATGGAAAAGGTGTGAGTGAACAATTAATGCATGATGCATTTGTTGCTCTCAATCATTTCTCTGAAATTTATTTATGGGTATTGAAAGATAATAAGCGAGCCATTGCTTTCTATCAAAAAATGGGTTTTACTTTTGATGGCCAAGAACAAATACTTAAACTTGGAAAACCTATTAAGGAATTGCGGATGATATGTTCTTCAAATAAAAATTCCTAAAGGACGTATCTATCAATCTTTGAACCATTATCAATTAATCTAGTAAAAAATAAAAGAGATAGAATGAACCAAAGAAATGAAGGAGAAGAAGAATGAAAATTCTAGTCATCAATGGGCATCCGGATAAGGAAAGTTACTGTCAGGCTATTTTCCAAACCATTGTCGAAACGATTGACTCAAATCGCCACGAACTTAAAGTGATCAGTCTCAATGATGAGGACTTTGATCCGGTTCTTCGCTATGGCTATCGAAAGCGGATGGAGGAAGATCCTTTTATTCTTCATTCCCAAGAATTAATCCAGTGGGCGGATCACCTGATTTTTGTTTATCCCATCTGGTGGAGTAGTATGCCGAGCCTTATGAAGGGCTGGATTGACCGGGTCTTTACACCGGGGATTGCATACTCGGCCAATGATCAGGGAAGCTTTATCTGGAATTACCTTAGAGGTAAACAATTCAAGAAGTTGCTCAAAGGAAAAACAGCCAGTATTTATTCGACCTCCATGGCGCCTACTTGGTGGTACAAGATTTTTTCAGGTCCTATCAATATTCCAGATAGTTATGGCATCTCTGTTTTGAAGAATGCCGTCTTGAACCATTGTGGGATTAAAACCAAGCGCGTCTGCATCTTAGGAGAAGTCGGCCGCGATGTGAATACCGCTAGCATGCGGGAACAGCATCTCAAAAAGGTCGCAGCAGAAGTGAAGAAACTCTGAGTAAATCCTTAACGTTAGGAAATGAGGGTAATGAAGCGGAAGAAAAATACTGTAAAGAAGGTCAACCATCAAAATAGAATAAAGAGTAAAAGAAGCTGGTTAGATCGCTTAAACCTGTGGCTTGAAAGGCATTCAGGTATTGGTATGCTTTTGGATTTTATCATGTTTTTGTCAATGGGAGCGACCCTAGGTGTCTTTCTTTTTGACAATCATCTAATCCCAAGGATATACCGTGATTTTAATTATCTATTTCCCTTATTCATGAATCTATATTTATTGCTGAATGGATTGTATTTTAATGTCTTTCGAGTGCAGAAAGAAGACCGAGCTTCCATTGAATTTTTCGCAACCGTCTTTTTGTACGTGAATGCAATTACGTCTGTTGTGCATATTGGGTTTGGGATCAAAGGACGACGTATGGGAGATTATATTCCACCGCTTTACACTTTGAATCTGAAATACATCTGGTTTCCTATCGTGACCTATGCAATATTCTTCATTCTAGCGGCCTTGATCTTGTTCATTATAAAACTGAGGAAAAAGAAGAGAAAGCAGGAATGATTAAACTCATAAAAGTATTTCAAATTGTTTATATTCTTTTACTGACTTTCATATTTGCCAACGTCCTTTTAGGATTGTTTGGCTACGCATTTACGCCACTTCTTTGGAATCCCTGGTTGTATCTAGGAGCTGTGACTATTCTATGTCACATCTGGTATCGCTTCTATCGAAAACATGCTCCAAATTGGAAGAATCTTGTGAGTGTTCTTTTGAGTCTCTTTGCTATGATGATTCTGGTATTTTTCATGGAGTTGTTCTTTACCTTTGATGGCCATGGTCCGGTAACGATTCACTCAGAATATTATTTAAAAGAGAAGTCAATTGTCTTTCAGAGAGGCTCTCTTTTGGATGCCTATGATGAATACCATGAGCTGGTAAATCCCTTTGTGATGAAAAAAGAGATAAAGAAAAAAGTTTATATTGATTAATTGTCAATATCATAGAAAGGAAATATATGTCACGTACAACGCCTACTATACTGTGCAATCTTTGCATGGTCGAAGATCTTGAAAATAGGAAAGTAGTCCTCCAATACCGCTCACCTGAAAAGACTCACTGGGCTGGCCATGCTTTTCCAGGTGGTCATATCGAAGAAGGAGAAAGCCTTGTAGAATCCGTCATTCGTGAAGTCTACGAAGAGACAGGACTGACAATTGCAGATCCAAAACTGGTCGCAGTCAAAGACTGGGAGCCAGATGAGGGAGGCCGCTATATTGTCTTTTGCTACAAAGCGACAGAATTTACAGGCCAGCTCAGATCATCTGAAGAAGGAGAAGTTTCTTGGGTTGAGAAGGACCAATTAGAAAAGTTGGACTTGTCCTACGACATGCTTCCTCTGCTGGAAGTGATGGAAGACCCGGACTTGTCTGAGTTCTATTATCGCAAACAGACAGACGACGACTGGGAAAAATTAAGATTTTAAGTAACGGGGCTAGAGGTATCTAGTTCTTTTTTCTCTTCAAAGATAAAATGTTGCTTAAAGCATTGAGAATGTTCCATTAGTGCTTGAATCTGCTTTAAAAAAGTACTATAGTATAAGCATAAAATACAATTGTAATCTTTCATACTGTGAATAGAAAGAAGGCAAGATATGAAATTACAATTTAGAATCCTTATAGGAATTTGCTTCTTGATCGGTGCCTTAGTCTTTGCCTTTCAAAAGGAATGGTTATACGCTTTGCTGTTGCTTTTAGTTGGGGCTTCTTACCTTTATAAAGGAGTGAGTCGATGAAGAGTGAGTGTTTAAACATCAAGGGGCTAAATGTTTGGTATAAAAAAGACAAGCCCATTATAAAAGACGTGAATTTGCTTGTACCCAATCATTCTGTAGTAGGGTTGATTGGTCGAAATGGAGCTGGGAAGACAACCTTGCTAAAAGCTTTAAGTAGTGTTTTTGATCATCGGCAGTATGCAGTTGAGACTGTTACCATTGAAGACAAGGTGACATCTTTTCATACGAATTTCTATAAGAGCCGTACCTATACAGTTTTTACTGAAAACAATAGTTTTTTAAACTGGGATTTTGTTCACTATTTTAATTTTGTCTGTCGTTTGTATCATCGAAAGAGAGATGAAAAGGTATTGCAGGACCTGATCTCAGGTTTTCATTTTGAAGAATTTCTCAACACCGATATCGGTAGTTTGTCAACGGGAAATAAGAAGAAAGTCTTCTTGATCACAGCTTTTTATCTCAAACCTCCCCTCCTTATTTTGGACGAACCATTTGATGGCCTTGATTTTGATGCGACAGAATTTCTATATAATTTACTATTGCAGTATAAAGAAGAAGGCGCTATTCTGATGAGTTCGCATATAGCAGAGAGTATCGTTCGAGTCTGTGATACAGCTTATACTATTGAAGATGGTCACCTAGACGCGATCGAATCGAATTTAGAAGATTGGTTTCATGACGTCAATCGTCAGAGGGGGTAGAGAATGCTACTAGCAATTTTTAGAGATTTGGTATCCAAAAATCGGCTCTTCTTGTTCTTGACTTCCTTAGCCTTTGCTCTTTATTACCATCTTGTTGGGGGCAAATTTTCTACGAGCTTTCAAGTCTTATTGATCAGTACGGCTATTGTCACTGCTCTATCAACCTTTCAATTGTTGTATTCCTACTTTTCGATGGACAGGGTCCAGGCCTATTACCAGCTTCCGTTGTCTCTCAATCGTTTCAAAGGTTCTTTTCTGACGGTAACCTTTCTTCTCAATTTGTTAGAGCGCGTGCTGTTATTGATTCTCTTTTTGGGAGTCAAGTTAGACCTGCCACAATCCTTTAAGCTTGTCCTCCTATCTTTACTGGTGGTATTGAGTGTGTTTTATGTCTTTATCCAGTTCAATACAAGGCCCAGTTTTCTAGGAGGGGTACTCATTTTTGTAACGACTGCTCTTACAGTCTCTTCTTTATGGGTCCAACAAGTGTCCTATATGATCTTACTGTCAGTCCTCCTTGCTGTCTTAATTTTTAAAAATGAGGACCTGGTCGCGATTTCAAAAAATGATCAGTTGCTCGTCGCAAAGAGAAGAAGTGGCAATTATTTTTGGATTTCCTTGTTTCAAGAGCGCTATTTTTCCATCAATTTTGTCTTTACTCTCATATTCCTCCTTCTCATTTTGATACAGGATTATGATGCTCCTTTAAAAATCATCATTCTTTTAACGATGGCTTCTGTCAATACGCCATTAACCACCCTCATTTCCGCGAATAAAGATTTGATTGATCATGTTAAGTCCCTTCCTAAGAGTTGGTTCTTTTACTTGATGTATTACCGTGTATTGCTGACTTATTTCTTAGCTGTGAATCTATTTGTTGCTCTTTTATTAAAAATGGTGGTCATGCCTGACTTGGGGATTCTATTTTTACTAGGAGTCATGATTCTAGCAGTAGTAGAAGCTTTTTTGAATTTACTTATTGAAATCTATTTCCCTTTAAGAAAATGGAATTTAAAGAGGGAATGTTGGAAGCACCCACGAAAATACATTGTTCCTAGTATCGTCTTCTTACTTAGTTGGAGTCTCCTTTTCTGTTTCTAAGGAATTGCTCCTTCGCTTGTATCTATACCTTAATTGTAGTATGATAGAGGAGTTGAAAAGATGCTAGAAAAGGTGGCAAGTATATGAAAGATTTTCACTTTGATGCAATTGCTGCATTTGAAAATTACGAAATCGAAAAGATGAGAGATGGCCATGTAGTGGTGTCAACCAAGGTCGTTGAATCATCTCTCAATTATTATGGAAATGCGCATGGAGGCTATCTCTTTACCCTGTGTGACCAGATCAGTGGTTTGGTCGTGATTTCTCAGGGGGTCGATGGTGTGACCTTGCAATCCTCCATCAATTACTTGAAAGCAGGGCGTCTGGGTGATGTCCTCACGATCCATGGCGAATGTGTCCACAGTGGACGGACGACTCGAGTTGTGGATGTTGATATTACCAATCAAGACGGTGCCAATGTCTGCAAGGCAACCTTTACCATGTTTGTTACGGGAGTGAGAGATGAATCCGCACAAGTACGCATTTAAAAATTATATTTTTGATTTTTATGGAACCTTGGTCGACATCGAAACCGATGAGTCAAGTCCAGTCTTATGGGATACCATGGCTCAGATCTACCAATCCTACGGGGCAAGTTACACAGGAGAAGGTCTGCGCCTGCGTTATAGAGAGTTGGTGCAACAAGCTGAAGAAGACTTGGCCAAGGAAAAACGAGTTGCCCATCCTGAGATTGATCTGACGGTCATTTTTGTGCAATTGTATCTAGAAAGTCATCCAAGTGGAAACAGTGTTGCCCACCTCAAAGAGTGGGGACGTTTGATTGCACGGACTTTCCGTGTCCTTTCTCGCAAACGATTGGAGCTTTATCCTCACACGAAAGAAGTATTAGAGGATATGAAAGCTGCAGGTTGCCGAATCTATCTCTTATCCAATGCCCAAGCAGATTTTACCAATCCGGAGATTGATTTAGTAGGCTTGAGAGAACTTTTCCATGCCATTTACTTGTCATCTGATGCAGGTATTCGCAAACCTCAGCCAGAGTTCCTCTTGGAAGTCATCAAAGAGCACCAGTTGAACCCTGAGAAAACGGTCATGGTGGGGAATGACTTTACAACAGATGTTGCTGTTGCCCAAAGTATCGGTATGGAGAGTATCTTGATCAATACCTTCCCATACTCTGATGCTGAACTGCGGGAGAAGAATCAAGCAGGAGTGCGCGTGATTCGGGATATTCAAGAATTGCAAGAAGATTGAAGGATATTATCTATGTAAGGAGGCCAAGTCGCCTCCTTTTTTTGAAAATCCAACAGTCGAGCAGGATTTGTCAAATTTTTTCTTTCATGGTATACTATGAAAGTTAATTTGAATAAGGAGATAAAAATGAATAACTTACCAAACTGTCCAAAATGTAACTCTGAATATGTCTATGAAGATGGAGCTCTCTTGGTGTGCCCAGAGTGTGCTTATGAATGGAACCCAGCTGACGTCGAAGAAGAAGAGGGTGTCGTTGCGATTGACGCCAACGGAAACAAATTGGCTGATGGCGATACGGTGACCTTGATCAAAGATTTGAAAGTCAAGGGTGCACCAAAGGATTTGAAACAAGGAACGCGCGTGAAAAACATCCGTATCGTAGAAGGCGATCATAACATCGATTGTAAGATTGATGGCTTTGGCGCAATGAAACTCAAATCAGAATTTGTGAAGAAGATCTAAAGATAAGAAGAAATAGTTCTATATAAAGTATACAAATTAATAGAGTTGTTTAAGTTTATAAGGAACTTTCCGCTGTGAGAAAAGTACTTGAAACAATATCGTTTCAAGTACTCGGGAGTTTTGAAACTTTGGGTTCAAAACTAAGTCATGGAACTTCGAAGAAGTTCGCTGACGTCCGTCTTCACTTAAGGAAAGTTCCTGATTATCTGAAGGGCCTAGCCCCTTTTCTTTCAGGAGAATACTATGAAATTCAAACTATTATTTAGCTATCGTTTTCTATTGTTTATCTTAAGTGTGCTCGGCGTTTATCTGCAACTGACCAAGCATGGTGGCTTTGGTATGATGCTTTATTACACCATTTTATCCAACATGTTGGTCATGTTCTTCATGGGAGATATGGTTTGGCGCATGCTTCGTGGTCGTTCGACCCAGACTCAGGGCTACCTTCGTATGAAAGGCGCAGTTACCATGTCCATTATGATCACCTGTGTCATCTACCACTTTATGTTGGCGCCTCTTGCGACACCAGAGAAGTTTTATCGTTTGGAAAACTTCCTTTGTCATTACATCGTTCCTCTGATGTTCTTCTTTGATACCCTAGTGATTGATAAAGCCAAGCAATACCGTAGACTCGATCCCTTCCTTTGGACCTTGATTCCCCTGGCGTACATGCTCTTTGCCCTTCTCAATGGTTTGGTCTTGAAGTGGCCAATTCCAGGTGCAAAAGATAGTCCCTTTGCCTATTTCTTTATCAATGTTAATAAATACGGCTGGGCATTTGTTGGCAAATGGGTGGTGATCATCTTTATCGCTTACCTTTTAGCTGGCTATGTACTCTATGGGATTAAAATTATCAAGCGGAAATCGGCTGTTTCTTAGTAAAAACCGAACATTATTCGGACGAAAAGTCTTGTTTTTAAATTTTTTTGAAAAATGTTGAGTTTTTTCTTGCATGTCGTTTGAAACTGTGATATAGTTATCTCAATTAAATAAATCCTTTAATCCTGTCCCGTGAGGCAGGCAAGGAGACTGTGAAAAACAATGGCTAGGACATAGGGCGAGACTCTATCCTCTTAGACCATTCATTTGCTGAACCTCCTTGAAAAAGGAGGTTTTTCTTTTACAACTAAGGAGGACTGAATGAAAACCAAAGAAGTCGTTGATGATTTGACGATGAAACGGGCCATTACCCGGATCACCTACGAAATCATTGAACGAAACAAAGATTTAAGCCAGATTGTGCTGGTGGGGATCAAGACGCGTGGTGTTTACATCGCTCGCCGGATCCAAGAACGCCTCTCTCAGCTGGAACAAATCGATGTCCCTGTAGCAGAACTAGATACCAAGCCTTTCCGAGATGACATGAAGGCGACTGAGGATACGACGGTCTTACCAGTTGATATCGCTCATAGAGAAGTCATTTTGATCGATGATGTCCTCTATACAGGTCGCACGATTCGCGCTGCCATTGACAATTTGGTCAGTCACGGTCGTCCTGCTCGAGTGAGTCTTGCGGTTCTCGTCGACCGTGGGCATCGGGAGTTGCCGATTCGTCCGGACTTTGTTGGGAAAAATATCCCGACAAGTAAGTCAGAGGAAATCATTGTCGAGATGGTGGAGCTAGACGGTCAAGACCGCGTCCTCATCAAAGAAGCTTAAACAAATTGTAAACTATTTGCATTCACATTATAAAAGGAGAATCAACATGTCTGAAAATCAAATCGCTCTTAAAAACCTTGTCTCAATGGAAACTCTTACCAATGAAGAAGTAATGGCATTGATCAAACGTGGGATTGAGTTCAAAAACGGAGCTAAAGCAGCCTACGAAGACCAACACATCATCTCAAACCTTTTCTTTGAACCTTCAACTCGTACCCACAAAGCCTTTGAAGTGGCAGAGTTGAAATTGGGATGTGATCTCCTTGACTTTGATGTGAAGACAAGCTCTGTGAACAAAGGGGAAACACTTTACGATACCATCTTGACCATGTCAGCTCTTGGTGTAGATGTCTGCGTCATCCGTCACCCTGAAGTGGACTACTACAAAGAATTGGTTGAAAGTCCAACGATCACAGCCTCTATCGTCAATGGTGGGGACGGTTCAGGTCAACACCCAAGCCAAAGCTTGCTTGATTTGATGACCATCTATCAAGAATTCGGTCACTTTGATGGCTTGAAAGTTTGTATCGCTGGGGACTTGGATCACTCACGTGTTGCAAAATCAAATATGCAAATCTTGAAACGTTTGGGAGCAACCCTCTACTTTGCAGGTCCAGACGAATGGAGAAGTGCGGAATTTGAAGACTATGGAACCTTCGTCACTATCGATGAAGTCATTGAAGACGTGGATGTGATGATGTTCTTGCGTGTGCAACACGAACGTCATGATTACGAATCACTCTTCTCTAAAGAAAACTACCACCGTCTTCATGGTTTGACTCAAGAACGTTATGACCGTATGAAAGATACAGCGATCTTGATGCACCCAGCACCAGTCAACCGTGACGTTGAAATTGCGGACCACTTGGTAGAAGCTCCTAAATCACGCATCGTAGAACAAATGACCAACGGTGTCTTTGTCCGTATGGCCATCATTGAAGCCGTTCTTAAAGGTCGCGGTGCAAAATAAGATAACTGACAATTCATTGAAAGGAAAGAAAGAGGACAGAGTAGATAGCTACATGGAATCTGACTTTCCTTTTTTTGAGGAACTATGATAAAATTGGATTAGAATAAAAGAAGGGAGGGGTTCGATGAAACGATTATTGGTCCTAGAGGATGGGACTGTATTTGAAGGAGAAGCCTTTGGTGCAGACCTATATGTAACGGGTGAGTTGGTCTTTACCACAGCCATGACAGGTTATCAAGAATTGATCACGGATCAGGCTTTTAGTGGCCAGATTCTCTCCTTTACCTTCCCGGTTATTGGGGCAGCAGGGATCAATCGGGATGATTCTGAATCCATTACACCCACTTGTTTGGCAGTAGTGGTTCAGCATCTAGTGGAGATGCCGAGCAATTGGCGGCAGCAGATGACCTTGGATGAATTCTTGAAGCGAAAAAAAATCCCTGGTATTGTAGGGATTGATACGAGGCAGGTAGCAAAAATTGTCCGCAAGTATGGACGGATGAAGGCGACTGTCATTAACAAGGGGGATTCGATCGAGCATATCTTGGATCAGTTGCGAGCAACGGTCCTTCCCAAAGACCAAGTGCGTCAAGTCTCGACAAAAACAGCCTATGCTGTACCAGGTTTTGGAAAGAGTATTGCCTTGATCGATCTAGGGGTCAAGCACTCTGTCTTGCGCCAGCTGAGTCAAAGGGACTGTAATGTCACGGTCTATCCCTATGATATCTCTTATGATGAACTGATGGAGCAGCAACCAGATGGCGTTATTTTATCCAGTGGGCCTGGCGATCCCCATCAGGTGAAAAAACTCTGCCGCTTGATCCAAAAGCTCAATGGTCAGATTCCGATCTGGGGCATGGGCTTGGGAGCACAGGTACTAGCTCAAGCTTATGGATCGGAGCTAGCTCCCATGGAAGTTGGACACTTCGGATTAAATATTCCTGTTCGCGAAATTGCGACAGGAAAAATTGAGATGACTAGTCAAAATCACTTGTATAGTATCGCACGCGATAGCCTACCCCATGATTTATTGGTCACGCATGAAAACGTCAATGACCATAGTATCGAAGCTTTTCGCCATCGTTACCAACCGATTTTAGGAGTTCAATTCCAAGTGGATGCTAGTCCAGGGCCAAGGGAAAATCTCTATTTTTACGATGAATTTTTAGAGTTAATTGATGCCAAAATTCACGAAAGTAGAAGGGAGAAGGAATGATGAAACAAAACCAGAAATTGCTTCTCCTATGTGGAGATTCTTATCAGGATATTAGCCTTTTGGCTGCGGTAAATGAAGCACAAAAACTCAATGCCAAGGATGGGAATGCTCTTGTCCTTTACTTGGGTGAAGAAAATGCTATCACCCAAGAAGCTGCAGATATAGTTGTAGTTAGTAAGCTCAAGCTGGATGCTCTTAGGACGACTCTTCTTTCTTATACTGGATCTCGCTTGCTCCTAGCTTTTGCGGATAAACAGATTTTGAATCTCTTGTTTCGTTTGGAAGAAACTGGATTTTTCAAAGATGCATCGATCATGATTGTCGGGCCGAGTCTCCAACGCTATCGTACTTTCTACCAGCAGGCCGATCAACGACGTCTCTTTCAAGAGCTGGGCTATCAGGTACCTGCTTCAGCACTGGTTGGTTCGGTTCGAGAAGCTATCGAGTTTTCTGAAGGCATTCAATTTCCTATTATGATCTGGCCAGTAGCGAGTAAGCAAGGGCAAGGGCGAAAGATCGCTCATAACTTGGATGACTTGTGCGAAGCTGTAGAAATGGGTCTTTCGGTTTCTCCAAGTCAGCAGTGTTTGCTGGAGTTTTCGACCTATGGCTTTAAGGAATTGGATTTTGTAGTCATGCGGGATCGTGAAGACAATCACTACTTGGCGGCCTCTATTGAAAGCATTGATCCTGTTGGGATCCACTCTAGTGACTCTTACCAATTTATGCCAGCGGTTACCCTGACTGACCGGGAGTTTCAAAATCTTCGTGAAGCAGCGATCCATATCAGTCGCTATCTGAAACTGACAGGAGCCATTTCCATTAAGTTTGCCTTGGATCCGACGAGTTATGCTTTTTATATCTTAGAGGTTAATCCATTTGCTTCAGATAGTATCTCGATGGCCTCTATGGGCTTGGGCTATTCCTTGTTTGAGCAAGGCGTGCAGCTGCAATTGGGGCGCTCTCTCGAGCATTTGCCTCACCCCTTATTACAGGATCTAAAGGCCGTCTATGAACCCAGTTTAGACTATATTTTCTTTAAGATTCCGATCTTTTTAGATGCTGCACAGAATGCTCGTCTCAATACCCAAATTCACTCTTATGGGGCAGTTTATGGATTTGGAAAGAGGATCGATGAAGCTTACCAACAGGCCTTAGAAACCATTAAAGATAAAAAACTGCTGACTGTCTTTCCTGAAGAAATGAGCGATGATGAGTTAATCCAAAAAATAGCTCGTCATATGCCCCATCGGCTCTTTTATATCTTAGAGGCTCTGAAACGTGGTTTTGAGTTTGAGGAACTCTTGGATTTAAGTAAATTATCCCCTATTTATTTGCAGGTCTTGGCCAATCTAGTGGAGTTAGAAAAAGGAGTAGAGGCTGAGACAAGTCCAGCATTACTTCCGGTTGAGCCATCAGCTGGCTTATATGAGGTCAAAGCAGGAGCAGCCTATTATCTGACCCAAAATGGGACCAATGAATCATTCGGGTTGGATGCTGCGTGTGTCTTGGTGGATGATCTAGAAATTCGGGACCCGAGTTTTTACCAAAAGGTACGAAAGAAGGAGCAAGAGTTAAAAGAAAAAGGACAACAGGTGATCTTACTCACCAATTGTCCTTTTACAGAATCTTTGGTAGATAAAGTTTATTATCTCCCTATCAATGAGACAAGCCTTAACCTAATTCAGACCATTGATCAGGTCAAAGATATTGTCAAGCTTTCTAACCTACAATAAAGGATCCGGACAATCTATCCGAATCCTTTTTGTTTCTTATTTTTTGGTCACAATACCGATAATGGTATCAACAGCGCGTTCCATGGTTTGGAGGCTAACGTATTCAAAGCGACCATGCATATTTTCGCCACCGGCAAAGATGTTTGGTGTTGGAATCCCCATAAAGGAAATTTTAGACCCATCTGTACCACCGCGGATCGGTTCAATGATTGGAGTGATGCCAAGATCTTCCAAGACTTCCTTAGCAAGGGTAATCGGCGTCATATCTTTTTCAATCACTTGCTTCATGTTGTAGTACTGATCTTTGAGGGTGAGGAGAACGCGTTCGCTACCGAGTTCGGAATTCATCTGATCCGCAATAGATGTCATGAGGTCTTTGCGTTTCTCAAAGCTTTCGGTTTCAAAGTCCCGAATGATGTAACTGGCACTTGCTTCCTCAACAGTTCCTTCAATGTTCATCAAGTGGTAGAAGCCTTCATAGCCTTCGGTTAATTCAGGACGTGCTCCTTCAGGTAGTTTGTTATGGAAATCAATGGCCAATTGAAGGGCGTTGATCATTTGACCTTTGGCTGTACCTGGGTGGACATTGCGTCCTTTGAAGGTGATTTCAGCCCCAGCTGCTGAGAAGGTTTCGTATTGAAGCTCTCCAAGAGGACCACCATCGACAGTATAGGCAAAGTCTACATCGAAATCCTCTGCATCAAATTGATCTGCCCCGACTCCGATTTCTTCATCTGGACCAAAGCCGACACGGATTTCTCCGTGTTTGATTTCAGGATGAGCTGTCAGGTATTCAATAGCTGTCATGATTTCAGCGATACCTGACTTATCGTCTGCACCCAGAAGAGTAGTACCGTCAGTTGTGATCAAGGTTTGTCCCTTGTAGTTGTTCAAATGAGCAAAATCAGCTGGATCCAGTGTGAAACCAGAATCCCCTAGAGCAATGACACCTCCATCATAATTCTCAACGATTTGAGGATTGACATTTTCTGCATTGAAGTCAGCAGTGTCCATGTGAGAGATAAATCCAATCTTGCGTGTAAAGCTTGGATCATTAGCTGGAAGGGTCCCAATGGCATAGCCGTTTGGCAAATAGTAGACGTTTTGAAGACCCACGCGTTTCATCTCAGGGATCAAGACCTTGGTTGCAAAATCAACTTGTGATTGGGTACTTGGAGTGGTTGTAGAGTTTTCGTCTGAACGTGTGTTAACCTTTACATAGGTAATAAAACGGTCCAAAAGATTTGCGTATTTCATAATCATTCTCCTTTTTCAGTTTCAATTAATTTGTGAATAGCATGGGCCACGCCATCCTCATCATTCGTCAAGGTGATGAAGTCAGCTATTTCCTTGACAGCAGCATTGCCATTTCCCATAGCGACGCTATAGCCAGCAAAACGAAGCATTTCAAGATCATTATTGGCATCTCCAAGAGCCATAACCTGGTCTCGACTGTAGCCTAATGTTTGGCTTAATGCTTGTAAAGCAGATGCCTTGCTCGCACCTTTAGGAAGGATTTCAAATAGGATATTCTGTGAACGAACAGTGTTAAAATCAGCTTCTAATGCAGCCTCGTGCTGAGCTTGAAAGACATCAATAGCAGAAGGATCCCCCACATACATAGCTTGAAAAATAGGAACAAGGTTGGGTAGATCCTCTTCTGAGACAGGTGTCGGTTTACTATTAACAATGCCGGCATCCATCGTAACCAGTTCACTGGCTTCAGGTGCGACTACTAGGTAATGATCCATGTCGAATAAGGTCAGCTGGACGTCTGAATCTTTCGTTAAAACATGCAAGCGGTGCATGTCCTCAAGGCTTAATTCTTCCTTGCCAATGATTTCCCAATTCTTAGTAGACAAAGTTGTACAGCCGTTATTGATAATCATATAATAGTTGCCATCAGGAAGGCCAATCTCTTCAAAGATGGGACGGACACCCGCTAAGGGACGTCCCGTACAGATCACAATATCATAGCCCGCTTGATGGGCCTTATGAAGAGCTTCGATATTGCCTTTAGACAGTGACTTATCTTCATGCAAGAGAGTTCCGTCCAAGTCAATCGCGATTAATTGAATCATTTGATCTCCTCCAAATCAAGAGGAACAAAGCCATCAATCACTTTTCCAATCACCCCAGGTTCCTCATCTAGTGGAATAATCTGATCACTATATTTCTTATTGAGGGAAACGAGTCGCACCCCGTTGGCCTCACGAAAGACACGTTTGATCAAAGTTTGCCCATCAAAATCAATGGCATAAATAGCCCCTGCCTGATCGTAGTAGGTTTGCTTGATTAACACAACGGCCCCTTTTTCATATTTGGGCTCTAGGGAATCCGTATGAATCCAAAAAGCCAAATCGTAAGGGATCTTTTGATCAAACCAGACGATATCAGCTTGTTTCTGATTTTGATAAGATGCAAAAGAATCATAGACAGAATAAGAGTGGTATTGCTTTTCAATTTTCTGTCTTTCTTTCTGATGGGTCAAGAGACTTTTTCCATAAGAAAGAAGATTTTCTTGATTTCCCTCATCGAGCTGTTTGTACAATCTCTCAATCTCTGAATCAATGACCACAAAATCATTTCGTAATCGAGGGTCAATTTCAGCAACTGCTACCTGAAAAAAGGCAGCAATCTTCTCCAAATTTTCAGGAACGGGAAGAGAAGTTCCTTTTACATATCCAGTCAAGGTACTGGCAGGGATTCCAGTAATACGAGATAATTCGATCTGTTTTTTCCCTTGTTCTTTCAGTAATTCTCTGATTTTTTCCGATATAATCCGTAATGCCTCTTTGTCTTGAGGGCTTGCTTTTCCACGACCTCTGGCCAACGTACTCACCTCCTTGTATTTACCTTTTCTATTATAATGAATTAAATCGAAAAAGTAAATAGAAATCACTGATAAATGCGAAAAAAGATGAATTCGTTATAAATCGGATTTTTGATTGAAATTTTATTTGCATTTCCTTTACTTTTTGAGGGAAAAGTTCTAATATGAAAACAGATAATTCATGGAGGTTGGAGTATGATTCGTACTGTTCAAGTCAAAGATGCAGGTCAAATTAGAGATTTATGTCACCAAGCATTGGGGTATGATTCTACCCTTGAGAAAGTGGCGGCTCAGATCGAAAAATTCAATCTGCCAGACTCGGGTCACTTTTGCTTTGTTTATGAAGAGGACCAAACAGGTAATATTCTTGGTTATGTTGAAGCAGAGGTTTATGAAAGTCTTTATAGTGACGCCGGTCTAAATATTTTAGGTCTAGCGGTTTTCCCTTCTGTTCAAGGACATGGGATTGGTCGCCAATTGATGGAGCGAGTTGAAGAACTTGCCAAAAGCAAGCATTCTGCTTTTATCCGTTTAAATTCTGCATCTCATCGAAAAGAAGCCCATATTTTTTACGAACGCATAGGCTATGAGGGAAATAAAACGCAGAAGCGATTTTTAAAAATAATGGATTAAGATAGGCAAAGGCCTATCTTTTTTGTTATAATGAAGAGTACGATTAAATTTACTAGGAAGATGATTATGCCAAATTTTGAAGAATTAAAAAAACGACAAGAGAAGATTCGGAACTTCTCGATCATCGCCCATATTGACCACGGAAAGTCAACCTTGGCCGATCGAATTTTAGAAAAAACCGAAACTGTGTCTAGTCGGGAGATGCAAGCCCAGCTCTTAGATAGCATGGACCTGGAACGGGAACGTGGGATTACCATCAAGCTCAATGCCATCGAGTTGAACTACACAGCTAAAGATGGGGAGACCTATATCTTCCACTTGATTGACACACCGGGACACGTGGACTTTACCTATGAGGTTTCGCGTTCGCTGGCTGCCTGTGAGGGTGCCATTCTTGTAGTAGATGCGGCTCAAGGGATTGAAGCCCAGACTCTAGCCAATGTTTACCTTGCTTTGGACAACGATTTGGAGATTCTGCCAGTTATTAACAAAATTGACCTACCAGCTGCGGATCCAGAACGTGTGCGCACAGAAGTAGAAGATGTTATCGGCTTGGATGCCAGTGAAGCAGTCCTAGCTTCTGCCAAGGCTGGAATCGGGATTGAAGAGATTTTGGAGCAGATCGTTGAGAAAGTTCCTGCTCCAACTGGTGATGTTGAAGCGCCACTTCAAGCCTTGATCTTTGACTCCGTTTATGATGCCTATCGTGGAGTAATCCTTCAGGTACGGGTTGTTAACGGGATGGTCAAACCAGGCGATAAGATCCAGCTCATGAGTAATGGAAAAACCTTTGATGTGACTGAGGTTGGGATCTTTACTCCTAAAGCGGTTGGACGTGATTTCCTTGCAACTGGAGACGTTGGCTATATTGCGGCCTCTATCAAAACTGTTGCAGATACTCGTGTCGGGGATACTGTGACCTTGGCTACCAATCCAGCAAGTGAGCCACTACATGGATACAAGCAGATGAACCCAATGGTCTTTGCAGGTCTTTACCCAATCGAATCTAACAAATACAATGATCTTCGTGAAGCCTTGGAAAAATTGCAATTGAATGACGCTAGTCTTCAATTTGAACCGGAAACTTCTCAAGCCCTTGGTTTTGGTTTCCGTTGTGGTTTCTTGGGACTTCTTCATATGGACGTTATCCAAGAGCGCTTAGAGCGTGAGTTCAATATTGACTTGATCATGACAGCACCGTCTGTTATCTACAAGGTTAATTTGACAGATGGCGAAGCACTAGATGTGTCTAACCCATCTGAGTTCCCAGATCCAACCAAGATCGCTTCGATCGAAGAACCTTATGTCAAAGCGCAAATCATGGTGCCACAAGAGTTTGTCGGAGCTGTCATGGAATTGGCCCAACGCAAACGTGGAGATTTTGTGACCATGGACTACATCGATGAAAATCGGGTCAATGTCATCTATCAAATCCCACTGGCGGAAATTGTCTTTGATTTCTTTGATAAATTGAAATCCTCTACTCGTGGCTATGCTAGCTTTGACTATGAGTTGTCTGAATATCGTCCATCTAAATTGGTTAAGATGGATATCCTCCTCAATGGCGATACTGTCGACGCCCTCAGCTTTATCGTTCACAAGGACTTTGCTTATGAACGTGGTAAGTTGATCGTTGAGAAGCTTAAGAAGATTATCCCTCGTCAACAGTTTGAGGTGCCCATCCAAGCAGCCATCGGTCATAAGATCGTGGCCCGTACAGATATCAAGGCTCTTCGTAAGAACGTCTTGGCCAAGTGTTATGGTGGGGACGTCTCACGGAAACGCAAGCTTCTTGAAAAACAAAAAGCCGGTAAGAAACGGATGAAAGCCATCGGTTCGGTAGAAGTACCACAGGAAGCCTTCTTGTCAGTTCTGTCAATGGATGAAGAATAAGAAAGAAAGTGCCCCCTAGAGGGCGCTTTTGTTTTAGGTTTAAAAGAAATGAACTGGATTAGAGATATTGTATCAGATGTAACACTTTTCCTATTTTAAAATACCCTCATTCATGGTAGACTAGAGGAAAGAAAACGTTCTCAAGGAGGTTAAGCATGAAATACAAATTACTAGTCGCATCCCTTACGATTCTCTCTGCCTACACACTAATGGCTTGTAGTCACACCACTAAAAAAGATACGGCTGCTTCTTCTATTAAAGAAAGTAGCAGCAAAGTCGAAAAGAAAACAAGCAGTTCTTCATCAAAGGATACTGCTTCTACAAAGAAAAGTACTACCAACCAAGAAACCAAGCGGATTGGAAATGCAGATTATGGATACATCAATATTCCAAGTAAATGGATCAAGTTTACGGACCTTAGTGGGGTTGAGGCTGTCCAATATACTGATGGAAGTGGTTATAATATTGTTACCCTGAACAGTTTTACCAAAGAAAAAGCCAAAGTTCCTGCGGATATCGAGTTTAATGCAGAATTTTTAGCCAAGAAACTGGCCGTTATGTGGCAAGATAACCAGGATGTTGGGAAGATGACGGGAGCGCGGACTAAAGTCGCAGGACTGGATGCCTACCAGCTCCAAATTGTCATGAAATCTGGTCAATACCTGATTACCTGGATCTTCCAGAAGGGTGATAAAGTATATACCATTTCTTTTGAAGGGGAAGCAGAAACCTTGAAAACCTTTATCCCATATATCGAAGATACCTGGAGCCTGGATGGTACAGGTGCCGTGACGGATTGATGAAGAGGAAGTTTGGCTTAGACTATCCAGAGGCTTCGATGTTTGATAAGAATAACAGTATGACGCAGTGGTTGATTGGTATCTTTGTTCGCTTTTTAAGCTCCAAAGATAGCCTAGTGAGGGAAACGAAGTTTCCTTTGTCTGCAACCTCCAACAGTCTCCCAGACTGTTGGAGCTATGCGGGGGTGGGAAGATTGAAAAGGTTTGGGGAACCTTTTCAACCTCTTTAAATTTCTCGGAGTTCTGTCCCACTCCCTTTTTTACATCCTTTATGGTATAATCTTTCTATTGTTTAGAAGAGGAAATAGAGGATGACACAGGAAATTGATATTGAAAAATACCATCAGTTAGCTCTCCAAAAGCAAAAGGAGCACCGTAAGGTATTGGCGAATCTTAAGAAGAAGCCACCTAAGAATTTGGATAAACTAGCGCAAGAAATCCACGATGAAGTGTTCCAAGAAATTGATTGTACCGCTTGTGCTAATTGCTGTAAGACCTTGGGGCCTGATTTTAAGGAAGCGGATATCACGCGGATCGCTAAGTATTTCAAGATGAAACTTCCTGCTTTTGAGGCAGAATTTCTTCAAGTGGATGAAGATGGCGACAAGGTTTTTAAATCCATGCCTTGCCCCTTCCTTGGTGGCGACAATCTCTGTTCCATCTACGAAGTTCGTCCGAAAGCTTGTCGAGAGTTCCCTCACACAGATCGCAAGAAGATCTATCAGATCAACCATCTGACCATCAAAAATACGCTCACTTGCCCAGCTGCTTATTTATTTGTAGAAAAATTGAAAGATCGTTTGTAATTGTATGTTTGTAATTGTTTTTTGAAAAAATTTTTGAGAGATAATTAATTTCTATTTTGTAGAATTAATTTTTATAATTCAATATGATCAATAATATAACTAATTAGAATTTTATTAGATATAGATTTTTAAAAATTGTTCAATAATGGAAAAGGAAGTTAAATGAATCTGAAAGATAAGTATAATCATATATTTAAAATTAGTGATCCTGATTACAATAAAGCGAAATATTATTATGATACATATCTAAAAATTTTTGATGAAATTCTTAAAGATAATAAATCCTTCAACGAAAATTTAAGGTTTGAAATAGAATGTTCAAATCCTTGGAAGACTGCTGGCTATACAAAGGATAAATATTATTTTAATTCTTTAGCGCAATCTGATTGTAATATCTTAGGTGAATTATTGATAGAGAATATAGAAGAATTGTTAGAAAAAGATTCTAATTCTAAAGAAATAATACAATCTAGATTTAAAGATTATGAACAGGCGTTTGATGGTAATTTTATTAATCCTAAGGTTATAATTCTTGGAATTAATCCTAAAATGTCTGTTGAGCATCCCCCTTATGGATTAGATGCATCAGTATATAATAGACCATTTGACAACACAAGGAGTATTCTAAAAAATGATTACTATTTTGGCAGTCAAGGGTTGTTCTATGCAAATATGAAGGATCATAATGATTTAAGAAATTCTCATTATAATATGATTTTTAATAAGGATGAGGTTACACCAGTTGCTCTTTGGGAATTTTTCCCTTATGCCTCTGAAAACGAGACTGAGTGGCAAAAAGGATATAAAATGACCAAAGCATTGAAGGATTATTTTCAATTAAAAAAGATATTACCGAGTCAAATTTGGATGGTTTGTTTGTTAACCTATGTTATAAGGAATTCAACTAAATTAAGAATTTTTTTAAGGAAAAACAATAGACATTTTAGGGAAGAATTTTTGAATAATTACTTTGAATTATTGGGTTTAAAAAACAATGATCACATAGATGTTCTAACTAAAAGAAGTTCTGCATCAAAATATTTATCTAGGGGAAATATTAAACCTTTTTATAATGAGAAATTGAGAATAGAAATTAATTCAAATGAAGAATTTTTTGAAGATTTATGGGGAATTCCAAGAGATAATTAATAATTTTTATTAAATTATGTAACTAACTTAATTATTTATCTGTATTCCAAAAATTTTAAAGAATATAATGGGGAACTGTAATGACATATAAATTTCTACTTTTCGACCTTGATCATACTTTGTTGGACTTTGAATCTGCTGAAGAAACAGCCTTGACGCAGATGTTAGAAGACATGAATTTTCCAGATGTAGAGGCCTTTAAAGATTACTACAAACCTATGAACCAAGGTCTCTGGAAGGATTTGGAACAAAAGAAGCTCACCAAACAAGAACTCGTGGATAGTCGGTTTGCGATTGGGTTTGCCCACTTTGGGATCACGGTTGACGGGGCTGAGATGGCTCTTCGCTACCAAGATTACATCAGTCTTCAAGGGCAATCTTTCCCAGGGGCGGAGGACTTACTGGCCCGACTTGAAAAAGCAGGTTACCAGCTCTATGGTGCAACGAACGGAGTGACTGCCATTCAAGAAGGACGCTTAGCTCATTCTACCATTGCACCTTATTTTAAAGAGGTCTTTATCTCTGAACAGCTTCATACTCAGAAACCAGAACCTGCATTTTTTGACAAAGTAGGCCAGCTGATTCCAGGGTTTAGCAAGGAAGAGACCCTCATGATCGGTGATTCTTTGACAGCGGATATCGCAGGAGGGAATGCTGCGGGGATTGCTACCGTTTGGTATAATCCAGATCACAAGGAAAATACCAGCCAAGTAGTGCCAACTTATGAAGTTAGCACCTATCAAGAAATCGCCGATTTACTGCTTAATTAAAAAATTTTAAACACTGTCAAGTTTTTTTCTTGACAGGTCTATGAAATGTGTTATAATAGATCATGTGCTAAATAGCTTGTCTATTTCACCGAAAATTAAAATATAGAAAAGAGACTTATAAAAATGGCAGTTAAAATTCGTTTGACTCGTATGGGTTCTAAGAAAAAACCTTACTACCGTATCAACGTAGCAGATTCACGTTCACCACGTGATGGTCGTTTCATCGAAACAGTTGGAACTTACAATCCACTTGTTGAAGAAAACCAAGTAACTTTGAAAGAAGACCGCGTTCTTGCATGGTTGGCTGACGGAGCTCAACCTTCAGATACAGTTCGCAACATCCTCTCAAAAGAAGGTGTCTTGAAGAAATTCCACGATTCTAAATTCTCAAAATAATCATAAAGTAGGTTGATGTATGGATACGATTGAAAATCTTATTATTGCAATTGTGAAACCTTTGATTTCACAACCGGATGCCTTAACCATCAAGATCGAAGATACTCCGGAATTCTTGGAGTACCATCTTGACCTTGATCCTAGCGATGTTGGTCGTGTAATCGGTCGAAAAGGTCGCACCATTTCTGCGATAAGAACGATTGTCTACTCTGTCCCAACTGAAGATAAAAAAGTAAGAATCGTTATTGACGAAAAATAAAAGGCGGGACTCTGTCCCGTTTTTTTGTTACAAGGAGGAGCTATGAAAGAAGTGACTATTCGGCAATTACAAGCCTATTTAAAAGAACATTACAAAGACAGTCGTACGGAAGAAGGTCTGTTTATCAAGCTCGTCGAAGAGGTTGGGGAAGTTGCCGAGGTCTTAAATGGTCGTTCTGGACGAAAAGAAGGGGTTCAGGACTCAAATGAGGAATTGGCCAAAGAACTGGCTGATATCATTCACTATACAGTCGCTATCGCAGCTATCAATGACATCGACCTCACTAAAACCATCTTTGAAAAGGATAAAACAGCAGCTGTCAAATACCAGCACGAGAAGGATTTGGAGCAGTTTCTAACAGAAAAGAGTATTTGAGAAAATCCCTTGAACGTGATAAAATAGAGTGAATAAATTACACTGGAGAAATCATGAATTACTTTAATGTTGGGAAAATTGTCAATACCCAAGGCTTACAAGGAGAGATGCGGGTCTTGTCTGTGACAGACTTTGCGGAAGAGCGTTTTAAAAAAGGAGCAGAGTTAGCTCTCTTTGATGAAAAGGATCGTTTTGTCCAAACGGTGACCATTGCCAGTCACCGCAAGCACAAGAACTTCGACATCATCAAGTTTAAGGATATGTACCATATCAATGCCATCGAGAAATTCAAAGGCTTTAGCCTCAAGGTTGCGGAAGAAGACTTGACGGATTTGGAGGATGGCGAGTTTTATTACCATGAGATCATCGGCCTTGATGTTTACGAAAATGACCAACTGATCGGTCAGATCAAGGAGATCCTGCAACCAGGTGCCAATGATGTCTGGGTGGTCAAACGCAAAGGCAAACGCGACCTTCTCTTGCCTTATATCCCACCAGTGGTGCTCAATATCGATATCCCAGGAAACCGGGTGGATGTAGACATCTTAGAAGGGTTAGACGATGAAGATTGATATTTTAACCCTCTTTCCAGAAATGTTTTCTCCTTTGGAGCACTCGATTGTCGGAAAGGCCCGTGAAAAGGGACTTCTCGAGATCAACTACCATAATTTCCGTGAAAACGCAGAGAAAGCCCGTCATGTGGATGATGAACCTTATGGTGGCGGGCAGGGCATGCTCTTACGCGCTCAGCCGATTTTCGATACCTTTGATGCCATTGAGAAAAAGAACCCGCGCGTGATTTTGCTGGATCCTGCTGGTCGGACCTTTGATCAAAGTTACGCAGAAGAATTAGCTCAGGAAGAGGAATTGATCTTTATCTGTGGCCACTATGAGGGGTATGACGAGCGGATCAAGACCTTGGTGACAGATGAGATTTCTCTGGGAGATTATGTTCTGACGGGCGGTGAGCTAGCAGCCATGACCATGATTGATGCGACAGTCCGCTTGATTCCAGAAGTGATCGGCAAAGAGTCCAGTCACCAGGATGACAGTTTCTCGTCTGGACTTCTAGAATACCCTCAATACACACGGCCTTATGAATACAGAGGAATGACAGTTCCAGATGTTCTCATGAGTGGTCATCATGAAAATATCCGTCAGTGGCGCCTCTATCAGAGTTTGAAAAAGACCTTGGAGCGTCGCCCTGACCTGCTAGAAAACTACGAATTGACAGCAGAAGAAGTGAAGATGTTGGAACAAATTAAACAAGAAGACTAACAGCGTCAGCTGTTTTTCTTTTGCCCCAAAATTTTATGAAAAAAACTTTTTAAACCTACTAGTTATTGGTAACAAAATGTGGTATGCTATGGGGTAGAGAAACTTCAAGAAAATGATTCAGTTTTGGGGGTGAGTTTAATGGGAAAGAAATTAGGAAAATCGGTTTTTACGACAGGAGTTGCGGCGACAACGGTACTGTCTGGAATGTTTCATCATAAGGCTAGTGCGGAAGAAGTGAAGCAAAATGAAAATCCAGAAACCAATAGCACTGAGGTGGTTGAGAAGCCTATTACAGTCGATGAGTTGAAGCAAATTACAGCTCAAAAAGGGCAAGTGGTGAAAGATGTCCACTACCAAGAGCAAAAAGTGATCGATGCTCAGACGGATGTTAGGGTGGCTGGTCAAGAGTTGGAAGAAAAGAAAGCTGAAGTGACAGCGGCGGAAAACCTCATCGCAACGACTTCAAATGCACAAGTTCAGAACGCAGAAAATGATGTCAAGGTGGCTCAAGCCTATGTGACCATCGAAGAAAATAAGGTTCGAGAAGCAGAAGTTGCACATGACCAAGTCGTAGAGGCTGTTCGTCAACAGGAAAATCAGGTTACTGCTCAGGAATCTTTGGTCGATGTAGCACAAAATGAATTGAACCAAGCAAAAGCGCCGATTTCTAATGATGAGAATGTGCTAAACCAAGCCTTGGTGGAGCAAAGTCAAGTCGAGCAAAGTATTCGAGAATCTCAAAATTATCTGGCAACCTTGCAAGCGAGTCAGCAGAATGGGGCTGATACAGTGGCTCAAATTGAGAGTGATATTCAACTCGCCCAAACGCGACTCACAGACTTAAAGGCGGTCATTGCGACAAAAGAAGCGGAGTTGGCAGCCTTGGAACAAGCAGCGGCTAATAGCCCGGTTCAACTAAGCCAAGCAACCTACGAAGGCTACTTGCAACACTTGGCTGACAATGGCAATGAAGCTGCAGCAAGTGCTTTAGCCCTTTACAAGCGTGGTCGTGAAGAAGACGGCTTGACGGTTGGAGAATCTGGATCCTTGCAAGCCAATCTTCGAGCCCTTGAAATCGCAGATGCTATTAATAGCTATCGTCGCAATGCAGGTTTGCCTGAATTGGAGCTGGATCCTTATTCCTTTCCTGCCAGTCAAGTTCAGTTGGAATACTTCAAAAAGGCTAACTGGCATATGTTTAAGTATTTGCCAAACGAAAATATCGCTTATGGCTTCTCACCTGCTGGTGCAGTAGACTTCTGGTACAATGAAAAAGCGGCTTACCAAGAAGTAGCAGCTCAATACGGTCTACCGACAGACGAAACACAAATCGATGCCAATGACATCTATATGAAGATTGGGGCTGAGGCATTTGCCAAGGTTGGTCATTACCTCCAAATGGTGGACAACAAAGCAACGGCTTTATCAGTGGCTTATGACCCAAGCAATGCCATGTCAGAAGCAGCTTTCTTACACAGTCCAGTTACCTCAGCAGTGTCAACCAATGCACTTGCTTACCAATTGCGTCAGGGAGCTGGTGCTACAACGACAAGATCAGATGTGAAAGCAAAATCTGATGAAGTCGCTAACCTCAAGCTGGACAAGGCCAATCAAGAGTCCCAAATCATTATCTTGCAAGGCAAATTAGAAGATGCCCGTCATACCAATTCAAATGTAGAAGTAGAGATGGCCAATGTGCAAAAGACCATCCAAAACTACAAAATTCTTCTTGTCAGCAAGGATCATGCAGTTGAAAAAGCAAAAGCGACTCTTGATGTATCTCGAGGTCGGATTGACGCAACTATCCAACCGAAAGAAGCAGCGCTTCAAAAAGCGAAAGATTTATTAGCAGCTGCGCGTGAGAAATTAGATCTTTTAAAAGCAGAAGAAGCAGAAAAAGCCCAAGTCGTTCAAGAAGCGCATGAGGACTTGAAGGCGGCGCAAGAACGCTTGGTTGCTGCTGAAAAACGTCTTTCTGACTTTAAAAATGCTCCAGAATTATTGGTCAAAGCCCAATCAGTTTTATCAGCTGCGGTGGCTAATTTAGAAAATAAAAAAGAAAAATTAGAAGCCGAATTCACAACTCTTCAATCTTATCAAAGTGTCGTGGAACTGTTGAATTCTCAATATGAAGATCTTGCGTCACGAATGGATCCAGCTATTTTAGAAGCAGCAGATATGCCAATGGATATCCGTTCAAGCAATCCAACCACTTTTTCGGATAGACCAGCAGTTCTTCCAACAAGTACCAATAGTCCGCAAGTGCAAGCACCAAAAGCTACTCCAGCTCCAAAACAAGAAGCCAAAGTAGAAGAAATCAAACCCAAAAAAGAAAACAGCCAAGCTGTGGCAAGTGCAGATTCTTCCAAATATGCAGCAGCAACAACAGGTGTAGTCGTTGGGCTACTTGCTGGATTGTTTGGTTTCAAGAAAAAGAAACAATCTTCAAATAATGATTAAGACATACTGAGAATAGAGTGGATGCATAGACACTTTATTGCTTAAAATCTTTAAAGGAAATTTATGAGGGTGGGACAAGAACTCTTTTAACAAAATGAGTTCTTTCCTGCTTTTTTTATACACTTTTGAAATTTTTGAAAGAAAGTGACAGAAAATGATAAAAAATTATTGACATTTTTTGAAGAAAGAGTATAATGGTTTTTGTAATCGATTGCAAAAGGAGGAGTAATGCTCAAGTCTGAACGAAAACAATTTATCCTCGAAAAGGTATTAAAGGAAAAGTTTGTTTCCTTGGAAACCCTTGTGCAAGAGCTGGGAACGTCTGAATCAACCGTTCGGCGTGACTTGGATGAATTAGAAGCTGAAAGCAAACTCCGCCGGGTTCACGGCGGTGCGGAAAGCCTGCATTTTCTTCAAGAGGAAGAAAGTAATAAAGAAAAATCTATCAAAAACATTCAAGTTAAGTCAAAGATCGCTGTAAAAGCAGCGGAATTGATCAAAGATCATGATGTCATCTTTATCGATGCCGGAACGACCAATGAACTCTTGGTACAAGAAATTGTCAATCCAACGGTAACCGTGGTGACCAATTCGATTCACCATGCGACCAAGTTGGTCGAGCGAAATGTTCCGACGGTCATCATCGGTGGAAAGGTAAAATCTTCTACAGATGCTAGTATCGGAGGGATTGCGCTCAATCAAATCGGTCAGTTGAATTTTGACAAGGCCTTTCTTGGAATGAATGGAATCGATGATGAATTTTACAGCACTCCAGACCTGGAAGAAGGATCTGTCAAGCGTGCGATTATCGAAAATGCAAAAAAAACCTATATCCTAGCGGATGATTCAAAAATTGGAGTGACATCCTTTGTCAAAGTGGCTCCGATCAAGCGAGCCATGATTATCACCAATCAATGTGAACCGCAACGATTAAAGGTTTTAAAAGAAAAAACGGAGGTTATAGAGGTTTGATTTATACAGTAACACTGAATCCTGCCATTGACTATATTGTCCGTCTCGATCATGTAGAGACAGGAGCGGTCAATCGGATGGCTTCGGAAGATAAATTTGCCGGTGGTAAGGGAATCAATGTCAGTCGTGTCTTGAAGCGGCTCGATATTGAGAACACTGCGACAGGGTTTATCGGTGGTTTCACAGGACGCTTCATTGAAGATGTACTGACTAGTGAAGCCATTTCAACCAACTTTGTGACAGTGGACCAAGATACACGGATCAATGTCAAGATCAAAGCCGATGAGGAAACAGAAATCAATGGGAACGGCCCAGAAGTAACGGAAGCGCAGTTGCACGAATTGCTCAGCATCCTATCAAGCTTAACAGCAGATGATGTGGTAGTCTTTGCAGGATCTGCCCCATCTTCACTTGGAAATGCCGTTTACAAAGAATTGATAGCAGCAACTCGTGCGACAGGTGCACAAGTCGTTTGCGACTTTGAAGGGCAAACTTTGATTGATTCTTTGGAGTTTAATCCGCAATTGGTCAAACCAAACAACCATGAGTTGGGAGCTATTTTTGGCGTGACCTTGACGGAATTGCCAGAAATCGAACGCTATGCCAAGGAAATCTTGGCCAAAGGAGCACAAAACGTCATTATTTCCATGGCCGGGGATGGTGCTCTCCTTGTCAGTCCAAGCGGTACTTACTTCGCAAAACCAATCAAAGGGCAAGTGAAGAATTCAGTCGGAGCTGGAGATTCTATGGTAGCAGGCTTCACTGGGAAGCTCGCAACGACAGGAGACGTCATCGAAGCCTTCAAATGGGGAGTGGCTTGTGGCACAGCGACCACCTTCTCAGATGATTTGGCGACAGCGGACTATATTAAAGAAACTTATGAAAAAGTAGAGGTAGAAAAACTATGAAAATTCAAGACGTTTTAAATAAAAACGTGATGTTGTTTGACCTTCAAGCAACAGATAAAGAAGGCGTGATCAATGAGATGATCCAATCGCTCGTTGACAATGGTGTGGTGACAGATTTTGAAACTTTTAAAACTGGTATCATGAACCGTGAAGCACAAACTTCAACTGGTTTGGGTGACGGAATTGCCATGCCACACAGTAAAAACGAAGCAGTCAAAGAAGCAACGGTTTTGTTTGCAAAATCAAACAAGGGTGTGGATTACGCATCTCTTGATGGTCAACCAACAGACTTGTTCTTTATGATTGCAGCTCCAGAAGGCGCAAACGACACTCACTTGGCAGCCCTTGCTGAATTGTCTAAGTACTTGATGAAACCAGGATTTGCGGATAAACTTCGCCAAGCAAGCACACCTGAGCAAGTGATCGCAGCCTTTGATGCGGAAGAGCAAGTAGCTGCAGCTGAAGAAGCCAAAAAAGCAGAAGCAGTCAAAGAAGCAGCTTCATCTGACAAACCGCTCATCGTTGCCGTTACAGCATGTACAACAGGGATCGCCCACACTTACATGGCAGAAGAAGCCCTCATCAAAAAAGGGGAAGAAATGGGTGTTACGGTCCGCGTTGAAACCAACGGTGCATCAGGTGTCGGCAACCGCTTGACAGCTGAAGAAATCGCAAAAGCTGAGGGGGTCATCATTGCGGCAGATAAAGCGGTTGAAACAGCTCGTTTCGATGGAAAAAAATTAATCTCTAAACCAGTCGCAGCTGGTATCCGTCAGACCGAAGAATTGATCCAAACCATTTTGGATGGCAAAGCAGATGTCTTCCACGCAGAAAATGCGGCAGAAGCAAGCGCTAGCCAAGAAAAATTGAGCTTAGGTGGAGCCTTCTACAAACACTTGATGAGTGGGGTTTCTCAAATGCTTCCATTCGTTATCGGTGGTGGTATCTTGATCGCCCTTGCCTTCTTGATCGACCAAATTCTTGGTGTTCCTCAAGATCAATTGTCTAGTCTTGGTTCTTATCATGTATTAGCAGCACAATTTAAAACAATTGGTGGAGTAGCCTTTGGCTTCATGCTTCCTGTACTTGCAGGTTACATTGGATTCTCAATCGCTGAAAAACCAGGTTTTGTAGCAGGTTTTGTGGCTGGTTCCATTGCTAGCTCAGGTACAGCATTTGGTAACATTGCCTTTGGAGCTGCTAAAGGTGAATTGCCTGCAGCTGTATCATCAGGTTTCCTTGGAGCTTTAGTAGGAGGTTTCCTTGCAGGTGGAGTTGTTCTCTTACTTCGCAAAGCCCTTTCAGGTCTTCCACGCTCACTCGATGGTATCCGCTCTATCCTTCTCTTACCATTGCTTGGTGTTGGTTTGACAGGATTCTTGATGTTCCTCATCAACATCCCAATGTCAGCGATCAATACCTCTTTGAACAACTTCTTGACTAGCTTGTCAGGTAGCTCGGCAGTTCTTCTTGGTCTCCTTGTTGGTGGTATGATGGCTGTCGATATGGGTGGACCAGTCAACAAAGCAGCTTATGTATTTGGTACAAGTACGTTGACAGCTTCAGCACTTACTAGTGGTGGTTCAACTGTTATGGCGGCCGTTATGGCAGCTGGTATGGTTCCTCCATTGGCAGTATTCGTGGCAACTGTCTTGTTCAAAGACAAATTTACTGAAGAAGAACGCAACTCAGGTTTGACAAACATTATCATGGGACTTTCCTTCATCACAGAAGGTGCCATTCCATTCGGTGCAGCTGACCCAGCTCGTGCCATCCCAAGCTTCATCGCAGGTTCAGCTTTGACAGGTGCCCTTGTTGGTCTTGCTGGCTTGAAACTCATGGCTCCTCACGGAGGAATCTTCGTTATCGCCCTTACATCAAATCCACTTCTATACATCGTGTTCGTATTGATCGGTGCAGTCGTAAGTGGTATCTTGTTCGGATTGCTTCGCAAACCTAAAAACTAATCCTATCTAAAAGAGGCTGGGCAAAAATTGTCCAGCCTTTTAAGTCTGATAGAAATAAATATATGACGCAGTGGTTGATTGGCATCTTTGTTCACTTTATAAGCTCCAAAGATGACCTAATCAACTGTGCGGGGGTGGGAATACGAACTCTTTTAATTCGTCAGAGTTCTTTCCCACTCCCTTTTTTGTTGCACAAAAACACCAACTAGTGATGAAGTTGCTTATCTCTATAGATTTCGATATGATAGTAGAAAGCAATTTTTCTTGGAGGAATAATGAGAAAAATGAAGAAAGTTCTCATTTTGGGAATAACAGTAATTGCCTTATCAGGACTAGCAATCATCAGTTCTCAATATCCAAACTTGTTTTCTACTAATAGCCATACGACAAAGAAATCCGGTCGTAAGGATCAACAGTTAGAAGATGTAAAGAAGCACGGGAAAGAAATCGAAGATTTTGTGAAATCTCAAAGTCCTAAAGTTGAATCTGTCCAGATTGCTTGGGATGAAACACAATGGGAAGAAATAGGGAATGGTACACCTAAGAGTGGCGGTCAAGTCCTTCGAGTCTTTGGAGGCTTTAACCATATCCAAAATTCAAGTTGGAGTGTTTTGGTCTATTTAAAAGACGGTAAAAACGGCGAGAAAGATTTAATCGAAGGAATTGGTAGTGGTAGTCCACTTCGTGTAGAAGGAAAACTTTTTGACGAGTAGCCTTTTAAAAATTTTTAGCAATTTATTAGATTTATAATAGAAATGGAAAAAAGATAAATGAAAAAGAAAATAATTATTGCTGCTTCGTTAGTTCTAGCTATTGCAGTCGCTGTTTTTGGACTTTTTACCTATCAACACCACCAACAACAAGTGAAAGCTAAGCAAGAACGTGAGAAATATGAGAATTACGATTACTACACTGGTAAATGGGAAATCGATTCCTATCAATTTTTGGAGGATGGTAAGGGTGTTGCAGTTCATTGGAAGTCACTGACTCCTGAGGAAGACAAGTTATTTGCCAAGTACCATCCAGAAGAAGAAGAAAATCTATTAGGAGCTCATGGAGCATCTAATAAGCGTTATATAGTTCGTACCTATTTCCATAATTCAACCTATAGATGGACACAAAAGTTACCTAAAGAAGACCCACATGTTTATTTTTCTCTATCTATTTATCGAATCAAAGATCAAAAGTTAGAAGGAAGTCGTGTAAATCTTTATAAGTTAGTGGAAAACTATAATCCGAATTATGTCCCAGAAAATACAGGTGGTATTGAAGAAATTAATGGTAAAGATTATTTACCGATAAAAGTATATAAATTAGATTCGAGGAATTCAGGGACTAGACAACTTTGGCTAAATCTCGAAACGAAGAAAATTGAGTGGGAGGATTCAAAAGAACAAAGAGAACCTGAAACACCTTCTGTTGATTTAGGCCAATTAAAAATTACTCTAAAAAAAACTACGGAAGTATTAAGAACCACTAACATATACGATGACTTATATCAGAATCAACTAACATTCTTCCCTAATAATTTAAAGAGAAGTGTTCTAGAAAAATCTGATCCACAAGCCTACCAATTACTCCGTAAAAAGAATTCTCAATTATATATTCTGCTTGATGCTAAATTGAATTATGATAGAGTTTACGGTAATGTCCAACAGTTTATTGAGCTGTACCAACTCTTCGTTCCCGCTAATACGAATCTCTATGAAGGAATCACGATTCCAGCAGAATTGAGTAAAGATGAACAGGTTCATCAAGTAAATACCAAGGATGAGTTTGATAGATATTATGATGTGGAGAAAGATAATGAGCTGAACAAGCAACGTAGGGTGTTAGTGGAGCAAAACTAGTTATTTTCTTTTCTAACATAAATATCATCTAGTAATGAAGTTGCAATCTATTCATATTCGAAACAATTATTATAACTTTTCCTTTTCAAGGAGGACGGATCGTGAAAAAAGGGAAACTGGTCATTCTTTTAGCTATTGCCTCTGTAATAGCAGGAGGTGTGATTATCGCTAGTCAAAAACAAAACATCTTTTCAAAAGACACTCAACCAAGTAAGCAACTTAGCGCTAGAGAGAAGCAACTAGCTTATTTAAAGGAACACGAAAAAGATATGACTGATTTTGTAAAATCGATGAGCCCGAAAGTTAATAGTGTCCAGTTTGATTGGGATAGTATGGAAGTTGGTGAAATAGGAAACGGAACTCCTCAAGGTGGCGGGTATATGTTAACATTGGACGGTAGAATCAATAATAATAAGGATACTAAATTTACAATAGGGATTCCTCTAAAACGAGATTCTAATGAAGTTCCTGAGGAACTGGTTATTTATGAAATGCAACCCATAAGAATTTTAAGAGATGGTGGGTGGTTTTTATATGACTAATCGTCATTCAAAAGCCTTTATCTTGTTTTTTCGAGCATGACAAAAGGATAATAAGCCAAACAAGCGAAGAATTGATCAGAATTCGTTATCCTCTGTCTAAAGAAAGGCCAAACTTCACTGGCCTTTTCTACTTGTACTAGCGAAAAATTCACCTCATTCTACATTGGTATCTTGAGCCGAATTATGGTATAATAAGCATAACGCATATTTTTAGGAGAATAAAAATGGATATTCAACGTGAAAAAGAATTTGTCAGCCAATACCACTATGACGCTCGTAATTTTGAGTGGGAAAAAGAAAATGGCATTCCCGAAACAAAAGTAGATGTAAACTTTCAATTAATCAATCGTGATCAACAACAAAACACAACGTCTTTGATTGTGATTTTGAGCTACATGATTGTATTTGACGGTTTTGTGATCAGTGGAACTATCACTCAAATTAACCACTTGTTTGGTCGTTATGTCAATGAACCAAGCGAATTCAGCAAAGATGAAGTGGAAGAATTGGCTCGTCCTTGCTTGGATATGCTCAACCGTTTGACTTATGAAGTTACAGAAATTGCCCTCGATTTACCGGGTATTAATTTGGAGTTTTAATCAATGAAATTAGCAGTGATTACGGATTCGTCTGCCTATTTACCGCAGCACCTTCTCCATCACGACGACTTATTTATTTTAGACATTCCGATCTATATCGATGGAGAATCCTATGTAGAAGGGAAGAATCTGACACACGACGAGTTTTACCAAAAGATGGCTGCGTCTAAGGAATTACCAAAGACTAGCCAACCGAATGTGGCAGCGTTAGAAGAACTCTTATCTGGTTTAACAGCTAAAGGTTATACGCATGCTCTTGGTCTCTTCTTGTCATCAGGCATCTCTGGATTCTACCAAAATATCCAATATTTGAAGGACGAATTTGAAGGCTTGACCGTCGAATTTCCTGACTCAAAAATCACTAGTGCTCCATTAGGAATGATGGTAGAAGATTGCTTGAAATGGGCTGGTGAAGGTCGTTTGTTTGATGAGATTGTGGCCAATGTCCAACACCAGATTGATGGGACCACTGCCTATATTATGGTCGATGATTTGAATCACTTGGTCAAGGGGGGACGCCTGTCAAATGGC
>NZ_JBDGEA010000001.1:0-208569 GCF_040908565.1 Streptococcus parasanguinis | reverse complement strand
TCCTCTCTAAAACGTTCTAGACGCTTTCAGTTGGTATGTCCGGATTAAAATAATGCTTGCGGCAAACCGAGATATAGGTCTCGTGTCCACCAATCTGGATCTGCTCTCCGTCGTAGACAGGTTTGCCCGCTTGGGTGCGCAAGACCATGGTCGCCTTGCGGGAACAGTATTGGCAGATGGTTTTGATCTCCTCGATCTTGTCCGCTAACAAGAGGAGGTGTTTGGAACCTTCAAAGAGTTCATTTCGGAAATCATTTTTGAGGCCAAAAGCCATGACCGGCACATCCAGTTCATCCACGACCCTTGCCAAATCATAGACATGGTGGCGTTTCAAAAACTGAGCTTCATCGATTAAGACACAGTAAGGTTTGATTGCTTGGTTTTTAATAAAGCCAAAGATATCGGTTTCGTCTTCGATCGCAACGGCTTCCCGTTTCATACCAATCCGGCTAGAAACCACTCCAAATCCATCGCGCGTATCGATTGCTGAGGTCATGATGACGACGCTCTTACCTTGCTCTTCATAATTATGGGCCACCTTCAAAATCTCAATGGTTTTCCCCGAGTTCATGGTCCCATATTTATAATATAATTGTGCCATTTTCCTTCTGTTCTCTCTAAAATGTGTTTCATTATCATTTTACCATAATTTTGCTAAGCTTTGTATCCCAAAATGTGATAAAATAGTCCTATAAAAAATTTAGGAGGTGGCCCTATGCCATTTGTACGAATTGATCTATTTGAAGGACGCACTTTGGAACAAAAGAAAGCCCTCGCTAAAGAAGTAACGGAGGCTGTTGTCCGCAATACTGGCGCTCCTCAATCTGCTGTTCACGTTATCATTAACGATATGCCTGAAGGAACCTACTTCCCTCAAGGTGAAATGCGCACTAAATAAGAGAGTGGGACAGAAATCGGTCATTCGTTAGAATTCGATTTCGTCGTCCCACCTCCGCACAGTTGAGTAGGGCTGTAAAAGCTGATGAAATCAGCGTAGTAGAGCCCACTCAACCACTGCGTTTTGCTCGATAATCCAAAGACAATTGAGAGGCTAGGACTTTTGTCCCAGCCTCTTTTAGGATACCTGGTATTTTTTTTGAATCTGCCATAGTCGCATCTGGTAGCAAATACCGCTCACGACAAGGCTAGAAATTAGGCCAATCCAATAGGCATAGGGACCAAGGTTGGTCGCATGATCAAGGAAAAGCCCTAAAGGAATAGAAATACACCAATAGCTAAAAACTCCTAATAAGAATGGAACGGTTGTATCCTTGTAACCCCGCAAAATCCCTTGAAGTGGTGCCGCAAAAGTATCAGCTACTTGGAAAAAGAGACTGTAGGTCATGAAAATAGCAGTTTGCTGCACAAAGACTGGATCCTTGCCGTATAGCCCCGCCAATTGAAAGCGGAATGTATAAAGAAAGACGAGGGTGACAATCGCAAAACCAAAGGCTGTCAACCGTCCCAAACGGCAATATTGTTTGACCACTTCTGGTCTTCCTGCTCCCAGTTCGTAAGATACGATAATAGCCATGGTGCTCGAGATACTAACCGGGAAAGCATACATCAGGGTAGAAAAATTCATGGCCGATTGGTGACTAGCGATGGTGAGTGATGGGAATTTTGCCATTAACAGGCCAACTAGCGAGAAGATGATGACTTCTGCAAAAACAATTCCACCGATTGGAAGCCCAAGGCGTAATACTTCTTTCATCCCTTTAAAATCATAAGGTTGCGGCTTCCACAATTGGAAAGATGCTACCTTAGGGTGCTTGCACAAGATCAAAACTGCAATAGCCAGCAAGACCCAGTAGGCCAGAGAGGTTCCAAGACCTGCTCCTGCTCCTCCCATCTCAGGAAAGCCAAAAGCCCCATAGATCAAGATATAGTTAAAACAAGCATTCAAAGGCAAGAGCAAGAGCATCAAGTACATGGATAAACGCGTCATTCCCAACGTATCAAGGAAGGTCCTCACGATACTAAAGAGCAACAAGGGTAAGATTCCTAGAGAAAGGAAATATAAGTAGCGAATGGCTATTTGAGCAACAACATTTTCTAAGCCGATCTGCTTGAGAATCATGGGCGCAATCCCCCAGACAAAGCCTATTAAGAGAATGGCCATGCCAAATGACATATAGAGGAATTGGTAAAAATCGCCAGCAATCCGCTCTTTATTTCCCTTGCCTAAGTGGTGCCCGACAATCGGTGTCAGAGCAGAGACAATCCCGGTCAGGAAAGTAAAAAATGGATTCCACAGACTGGTAGCTGTAGAAACCCCAGCCAAATCAAGGGTCCGGTACTGACCGGTCATGGCTGTATCGACAAAGCTGGCTGAATAATTGGCCAATTGGTAGATCAAAATCGGCAAAAACAGACTCAAAAACAAGCGCAAGCGTTCTTTAAAGTGATAGGTTAAATACATGATTCTAACTCTCTTCTCATCAAATAAGATTTTCTCCTCTTCCACTCTACTATATGTTTTCTTAAAAGTCAAAAAAACCTAAGATCCAAGGACCTCCGGTAAATTTGAGATAATTATTTATTGCGGTTTAAAATCGCATTGAGAACGATCGCTAAGACACTGGCGACGACAATTCCGTTAGCAAAGAACATTTGGAATCCTGTTGGAAGGCCATTAAAGAGGGTACTGTTATTCAAGCCAACCCCTGCTGCAATCGATACAGCTGCGATGAGGAAATTGTGCTCATTGTGTTCAAAATCAACACGCGCAAGGATCTGCATCCCCTGAATAGATACGAAACCAAACATGACCAGCATCGCTCCACCAAGAACTGGGCTAGGGATGATTTGTGCTAAAGCTCCAAACTTTGGAAGGAGACCGAGTAGAACAAGGAAACCAGCCGCATAATAGATTGGAAGACGAGTCTTGATACCAGACAATTTCACTAAACCAACGTTTTGTGAGAATCCAGTGTAAGGGAAGGTATTGAAGATACCACCGAGAAGAACGGCCAACCCTTCAGCACGATAGCCATTACGGAGGCGCGTGCTATCAATCGGATCTTTGGTAATATCTGAAAGTGCAAGATAAACACCTGTTGATTCCACCATAGAAACCGTCGCGATGATACACATCATTAAGATTGAAGTGATTTCAAACTTAGGAGCTCCAAAGAAGAATGGTGTTGGAACGTGAACCACTGGTGCTTGCGATACAGGTGTGAAATCCACCAAGCCCATAGAAGCCGCAATAGCAGTTCCTACAATCAATCCAATCAAGATAGAGATAGACTTGATAAAGCCAGTCGTATAGATATTGACCACCAGAATGATGAGAATGGTGATCACGGCTAAAATCAGACTTTGCACCGTTGGTTTGGCTGCGTTATTCCCCATGTTCCCAATCGCTACTGGAATCAAGGTCAAACCAATGGTCGTAATGACAGATCCTGTCACAATGGATGGGAAGAGGTTGGCGATTTTCGAGAAGAATCCTGAGACCATAACCACGTAAATCCCTGAAACAATCAAGGCACCAAACATGGCCCCACTACCATGGCTAGCCCCAATCATGCTAAGAGGTGCCACGGACTGGAAGGCAACCCCAAGGACGACCGGAAGACCGATCCCAAAGTATTTATTGAGCTGCACTTGAAGGAAAGTTGCTACCCCACACATGAAGATATCTGTAGAGATGAGGTAAGTTAGCTGATGAGCATTGTAGCCCAAAGCTCCCGCGATCATGATTGGCACCAAAATAGATCCCGAATACATGGCCAATAAGTGCTGCAAGCCTAGAACAGCGGCCTGTGAATGGCTTTCTTGTTTTTGCATTAGATGTCTGCCTCCTTAAATACAACTTGACCATTTTCAAAACGGTCCAAACGCGCGAGGGATACAACTGGATATCCCAACTCTTCTAATAATCCCCGTCCATCTTGGAAGGATTTTTCAATGACGATCCCAACGGCTTCCACTTGAGCACCAGCTTGTTCGATGATCTGAATCAAGCCCTTAGCTGCCTGGCCATTTGCTAGGAAATCATCAATAATCAAAACCTTATCTGCTGGATCTAAGAATTTACCAGCAATTGAAACCGTACTGGTGACTTGCTTGGTGAAGGAATAAACCTCAGCTGTCAAAATCCCCTCATTCATGGTGATGTTTTTCGCTTTCTTCGCAAAAATCATAGGAACATCTAGTGCTTCTGCTACATAAAGGGCTGGCGCGATCCCAGATGCTTCAATGGTGACGACTTTGGTAATACCTGCATCTTTGAACCGGTCCGCAAAGGTCTGGCCAATTTCTTTCATGAGTTTGAAATCCACTTGGTGGGTCAAAAAGGAGTCCACCTTGAGGATATTTTCACCTAAAACGTTGCCATCTTTTAAGATGCGTTCTTCCAGTAATTTCATACTTCCTCCTACTTTCTATAAAATCCGTTACTTCTTCACAAAACACAAAAAGGCCTACAAAGCAAGCCTTGAATATCCTCTAACAAAAGGATTTATCTCGACTTACTTATTGTTAGGTGTTCCGGCACCTTGTAGAAACATCACGCCCATTCGTGAAATAAATAAGTAATTCAATTAGTGTGCATCGCCATTCCAGATGGAATTCTTAACGATCACATAGTCAACATGTTTCAAATCTGCTAATCTCCGGCCTCCAGCATAAGAGATCGAACTTTGCAAATCTTGTTCCATTTCTGTCAAGGTGTCTTGCAAATGACCCTTGGCAGGCAATAAAATCTTCTTGCCTTCGACGTTCTTATAAGCGCCTTTTTGGTACTCTGAAGCAGATCCATAGTACTCTTTGAAAGACTCTCCGTCGATTTCTACTGTTTTACCAGGACTTTCGATATGACCTGCAAAGAGGGAACCGATCATGACCATAGACGCCCCGAAACGAATCGATTTGGCAATATCACCATGAGTACGAATCCCACCGTCCGCAATAATTGGCTTACGCGCTGCTTTTGAGCACCAGCGAAGGGCAGCCAATTGCCAACCACCTGTACCAAATCCGGTCTTAACTTTGGTGATACAAACCTTACCAGGGCCGATCCCGACCTTGGTCGCATCAGCTCCCGCATTTTCTAATTCACGAACAGCTTCAGGTGTTCCAACATTTCCAGCAATGACAAAGGTATCTGGTAATTCCTTCTTGATGTGTTGAATCATCCGAATGACACCATCCGCATGACCATGTGCGATATCAATGGTAATGTACTCAGGTGCATCTGCCTTCAGTTGACTCACAAAGTCATATTCGTATTCCTTAACACCAACCGAAATCGAAGCGATCAAACCTTGATCATGCATGCGTTTGACAAAAGGAATCCGTCCCGCTTCATCAAAACGGTGCATGATGTAGAAGTATCCACCACGCGCCAACTGCTCTGCTACATTCTCATCCAAGATCGTCTGCATATTAGCTGGAACAACTGGTAGCTTGAAGGTATGTTTCCCGAATTGAATGGACGTGTCTGCTTCAGACCGGCTATTGATGATACATTTGTTGGGAATCAACTGGATATCTTCATAGTCGAAAATAGGAAATTCATTTAACATCGATTGTAAAATCTCTTTTCTAAAAACTGACCTACCTATGCGCAAGCGCATCGCTACGTCTCTTGACGTTTCCTTGATAGATTATACCAAAGATACGGACCTAATGCAATGGGAATGATTTTATAGGAAATAACGTTCGGAAATTACAAGACAAAAACCCGTTTCAAAAAGAGAAACAGGTTTTATTTATGAACATTTTGGAGCCAATTGTTCACTTCTCTAGCTACAATTTCAGGCGCCTCTGTATACAGTTCGTGCCCCAAACCATCTAGCAAGACTTGCTCGATCTGGGGATCTAGTTGCTTCAGAGCTTCTTTTCTCCATTCAGGCTCTTCTTGGTATCGAGGGCCAATAAAGAGGACAGACTGGTCCGTAAGTGGAATTTGGTAAGTCTTGATCTGACGCCGTAGACGCAATAAGGCCAAGACTTTTTCTAGATCTATATTTAATTCATATTGTTCACTCGCTGGATTCCAGCGATAGCTAGCCTCTACTGCTTTTCGCGCTATAGGCGTAGGATCTGCTCCATCACCGAATTCTGCTAACACGGCTTCTTCCAATGTCGAAAAGACTTGCTGCTGCATGAAGGACGACGTTCCTTCTAGTTCTTCTTCAAGAGGCAGGATCTTTTCCATATCCAGATAGCCCCCATCCAAGAGAATCAGAACTTGGATCTGACGGAACGCTGCAGCCAGATAACGAGCCAAATCTCCACCCAAGGAATGCCCCAATAAACAGATCTCTTCCGCCTGGTCAATCTGACCTTGAAACCAAGCACGAAGATCTTTTTCTGTCTGAATCATTTCCCTGTAGGGATCTAAAAAGGTTACCGGAAAGCCGAGCTCATTGCTAAGTGGTGCCAGATGGTAGCAATTGCCACCTAAACCGCCAATAAAATAATATTGCATGTGTTTTGTCCTAACTGTTAAAATTCTAAAAACTATAAGTGATCTCGATGTTTTTCGTACCACTCTCTGTATTCTTGATACGTATGGATCGGAGTTTGCTCATTTGTCTTTGGATCTGTCGCAATAACATCTAATATATCCTGACCAACTGGCGCAAACCAATGGCGCATATCTTGGAAAATAGCTTCCGGATCATTGTAGTCTCCTTTGCGAACTACAATCCGTCCTCCTTTTTCTAATTTATCAAAGATTTCTGGAAACTCTTTGATGAAATTGAAAGAGTCATTCTTCAATCCGTTTTTATTTTTATTATAGCTTAGATAAAACGACCCCGTAATTCCGTTTTTTTCTAAAATATCATCTAAATTAGTGTAAAAGAAAGAAAAAACTTTATTACTACTTTTTGCTTGTTCTTTTAACTTGTCTTCAGGAAGTGCCACTCCTATCTGCTCTGTATCAATATCTAAAGCAATCTCTTTCTTATCATCCTTGTTTTCCTTATTCGTTATGGAAAAAACTAAATAATCTATCCCGTTAACTGTATAATCTCTTGTCGAGTAAAAATCCAATTTATAATCCTGATTATATTTTTGTATAAGTTTAACAACATCAATTCTCTTCGGAGGATTGTTTATATGATTGAGATCATAGACGTTTACGGATAATTCAACTAACCGACTGTTCCCTATGCCAACAAATTTTGCATCATTTGTGACAAAGTGATTGGATAAAACATCTGCCGGAATTGAGTTCTTTGTTTTATAGTATACATAGCGATTCTGAGATCCAAAAGTTTCGATTCTTTCCACCTTTGTTTTAACAACTTGTACTTCGTGGTCTTCCTTCCACTGAACATATTTAGGCCAGGCGTAGGAATAAGCTGAGTAGGCAAAGAGAGCTAACAAAGCCAAACCTATAATCACCTTAGTTCGAAAGCTGAGGGCCTTTAGATATTTCATTCGATTCATATACTCCTATCTATTTTTAGCGATCAATCAATTCTTAGTTTTTTACACAAACTACTTCGATTAAACGAGAGTTTAATATTACTCCGGTAATTCTATCTTCAAGCTCATATCCGTCGGTTGCAATACTTTCTGAACAATTGTTAGAAAGGCTAAACCGTTGTCAGATGGAGAAGACTGGAAAGTGATATGGATGACTTTTTTATCAAAACTATCGTCATATCTATCCACATACTGCTTGCTTTCGAGGAAGTGAATATAATTGTTAATTTTTTCTTGTAGCATTTCCAGATGGAGTGCTTCTATCTCTTTCTCCCAGCCAACTGGATCCACCAGAAGAAGTTCTAAATGATTTTCAACTACACCAATAGAATCGAGTTCTGTTGGGGTTAGTTTTTCTGATATAGCCTTATATAACAATTCTTCAAATTCTTTATCAGAGAATAGCTCTTTAATAGACGACGGATTTACTAAAATACGAACAGGTGACGACCTAAAATAATTTTGTCTAGCTACATCCTTGCTTTTCTTTGTTACCCATTCTCCAGTCGCTAAGAATAGTTCTACCTCATAAGCATCCTGTTCTGACTTCAAAGCCTTATCTACCAACTCTTTACTAACTGGATAACTAACTTCTCTATCTTGCAAACCTCCTGTCATCCAGGACATCGTATAATTGCCATTTTCTTCAGTAATAATAAATCCATTTTCTTTTATTTGATTCATTTGATAACTAGCCCTTTTCCTTGGTATTAATAACTTCAATAAAAATATATTGCTACCTTTATATTCTATTCATTTTGTTTTATTATTTCACTTGAAATCTCAAATTCGATCATCCGATCATGATCACTCATGATAACACCATTGAAAAATAGAACCAGATAAAGCACAATCGGAACAATTAAGAATAGCCTCAATTGGACAAAATAAGCAAATAAGAATATTGGAAGAATGAAAACAAGGAATAATATTCCATAACCCAAGCCTTTTTGAAAAATTCGTTTCTTCATTACCAAAAATCCACTCCTTCTTTCGTTACTTTTAATGGGGTCAGTGTTTTAACTCTACCAATATACTTTAAGTCTGCCTTTTTCCCTTTAAGAAAGGCTTTTAATTTCATTTTCCTAAACACAGCAACAAACATAAATGCGAAAGTCACCGCAAAAGCCAAAGATAGTAAATGTACCATGCCTTGAAGATAGTTTGTCGCTTTAATGGTAGGGCCTAACCATAATTGATACGGAGTAAGTAAACGAATGAGTGCAGCGATCACAACAGTTGCTCCAAGGTATGATAGACCCTTACTGCTTTTTACATTTTGGTTATGTGTATGTTTGATAAATGAATAGTTTGTTTGATAAATGGCAAAAGATCTCTTTGTAGAAAGGCTGCAATTCCTTTTCACTAAGTATTCTTGATTTTGGTCTGTCACAATCAAATACCATCCTTTTTGAAGCGTCTGCTCATTTAAAGAGATATTGTAAACACGACCATTAATTTTTTGTTTACGAACCATAAAAACAACCATTCGAAGCTATTAAAACAATGATTGAGTCTACCTAATTTAAAACTTTGTTACCTTCTGGTATAAGTGGGGATAAATGATCAAGAATTTCTTTTGGGCTACGATCACTATTAAAAGTTGGATAATAAGCACTGTCCTTTTCTTTTAAAATTTTGTAAGCCTTTGGATATTCTTTCTGAATTGGTAGGTCTTTACTTTGTCCAAGTAATTCTTTTTTGATGTTTACAGTATTATAGTTTAAACCAAGACCATAATGTAATAATTTATCTCCTGGTAAAGAATCCCCTTGGTAATTTTCATTGATTGAATAATATAACCCCTCTATTTTTTTGCTGTCCTTCTGATAGTCAATGAATTTGCCCGTTTCCAAATCTAAATAAAATGGTTTAATCTCTGTCTTAGAAACCGGAGTACCATTCATCTTTTTTTCTGTATTCTTTTGAATATTGACTGACAACACTTCTTTTCCGCTAGGTAGTGTATTTAAATACGGACCAACTGTACTTAATCCCCAGCCATCACCTTTTTCGCGAAGCCATTTTAATACATCCACCTCCTTCTTTTTTAAAGTTTGATCTTTTGTATCATAGATTATTAAACGATAGGTACTTCCACCTTTTTTGCGAGACATCGTTTTAATATTCTCTCTAATGATAAAACGTTTACCAGCGATTATAACATCATTGTTATGATATTCGACTTTACTTTGTGGATCGTTCTTAAGGTGTTTACGAATTTGTTTATCTTCTTCCGGATCTTTACTAATCCACTTTGCTACGATGCCGTTATTTCCTAGAAATTCATAATCACCGATTTCGTAGTCACCACTATAAGTGTACACATTATTGTAATAATCTTCTTTTTCTTGTTTATCTTGGTAGTATTTCCAGACAAAAAATCCCAAAATTGCAACAAAAATCGCAGAAAATATTGCAATCTTTTTAAATTTCTTCATTCCTTCTCCTTGTTATCTACAGCCCCGTGTATATTACTCAGTCAGGCCTCACAAATGAACTTTCGTTCTACTCCCTACTATCATACCGAAATACAGTTTGAAGATCAAGTTCGTCACTAGTTAGCGGAATTAGATACACAAAAAAGAGCCCACAGGGTCTCTATCTGAATAAACAGGATAGAAAAAAATCCACTCACTTGTTGTGAAATGGATTGTTTCTTCATTAACGGTTCAACAAGAAATTGAACAATTTTTCGACAATTTTTACGACCAACCAGCATAAGAATCCGATATAGGTAAAATAGAAAATGAGTGACAAAATCGTAATAATCATGGTTTCCTCCTTCATCGATTGCAAGTCCTTGTCTTATTATACCTTTTTATGCAATCGAACTCAATAGAATTTTGAAAATTGTCTGATTATTCTTTTTCTTTCTTATCTTCTTTTACGTCTTGGTCAGCTTCTTCACTGCCTTTATTGACAGCTGTCTTAAATTCAGCAAACATTTTGCCGATAGACTGGCCCAACTCAGGCAGGCGTTTTGGTCCAAAAATCAAGAGGGCACCCAGGATGATGATGATCAAACCTGGTGCTCCAATATCACGTAAAATTCCCATTAGTTTCTCCTTTTTCTCGAATAGATGACTTTACTGATGGCGACACTCACTTCAAATAAGAGGATCAAAGGGAGTGTCATGGCCAAGTCACTGATAAAGTCTGCTGGGGTAAGCACGACGGCTAAGACCAGCAGGACAAAGTAAGCGTAACGACGATAGGTGATTAAAAACTGTGGTGTCAAAAGCCCAATCGAGGTCATAAAAGCGACCAAAACTGGTAACTCGAACAAAACCCCTAGAGGTAAGGTGGTGTGCCATAAAAAGGTTAAATAATTTTGCGCCGTCAATTGGGTATCAAACAGTCCTTCTCCCAAGCGCATCAAGACCTCTAAAATCGCTGGGCTGACAAAGAAATAACCAAATGCTAGCCCCAGCACAAAGCAAATAAAGCTAGCTGGGATGTAGGCAAAGACTGCACGCGCCTCCTTCTCCCTCAAAGCCGGTCTCACAAATTGCCAAATCTGGTAGACAATAAAGGGCAGTGTCAGACTAAAGGCTGTGAGATTGGCCAGCGATACATAGATCCAGAGGATATCATTTGGCCCCAATACCAGCAATTTTTGATGCAGGCTAGCGGTCAAGATCTGGTAGAGTTCTCCCCCAAATACAAAGGCTACGATGAAGACGATAATATAACACAAGACCACAGCGATCAATCGTTTTCGAAATTCGACCAAGTGCTCGACAATGGTCATTTTATCTGCTCTACTCTTTGCCATGTTGTCTCACCGTGATAAGGGCGATCAGGGCCACAAAAAGTAGTTGGGGAAGAAGAACTTCCCAGCTTGGATAGATCCCCGCCCAATCAATGGTAGGAAGTCCATTGACCAAATGACTCGGTAGGATATTGGTCAACTGAAGTGCGTGGATGCTGACACCAAGCATCTTGAAGGCCAAGGCGTAAATCAACCACGTCAGAATAAAAAAGATCCGATGAGGTTGGATGGCTTGACTGGCCTTGGTCATCGCCACTGCAATGATGATGAGAACGGCTATGGCAAGCCCGATTCCTAATAAGAAATTCGTGGTTGTAATCCGTGGAATGATTCCAACATAGAAGAGAATAGTCTCAGCCCCTTCACGAAAGACTGCTAAGAAACTGAGGGCAAACATAGAGACAAAACTTCCTGTAGCCGTCACCGTCTTCATCTGACGGTCCATGAAGGCATTCCACTGTTTGACAGAGGACTTGCTGTGTAGCCAAATTCCTACGAGGATCATCATGACCACAGCGAAAATCCCAACGCCACCTTCAATGATTTCCCGGTTAGACCCCGAAGTAACGGCTGGAAAAGCTACTTGCAGAACAAGAGCGATCGCTGCACTGGCAAGAACACCAGCAAGAGCTCCACCGTAGACCCATTTGAGTCCTTTCCTCATCTTAGCGGCCTTAAGGGTCGTCACAAGCGCCATGACGATCAGAAGCGCTTCTACTCCTTCACGCAGAAGAATCAACATAGCATCAAAAGCGTTGTAAGAAGCTGTCGTATCAATCGCAGACAGGTCCCTGATCAAGGCTTGTAATTTCTCTTGATAGGTCTTTTCTTTCCCCTTAACCATAATGACCGGGGATTCACTCTCTACGCGCGTGTAGAGACTTGGATTGGTCGTGCTGACATCCCCCTCAATGGTTGGCCAGATGGTGATGAACTGCTTCATAGTTGCTGCAGCAGATTTATCGTCGCCAGATTGGAATTGGCTTTGCGCCTTCTCCAAAAGCTTGATCCCATCTTTCAGTGTCAAATCCGTACTAGCACTGCTAATCGCTTCTCCTTTTACAAAGGCATCAATCCCATTTTTGAGGTCATCATAGGAGGACTGGATGCTGGTGAAGTCGGTAGGCTCTGTTTCAATGCTACTACGTAAGAGCGAAATGGCCGTCTCGATTTTGCCATAGTAGGCTGTGCTATGATCCCTTACCACTGCTTCATTTCGTGTCCAGGTATTATTGAGATCTGCATAGGTTTGACGGGTTTTCCCCAGATCCTTAGCTGTAATGGCATCTTGTAAGTTCTTAAAATAAGGAGCGAGGCGACTCACGAGTTTGTCTTTTTCCGCCTCTAAATCGACCGGATTTTGCTCTTTTTCAAAAGCTAGCAAGGCTGATGAGATCTTGGTGAGATCCTCTTTGGTTACCTCCCCTTTTATAGCTAGAGCTTGGCTAACTTTTTTTCCTGCCTTGGAATCATGGTGATCTTTGGATTCAAAATTATCCTGAATCTCAGCGATCAATTCCTTGGCCTTATCCTGGTTCTTATTTTCTACAGCGGTTGTTGCATCTGTGATCTTGATAAAGAGATCGCTATAAGATTCCGCAGCCACTGGATAAATCCAGAACAAGGCAAGAATGCCTAACAAGATCAAGAGTTTATTCAAAGAGTGCTTGACCAAGGTAGCCTCCTTTCTCTACGCCTGCAAAACAAGCAAAGAGTCCACTTCCGATATGGGTGATGTACTCGTTCATTTTATCCACCGCACCCAAGTTGGTTTGGATTTTGACAAAGCTGTTCGGATCCTTTTGAAAGGCGATAAAGATCAAGCCAGCATCAAATTGCCCAGTCTGTTCATTGATGCCATCCGAATAGGAATATGACCGCCGTAAAATCGGACGATCCACTTCTTTGGCCAAACGGACATGTGAATCAACTGGTAGTTTAGATAAATCTACTTCATCAAATTCGTTGGTTTTCCCAAATGGAGCACCGGACTCCTTGTAGCGACCAAAGGTATTTTCCTGCTCCTGCAAATTGGTCCGGTCCCAAGTTTCCAAGTGCATTTGGACTAGGCGAAGAGCCATGTAGGAACCACCCTTCATCCAGTCCTTGCTGTTAGTCCAGACGACTTTATCAAAGTCCTTCTCCGTCGTGACATTTGCTGTTCCGTCTTTGAAGCCAAAAAGGTTACGCGGTGTTTCTTTTCTGTCACCAATCGCCGCAAAACCGGACTTGCTCCACTTCATGGTGATGGTATTGCGACCTTTGCGGATGAGGTTTCGGACCGCATGAAAGGCTACTTGCTCATCGTCAGCACAGGCCTGAATGACGATATCGCCACCAGTGTATTTGTCCTGCAACTGCTCCTTTGGAAATGGAGGCAAATCACGAAAGAGCTTGGGACGTTTAGATTCCAAACCCAATTTCTTGAGAAAGCTGGCAGAGACACCAAACGTCAGACTTAAGCGATAGGGGTTGAGTCCCACTGTTTCACCTGTATCTGTCGGCGGCAAGAGGGCATTGGCGCCATCTTTTTTAACCAACTGCCCTTCGACTAATTTACTACTGTAATCGGTCCAGTTTTTAAAGAGCTGGATGACTTCTTTTTTGTCCGTCGTGTGAAGATCCAGCACCACCAAGTAGCAAGCCTTCTGCATGACCGTCGTAATCCCGGCTTGGTGCTTGCCATAAAAAGAGATATTTTCATCTCCATCATAGGCTTTTTTACTGGAACTGTCTTGATTAGCGAAAAAAGCAGATGCACCAGAGAGGCCTAGCGCTAGACCGGCCCCTCCAATACCTGCTTTTTTAAGAAATTCACGACGGTCCATTTTTTTATCTAAAAATTTTTCGTCAGCCATTTTTCTTATTTCCCATCTAAAATCACACCCATTTGAGACAAAGGTTCACCAAGTTTGGTCACAGCTTCAGCCAATTCCTTAGTATCTTCCTTGGTCAAATCTGTGTAAGACTTGTAATTTGTTTCATCAGTCATGTGTTTGTCCAATAAATCATTGACATTTTTGAATTCTGCTCCCAAGGTTTTAACCAACTTGGCATCTTTTTTCTCAATCAAAGGTTTAAAGAGAGAGAAAATCTTTTCAGCTCCTTCAATATTGGCACGGAAGTCGTACAGATCTGTATGAGAGAAGACTTCTTCTTCACCCGTGATCTTTTGCGTTGCCACTTCATTTAGCAGATCAACAGCCCCAGTTAGCATCACATCAGGAGTCACATCAACGGTTGCGATCTTAGCTTTCAACTCCTTGATATCGTTCACCAGTTGGTCAGCGTATTTGTCTGTTCCATCTGTGGTATTGTTTTCCCAAAGGATACGCTCAATCCGGTGGAAACCTGACCAGCCATCTTCTGATTTATTTTCATCCACATAATCCACCAAACGGTAGTCGATTTTGACATCCGATTCTCCGAAGGTTTCAGCAATCGGTTCTGAGCGTTCATAGGCCATGCGGATCAAGGGATATTGTTTTTTAGCTTCTTCCAAATTCCCAGCTTTTAGGGTATCTCGGAAACCTTCTGTATCCTTGAGCAATTGATCAATTTGCATTTCGACAAAGTCTTTGTATTCAGCTGTCGCATTGTCCAAGGTCTTCTGGTCAGCCTTTGACAACTTCACTGTCGAGGTGGTTTGCGTCTTTTGACTCGACTGTTTGCTACTGGAATTCGCACACCCTGCTAAAAGAGCAACACTCAATAAGAGTAGACTATATTTTTTCATGAAAGACTTCTCCTCTATTGTTCTTGGACTTATTTTACCAGAAGTTTTCTCATTTTTCAACAATTGTCTGAAAATTTAATAATAGAAAAACTTTTTAGAGAATCGGTCTTTTACAAAAGAATATCCTTGACCCGTCCGATTTCGGATTCTTTCACCACAACAAAGATGCTATCCCCTAGATACAAGCGGGTTGCACCATTGACCGTATAGCTCTTACCGCTTCGCATTTGCGTAGTAATCAAAATATCTTGGGGGAGTTCGAGTTCATGAACTTGTTTTCCTGCAATCTTTTCGGATACAGGAATCTCAATTAAGGTCAGTCCTCCTTCTTCTTCTTGCGCCTTATCTGGCAAGAGTTGCTCCAGCATGGCTTCATAGACTGGCGCACCATGGAAGAGATCCATAATCATATAAGCAACCAAGGTGACCATCCCTAGTGGCATTAAACTTCGAATATCGCCTACCATCTCTGTCACTAAGATCATCGCTGTTAAAGGAGCTTTCGAAATGGCCCCAAAATACCCACTCATTCCTAAAATAATGAAGAGAGGAAGCTGATTTTGAGAGATAAAGCCAATGTTTTGAAGGAAAGTTCCAACGATGGCCCCTAACAGCGATCCTAATGCTAGTATAGGCAGGAAGATTCCGCCAGGTAGACCACTACCATAGCTCAACATACTCCAGATAAAACGGATCGTAAAATAGAGAAGGATGGTCAGCACTGGATACGGTACTCGAGCTAAATCCAAAACCAATTGGTTCCCGCCACCAAGAATTTGTGGAAGGAAATAGCCGATTGGAAGAATCGAGACAAAGGCAAATAAGGAAGAGTAATGAGAGGGAACATGAAAAATCTTCTCAAGTAAACGATACAGGCGACCGATATTGAGGACCACTATTTCATAGACATACCCTGCTGCCCCTAAAAAGACACCAAGAAAAAGATAAATCCAGTACTGAGACAGATGGAGTGGCGGAATATTTTGCGGCATATGAAGTACGGGTGTTTGACCAAAGACATTGAGTGAAATAAAATTAGCCGTCAAACTAGCGGCCAAGGTCGAAATCCAAAAGAATCGAGAAAAATGATGGTAGACTTCTTCCACGACAAATAAAAGTCCTGCTATAGGTGCATTAAAGGCGGCTGCAAGGCCTGCAGCCGCTCCACTTGCAATCAAAGACCGCTCCTCAACTGGGCTGACCTTCAAATGATGGGCCACTCCTTTTCCACCCATAGCCCCTAATTGAATACTAGGACCTTCACGACCAAGCATCAAGCCACTTCCGATGGCCAAGACACCTAAAATATACTTCTTCCACAAGGTATCCCACCAGCTCACCGCCAAAAGACCCTTGAGCTCTGCTTCGACTTGCGGAATTCCCGATCCCTTGATATCCCGATTGGTGCTTATGAGACGACCAGCAATCAGTACGATCACCCCATACCCCAACAGCATCGCCAGCAAATAAAGTGGTTGACCAGACATCTCCTTGTAGACGCCTTGAACAAAATGAAAAATATGTTCGATTAAAAAGCGAAAACTAGAGACGACACAGCCCACAACGATCCCAACCAGAACACCTCTGACAATATGGGCCACAATCGAACTAGAGGCAAAACGAAATTCATTTTTTAAGGCTTCTTCTTTTTCAGACATTCCCTAACTCCTTCAAACTCTTATCCTATTCATTATACCTTATTTCACTGCCTCTGAATACATGAAAAAGCAGAAAAAAACAAAACTACCCTTGTTAGTTTTGTTTAGAATGTAGACAAACCATTTTATCAAGTAAAATAAGTTAAGAAATTCTACAAAGAAATATAAGTACATTCTATTTATGGAACGAATAAGGAAAAGTCGAAACTTTCCGCTGTGAGAAAAGAGCCTGAAACAATACAGTTTCAGGCTCTCGGAATTATTGAGACCTTAGGCTCAATAATTAGTCATGGAACTTCTACGAAGTTCGCTGACGTCCGTACTCACCTAAGGAAAGTTTTAATATAAACTTTAGCTATTATTCAGCAGTTAAAGCTGCCATTGTGATGTAGTTGTAAGGTTTGTTGAAGTGTGGCAAGAAGAACAAGTCTGTCAAGGCTAACTTATCAATCGTCACGTGTTCTTGAATCGCAAGTGAGAACATGTGGATGGCCATAGAGATGGAAATATCACGGGATACCATTTGAGCACCAAGAATTTTACGAGTGTCTTTATCATACACAATCTTAATAGCAACTTCATGGTTATCATGTTTAATAAATTCAGGTTTTTGAAGGTCGTTAAAACCAGTTTCTCCAGCATTGAAGCCAGCAGCTTTTGCTTTTTCAAGTGTCAAACCAGTTGAAACCATGTGAAGGCCGTAGATAGAGATACCGTTAGAACCTTGAACACCGATTCCTTCCAATTCATGACCGGTCGCATTGTAGGCACCAACAATACCTGAACGAACTGCATTGGATGCAAGAGCGATATAGCTCATTTCATCACGGGCATTGTCATAAATTGTTGCACAGTCACCAACAGCAAATACGCCTGGAATTGATGTTTCTTGTTTCTTGTCAACAAGGAAGGCACCGTTGCGGAAGAGTTCAATCTTACCATCTGCAAGAGCTGTATTTGGACGGAAACCAACAGCCAAGATGACCATGTCTACATCGAAGGTTTCTTTATCAGTTACAAGACGTTCTACCTTACCATCTCCTTCAACTGCTTGAACAGTTTGTCCAAGAGCCAAACGGATGTTGTGGTCTTCTAAGTTTTTCGCCATGATGTCTGTAAAGTCTTTGTCATAGTAGCCGTTTAAGACAGTGTCTACGATATCCACCAAGACAACGTCTTTACCAAGACGTTCGAAGGCTTCAGCAAGTTCTACACCGATGTAACCACCACCAACTACGGCGATACGGTTCAAGTGTTTGCTGTTGTCTTTCAATTTTTCGATCACTTCTTCAGCGTTTTGGTACAATTTAACGAATTGAAGATTTTCAAGAGTTGCTTTGAATTCGCGGTTACCAGGAACGATTTCAACTCCTTTAATTGGAGGAATGATTGGTGTTGAACCAGTCGCAAAGATCAATTTATCATATGTTTCTTTGTGTTCTTTACCATCTACTTCTGCTGTTACGACTTTTTTATCATAATCAATCGAAAGTACAGGTGAATTCATATAAACACGAGCACCTTTTGCTTCCAATTTTTCTTTATCTGAGTAGAAGAGACCTTCGGGACCATCGATTTGCTCACCGATCCAAAGTGCCATACCACATCCTAGGAAAGAAATGTTTGAGTTTTGGTCAAAAACTACAATTTGGTTTTCATTTCCAAAATTATCTAGCATTGTGTTGATACAAGCTGTTCCGGCATGGTTTGCCCCTACAACAACGATTTTACTCATAGAATAAATCCTACCTTTAATTTAATTTACCCCTTGAGTATATCATAAACTTGGTATCGTTTACAATGGATTTGCTCAGTATTTGTGATTTTTTTTTCAATTTTTTGAAATCAAATTTTCACATTCTTCAATAAATGTCAAATAATTTGCTTGAAAAGGATTGTGAAAACGGTCTCTTTCTGATATACTATAAGTAAGTGAAAATTGGAAAGGATAGATTTTTAGTGAACCTAAGCAGTCGATCCGAACGTCTGATGGGAACCACCATCACCGTTTCGATCTTTCACCCGCAAGCGGATGAAATTTTAGCACAATGCTTTGAACTTCTCCGTACCTATGAACATCGCTTTAGTGCAAATGATACTAGTTCCGAACTGATGGTGGTCAATCATCAGGCTGGTATTAGACCTGTTCAGGTCCATCCAGAACTTTTTGAACTGATTACATTAGGAACGATACATAGCCAAGCGAAAGATAGCCATATGAACATCGCGATCGGTCCTCTTGTACAGACCTGGCGGATAGGATTTTCTGACGCCAGACGGCCTGAATCAGAAGAAATCGAGCAAGCTCTCTTAACAATTGATCCCGAACAGATCCAACTAGACCAAGAAAGCCAAACAGTTTTTCTAAAGCGTCCTGGAATGAAGATCGATTTAGGTGCTTTAGCAAAAGGCTATAGTGCTGATTTGATTGCTACTTTTCTAAGAGAGAAAGGTATCTGTGATGCTTTGATTGATTTAGGTGGCAATATCCTTACACTAGGTCAACACCCTATTAAACAACAGCCTTGGCGGATTGGTATTCAAAACCCTGTTGAATCGAGAGGTCAGCATCTACTGGTTCTATCGATTGAAAACAAGTCTGTGGTTACCTCAGGGATCTATGAGCGCCATTTAGAAGTCGATGGTCAGTCATTTCACCATATTTTTGATAGTCAGACAGGCTATCCAGTCGAGACAGATTTGGCCAGTATCACTATCATTTCCGATCGATCTGTAGACGGAGAAATCTGGACCACACGGCTGTTTGGGGAAGCACCAGCTTCCATTTTAGACATTGTTAACTCACTGCCTGGTATCGATGCTCTTTTGGTATCGCAATCAGGCAAGATTGCCTATACCAATGGGCTTCAAACTTATTTATAATTTCGCTATCAGAAAGGATCTTCCATGACTAAACTTATTGCGATCGTTGGAACAAACTCAAAACGTTCTACAAACCGTAAACTACTTCAATATATGCAAAAACATTTTGCTGATAAAGCTGAGATTGAATTAGTTGAAATCAAAGATATTCCTGTCTTTAATAAACCAGCTGACAAACAAGTTCCTGAAGCTGTTTTGGAAATTGTTGCCAAAATCGAGGAGGCTGATGGAGTGATTATTGGTACTCCAGAATATGACCACTCTATTCCAGCAGTCTTGATGAGTGCTCTAGCATGGCTTTCTTACGGAGTCTTTCCATTGTTAAACAAACCGGTTATGATCACTGGTGCATCATATGGTACTTTAGGATCATCACGCGCCCAACTACAACTTCGTCAAATCTTAAATGCTCCAGAAATTAAAGCAAACGTCCTTCCTGACGAATTCTTACTTTCACATTCTTTGCAAGCATTTGACAACTATGGAGATTTGGTAGATTTGGACATCATTCAGAAATTAGATGCCATCTTTGATGATTTCCGTCTGTTTGTAAGGATTACAGACAAACTGCGTAATGCTCATGAATTACTTCGCAAAGATGCTGAAGAATTTAACTGGGAAAACTTGTAAGATAGGAGACTGAAAAGAATGAAATTTGTTGGACTTGTAGGATCAAACTATGATCAATCTTATAACCGTAAACTCTTGGAATTCATTCAACGCAAATTTAAACTCAAATTTGAATTGGAAGTTCTAGAAATCGACGAAGTTCCAATGTTTAACCAAGATGAAAAATGGGACGAAAGTTTCCAATTGCGTCTCTTATACAATAAAATTAATCGTGCAGACGGGGTTATTATTGCAACTCCTGAGCATAACCATACGATTTCTGCAGCGCTCAAGTCTGTCCTTGAATGGCTCTCTTTCGAGGTACATCCATTTGAAAACAAACCAGTCATGATTGTCGGTGCTTCTTACTATGACCAAGGTACTTCACGTGCTCAGGTTCACCTTCGTAAGATCTTAGATGCTCCAGGTGTGAATGCCTATACTCTTCCAGGCAATGAATTCCTCCTTGGAAAAGCGAAAGAAGCTTTTGATGCAGAAGGTAATATCATTAACGAAGGAACAGTTAAATTCCTTGAAACTTGCTTGGATAATTTTATTAAATACGTTGAGGTTGTGTCCAAATTGAAAAAACCAAAACCAATTGAACCAGAAGACTTGGATTGTAATCAACCAATTTCTACTACTGTCACTGAGGTTGATCCTGATGATCCAGATTGGGTTGAAAAAGTTGCAGAAATCACAGGAGCTGTGTCTGGTGATACCTATGTGAAACTAGACCATGGTATTCTAACGGTTAATCAAATTGATATGTTCTTGAAAGCTATGCCTTTTGAGTTAACCTACGCAGATGATAACAACCAATTCCTTTACTATAACAATGCCCATCAAGATCCAGATAGTATGTTTGCAAAACGCATTCCACCTCAATCAGGTAGCCGGATGTCAACTGTCCACGGATCACTTCCGCCAGCACGTATGAAAAACGTTGAATGGGTTATTGGTACTCTTCGCAATGGAAACCAAGAATATGTTCGGACCATTGTTCCAGGTTCACCTGAAGGGGTCATCAATACGCACAACTACCAAGCTATGTATTACGAAGATGGTTCATACGCTGGTATCAATGAGATTGTCTTCAACTTCAAACCATGGTTGGACTGGTATCTTCAAACAACTGGCCAACGCCTTGTAGGTGGTAGCGGACCATTTGCTCCTGCTGCTGGTGGACATGGGGATGCAGATGCAACTTCTGGTGCTTCTGATGCTGGAGGACATGGCGACGGAGGCCACGGAGATGCAGATGCAACTTCTGGTGCAAGTAACTAACAAAAAATGAAGCTTTATGCTTCATTTTTTTATTTTAAGTCTTTGATAATCTTCTTAGCATCTTCGTTTGAGATAGCCCCTAATTGAACATGTCCAATTTTTCCTTGGCTATCGATAAAGACTTCCGTAGGAATCGAACGAACTTGATAATTCATAAAAGCAGATCCATCTGGATTGTACAAAACAGGAACCGATTGATAGTCTTGTTGGGCAAACCATTTGACGAACTCTTCTTCTGTTTTTTCACCTTGCATCCCCGGTGCCATAACAGTGAGAATCTCAAAGTCCCTATCCTTTTCTTCGACCAGTTTATTCAATTCAGGCATACTTTGCCGGCAAGGGCCACACCAGGTTGCCCAGAATTTCAAATATACCTTCTTCCCTCTGTAGTCTGAAAGTTTAACCGTATTCCCCTTCATATCCTTTAGCTCAAAGTCACTGGCTTCTTTTCCTACCAAGGGATGTTTACTAGCGGTTGTGTTGGTCATTGGTTGATTATCCATGGATTGATTGTTCATGCCACTTTCGGACTGATTCATAGAGCAAGCAGTCAGGATGGATAGAGAAAGAAGCGAAAAACAGGCGTATTTAATAACTTTCATAATGAGTAAACCTCCATTTGATTTATGAAAAGATAGCAGACAAGCTATTCAATTGTCCCAAAAGTAACAAAATCCCCATAATGATGATGATCAAGCCACCTATCTTCTTTAGTAACAAGAGATGGGGTTTTAGACGATTAAAGTATGGGAGAACGATCCCAGATGCTAGAGCTAGGAGTAAAAATGGAATGGCCATCCCTAATGTATAAATGAAAAGGTAAACGGCTCCCATGAGGGCATCTTGACCATTAGATGCTGCTAAAGCAAGTACAGAGCCAAGAACCGGACCGATACATGGCGTCCAGCCAAAGCTAAAACCAAGCCCAAGAAGAAAGGCGGAAAATAACTCATTCTTCTGTTTGTTGGCTCCGAAATTCATTGTTTTTGGCTTTTCTAAGAAGCTAAAGTGAAAGACTTCCATCTGATGAAGGCCAAGAATAATGATCAGCGCTCCCATCAGGTATCGGAACCAGTTGGTGTACATGATTTGACCAAGCAAACCTGCCCCGAAACCAATAATGAGGAAAATAACAGAAATCCCTGCGATGAAACACAAGGTCTTTACAAGACCATGCCAGCGAATCTTCTTCCCAAAAATCTGAATGGATTTTTCCTGATCACTTCCTAGTAATACCCCGATGTATACCGGAAGCAAAGGAAAGACACAGGGAGAAAAAAAGGAGAGAATCCCTGCCAGAAAGACAGTGAAAGAGAAAATGATTTGATTCATAAAATGCTCCGTATATTGATATGTTAGAAATAGTATAACATGCCCTTCCTTAAATTAAAAATTTTTGCTACAGTTTGTATTTAAAGAAACTATTTAGGTACTAGTTTCAAAATAAAAAAACTCTAAAGCGGCGAACTTTAGAGTTTCTAGTAAATCTTATTCTTCTTCTGCACTTTGTTTATTGGGCAAGAACAGAGCAAGGACAATACCAACGACTGCTGGTAGTAACCATGGGAGGGATTGGGCAGCAAATGGTAAAGTTTTAATGATGTTTGCCAGTCCTGTAAGTTTAAAGGTACTTGCAAGAACATCTGCAATCGCCACCAAGCTAACTAAGAAAATAGTCAGTTGCATTCCTGGTTTTGATAGTTGAGTAAATTTGTTTACAATCACAATCAACACAATAGTAATAGTAATTGGATAGAGGATCATCAAGACAGGTAATGAATAGGCAATAATGGCGCTCAAGCCAAGATTGGCAATGGAGAATCCAATCAAAGTAAAGACTGTCGCATAAACCTTGTAAGAAATTTTAGGGAAAGTATTATGGAAGAATTCCCCTGTTGACACGATCAAACCGGCAGTTGTTGTAAAACAAGTCACCGTCACCATACCTGCAAGGAAGATTTGAGCAGCTGGGCCAAAGATAGCCTTGGTCGCTTCTGAAAGGACATAGACCCCTTTATTGGCATTAGATGCCATTACTTTTGCTGGAATTGGGAAATGATTTCCAAGGTAACCCAAGCCGATGTATAAAATACTGAAGCCAATAGCTACAACGATCCCAACGATCCAGATGGTTTTAATGTATTCCTTCTTGCTGGTGAAACCAAGTTGATTGAGGGTTGTTACCGCAATCACACTAAAGGCCACTGAAGCAAGGGCATCCAAGGTATTGTACCCTTCGAGGAAACCTTGCCCAAAGGCAGATGCTTGGTAGGCTTCTGTTGCCACTTGTGGCACGTGTCCGCTGTACTTGACAGCACCAAGGACAACCAGTACAACGATCAAAATTGCAAAGATCGGTGTTAAAATCCGACCAATACTATCTAAGATTTTAGAAGGATAGAGGGCAATCAAATAGGCTAAACAGAAATAAACCAAGGTGAAAATGAAGAGACCAAGTCCTCCATTGGCATTTCCTAACAAGGGAGCAATCCCAACTTCGTAGGAAACGGTAGCCGTTCTTGGAATGGCAAAAAAGGGACCAATAGAGAGGTACAAGGCTACCAGATAAACGATGGCAAACCAAGGCGCGATTTTACGCGAAATCTCGTGGATATACCCTTTAGGATTGAGTGTCCCAATAATCAAGGTGATAATCGCAATTCCTACTCCTGATAAGACAAATCCAGCAATAGCTGGCCAAAAATGGCTACCCGACTGGGCACCTAGCGCAGGTGGAAAGATCAAATTCCCTGCACCGAAGAAAATACCAAATAACAGCAAACCTGTTAAGGAACCTTTTCGTAACATGTGTTCTCCTTTACATTTTTCAATCTTATCCAGTATAACAGCTTTTATCCACCACGGCAATTCTTTTTATCTGGATTTATTGCTTTTCTCAAATGGCAGTTAAGGCTTTTAACAACATTGAACGATTGAGGAGTTCATAAGCACATTTTAGCCAATTGTGTTACAATTGAACTACTACTATATTTAGGAGTCATCATGTTTCTCTATCTATTCTGGTTGGTTCCAGCTACTATTTTTTTATTTTTCTTTATGAACGACCGCAGACGACTGATCAATGCTTACTTCTTTTCAATAAGTTTCGGCCTTTTCCTCCTAATTTCTGCCCTTCTACTAGTTGTTCGTACGGAGCTCTGGTTTAACCAAAAGGTTGCCATCATTATCTTTTCAGTACTTGCTATCCTTGTTTTACTCAGCATTATTTTCTCAACTGTTTTTCTTCTTTTTAACGGCCGTCAAATGATGTCTTTTGAAGGTAAAAGGTTGGCTAACCTCCTCTCACTCCTATATGGGATTTTTATTATCGGCACCTTGGCGCTTCATTTTCTTCCTGATTTACCAGGAAAAGATCTCTTGATTTATCCAACAGACTTTGCTCTCTTTTACTCGACTTTTCTTTATCTTTCTTATGTTTTATATGGGACTTTTTGCAATTACTTCCCCGTTCGTAAAGAGCCGGATGCTATCATTGTCCTTGGCTCCGGTCTAATTGGGGATAAAGTACCACCACTTTTGGCCCAGCGTCTCACTAAAGGAAAGGCTATCTATGAGCAGTTCGAGGGGCGACCAAAACTGATTGTTTCTGGTGGACAAGGTGCTGATGAGTTAACCTCAGAAGCGGAAGCTATGGCAAAGTACCTGATGGAACAGGGGGTACCACAGGAAGACATTTTGATTGAGAATCGTTCTCGAACGACTTTTGAGAATCTGACATTTAGTAAGGCTATTCTTGAAGCTCAGAGACTAGGAAAGAATGTCCTTGTGGTGACCAATTCTTTTCACGCTCTTCGGGCTGGTATCTTTATGAGACAATTAAAAATCCCTGGACGCAGTGTCGGTTCAAAAACAGCTTTTTATTATCTCCCATCGGCTTGGATCCGAGAAACTGTTGGGCTAGTTTCTCTCTATTGGAAATGGCATGCTGCTTTCTTAGCTTTTCTGTTTCTGCCTTGGTTCTTTTCACAAATCATGAATATCATAAACTATTTCTTTATTTACTAACCAAAAAAGTTCTCTGCAAATTAGCTGAGAACTTTTTTATATCATGTCTAATGATCACTAAAGCGTCGGTATTCAATACGGAAATCAAAGTAATTCTCTGCCTGCAGTTTATGGAAGATGTCCCGATAAGCCTCTTCATCAAATTGATCGCCTCGATAGAGAATTTCAAAGCTAAGTCCGTCGTATTCTAAAAAGGCATTAGCAGTTTTAAATCCATTTCGCTTATAGAAATCCATCCGAGACTGACGTTGCTCTATATTGTCGCATTCTTCATCTAAACGTTCCACTTCAAGAATCATGGTCCTTTGGTAAAATTCCACCAATTTTTCAATGATTTCTTGACCATATCCGTGGCTTCTTAAATGTGGCATAATGGCAAAAAAACTGACATAAAAAGCTTTCTGATTATAGATTGAAAAAGCAAATCCGACAAATTCTTCCTCGTTATAAAAAGCAAAGAAATTGGCATCGTCATTGTCCGTATAGCGTAAAAATTCTGACAAAGGAACACGCTCTTCTTCTGGAAATGCTTCGATATTCAGCCTTTCAACCTTATCCAGATCTGGAAACGTTTCAGTGATTAATTGGCTCGTTAAGCTCATATGGCCTCCTTTTCTGACACGATTATATCAAAAAATGTAAGGGGATTCAACAATCGATGCTTGTCGCCAGTTACTGAAGTTGGTATAATGGCACTATGAAAAGAATTCAACGTGTGGACCTCATAGATGGTCCTATTTTACCCGCTCTTTTAAGTTTTGCCTTTCCTATTCTTTTGTCCAATATATTTCAACAACTCTACAATACCTCGGATGTTATGATTGTGGGGCGTTTTCTAGGTCAAAAATCATTGGCTGCCGTTGGAGCAACCTCTGCTATTTTTGATTTGATCGTTGGTTTTGCTATCGGTGTTGGAAATGGAATGGGCATTATTATTGCGAGAAATTATGGAGCCAAAAACGAAGACCAATTACGAAAATCAGTTGCAGCAACTGCTGTTATTGGCGGCATCCTCAGTCTCCTTGTGATCTTCATTGGTGCTGTCGGACTTTATCCGCTGCTCCAGTTTTTAGGGACCCCATCAGCTATTCTAGCTCAGTCCTATCTTTATATTTCCACCATTGTTAATGGTGTGGCTGTGACCTTTGCCTATAATCTTTGCGCCGGACTTCTGAGAGCGGTTGGCGATAGCTTAGCGGCACTCTACTTCCTGATTATCGCTGCCATTCTCAATATTCTTCTCGATCTATATTTTATTACCCAACTCCATCTCGGAGTCCAATCTGCTGGAATTGCGACTATTATTGCTCAAAGCTTCTCTGCACTTCTTTGTTTCTTTTATATCCGCAAAAAGGTCCCTTTTCTTTTACCAAGTCGAAAAGATTTTGTCTGGGATCAAAGGCTGTATCAGGATTTGATTAGCCAAGGACTGACAATGGGTCTCATGTCTTCGATTGTCTCTATTGGAACCGTCATCTTACAATCAGCTATCAACAAGCTTGGAATGACCATCATTAGTGCTCAAATCTCAGCCCGCCGGATCATGTCCTTTGCCCTTCTGCCAATGGCTGCTATTTCTACAAGTATGACGACCTTTACCTCTCAAAACTTTGGTGCCAAACAATTCCGACGCATTCAAAAAGGTGTTAAACAAGCTTGTCTCATCTCTCTTATTTGGTCCATTTTTGTTGCAGTTTTCCTCTTCTTTACAAGCCCCTTCTTTACAAGCCTCATATCTGGATCTAGCGATCCTAAATTAATCGCAAATGCCAGTCTTTATCTGCAGATCAGCTCCTGCTTCTATCCGGTCTTAGGATGCCTCTTGATTTTAGGGAATTCCCTCCAAGGTATCGGCCGAAAATTGACCCCTTTGATTTCTAGCTTTATCGAGTTAACAGGAAAAATTCTCTTTGTTCTCCTGATTATTCCCTATACAGGCTATATAGGAGTCATTCTTTGCGAACCCTTGATTTGGGTTCCAATGACCCTTCAACTTTGGTTTACCTACCACAAAGCCAGTCATCAGCTTCTTGCATCATAACATGTTACGAGTACATAATAAAACAACTTCTGCTCTTTTGAACAGAAGTTGTTTTTTGTCATCAGGCGTCTATTAGAACAAGCCGATCGCTGTACCATCAGCAGCCACATCCATATTCAGAGCAGCTGGACGTTTTGGTAAACCGGGCATGGTCATCACATCCCCAGTCAAAGCGACAATAAAGCCTGCCCCCAACTTTGGAACCACTTCACGGATAGTGATTTCAAAGTTTTCCGGAGCTCCCAAGGCGTTTGGATTATCGGAGAAGCTATATTGTGTTTTGGCCATACAGATTGGCAACTTATCCCAACCATTTTTCACGATTTGGGCAATTTGTGTCTTAGCTTTCTTCTCAAAGTTTACCTTGCTACCACGGTAAATTTCCGTCACAATTTTTTCAATTTTTTCTTCTACAGAAAGGTTGTTATCATACAAGCGTGTGTAGGTAGCTGGACTTGTTTCGATGGTTTGAACCAAGGTTTCAGCAAGGTCAACTCCACCGTCCGCACCATTCGCCCATACACTTGCAAGCTCCACTGGTACCTCAATTTCAGCACACAATTCTTTCAAAGCAGCAATTTCTGCTTCTGTATCTGTGATAAATTCATTGATGGCAACCACTGCTGGAATACCAAACTTACGGATATTTTCAACGTGACGTTTCAAGTTGGCAAAACCAGCACGAACAGCTTCTACATTTTCTTCAGTCAATGCATCCTTAGCTACTCCACCATTCATCTTAAGAGCACGAAGGGTTGCAACAATCACTACTGCGTCTGGAGATGTTGGCAAGTTTGGAGTCTTGATATCAAGGAATTTCTCAGCACCAAGGTCTGCACCAAAGCCTGCCTCAGTTACTGTATAATCAGCTAAGTGAAGTGCTGTCGTCGTTGCTAGTACAGAGTTACATCCATGGGCAATATTGGCAAATGGACCACCGTGAACAAAGGCAGGCGTTCCATAGATGGTTTGAACCAAGTTTGGCTTGATCGCATCTTTGAGGATCAAGGCAAGAGCCCCTTCCACTTCTAAATCACGGACATAGACTGGACTACGGTCATAGCGGTAACCAATCACGATATTGGCTAAGCGACGTTTCAAATCTTCAATATCTGTCGCCAAGCAAAGGATGGCCATAATCTCGGAAGCAACCGTAATATCAAAACCATCTTCGCGCGGAATTCCGTTTAAAGGACCGCCAAGACCGACAGAAACATGACGAAGAGCGCGGTCGTTCAAATCCACTACCCGTTTCCAGATAATGCGACGTTGGTCAATACCGAGCTCATTTCCTTGATGCAAATGATTGTCAATCAAAGCGGAAAGAGCATTATTAGCCGTTGTGATGGCATGCATATCCCCTGTGAAATGAAGGTTGATGTCTTCCATCGGTAAAACTTGGGCATAACCTCCTCCCGCAGCACCGCCTTTAATCCCCATAACTGGGCCTAAAGATGGTTCGCGAATCGCAATCATCGTTTTTTTACCGATCTTATTTAAAGCATCTGCTAGACCAATGGTAATGGTGGATTTCCCTTCTCCAGCTGGAGTTGGGTTAATCGCAGTAACTAAGATGAGCTTCCCTACAGGATTTTTCTCAACTTCACGAATTTTATCGAAACTTAATTTCGCCTTATATTTTCCATACAATTCAAGATCATCGTTGTCCAAACCGATCTTCTTCACAACGTCCACAATCGGTTGAAGTTCAATACTTTGAGCAATTTCGATATCTGTTTTCATAAGGGAACACTCCTTTATATTTGATATGTCTATTATACTCAAAATTCGCTAAAATAGCACTGTTTTAGCATATATTTCTTTCAACGTTCGTCTTTCATGTACCTTTTTAAGAAATCATCTATTTTAAATCAAAACACCAAGCCAAATCAATAGTGGTGGCGGGAAGCTCTGTTTTTGGCTTCACAAAAATAAAACGATATCATTTGTATTAGACACCACCTTTTAATCCTTTCAAACCTTTACTTATGTATTTTTTTTTTGTAAAATAAGCGTATGCATATTTTAATTACATCCGGTGGTACTAGCGAAGCAATCGATCGGGTTCGCTCCATCACCAATCATTCAACTGGAAGTCTTGGAAAAATCCTTACAGAAACTGCTCTGGCCAAAGGTCACCAAGTCACTCTGATTTCAACTCCTTCTGCTCTGAAACCAGAAGCGCATCCCCAACTTCGGCTTATTTTGATCAACAATGTTGAGGAACTTCTCTCTCAAATGAAAAAGGAAGTTCCTTGTCACCAGGTATTAATCCATGCTATGGCCGTCTCAGACTACACACCTGTTTACATGACAGGCCTTGATGAAGTTGAGAACGCTCAGGATCTTCATACCTTTTTCCATCGCGAAAATCACGAAACCAAAATCTCTTCGAAAGAAGAATATCAGGTGCTCTTCTTAAAGAAAAATCCTAAGATTATATCGCTCGTCAAAGAATGGAATTCTGCGATTCAACTGATCGGCTTTAAGCTTTTAGTCGACGTTTCTTCTGAAGAGTTGATCCAGGTAGCACGTGAAAGCCTGGTTAAAAATCATGCCAGCATGATCGTTGCTAACGATCTGACCAAGATTCAAAACGGTCAGCATCAAGCCTATCTAGTGACAGACGATCAGGTCCTAGAAGCTTCTACGAAAACAGAAATTGCAGAGGCTATCCTACGTTATATCAAATAAAAAGGTACATATGACACAAATTACTTTAGCTGTTACCGGTAGTATTTCCGCCTATAAGGCTGCTGATATTACCAGCCAACTAACCAAATTGGGATTTGAAGTGAAGATCCTCATGACTCCTTCAGCCCAAAAATTTATCACCCCTTTAACCTTGCAAGTTCTTTCAAAAAATCCAGTAGGGCTAGATGTTATGGTGGAAGACGATCCACAGCGGATCGAGCACATCGACATTGGGAAAGAAACTGACCTCTTTCTTGTCGCACCGGCTAGTGCCAATACGATTGCTAAATTGGCCATAGGACTTGCAGATAATATGGTCACAAGCACAGCTCTAGCCTTGCCTCAGACCACAAAAAAATTACTAGCCCCCGCTATGAATACAAAAATGCTGGAACACCCAGCTACCCAACGAAATCTAAAACTCTTACAAGACTATGGTTACCAGATTATCCAACCTCGTGAAGCTCTACTTGCTTGTGGGTACAAAGGGTCTGGAGCTCTAGCGTCTGTAGAAACTATTGTAGAAACTGTTAAGGAGCATTGTTTATGAGAAAATCATCTTCTATTTCACGAATTGCCATCTTTTTTGCGGTTATGATCACTATTCACTTTGTGACGTCCTTCATTCTGCAATTTGTTCCATCAGGTATTCAACCAACCTTGGTTCATATTCCTGTTGTGATTGCCTCCATTATTTACGGGCCACGAATTGGAGCCACTTTAGGATTACTTATGGGACTCTTTAGCCTCACCATGAATACACTGGTTTTAACCCCAGCAAGCTATCTCTTTAGTCCCTTTGTCCCTCACGGAAATCTCTACTCCCTTCTCATTGCTTTAGTACCGCGTATTCTCATCGGGGTAACCCCTTACTTCGTCTATCGCTGGATCCACAATCGTACAGGACTTATGGTAGCTGGGATGATCGGTTCTATGACCAATACTGTATTCGTTTTAAGCGGAATCTACTTCTTCTTTGGTAACAGTTTTGGAGGGGGAATTCGAAATTTCCTTGGCTTGATTGTGTCTACTAACTCACTCATCGAAGTCATTGCAACAGTACTCATTACCAGTGCAGTCGTTCCATCTCTTGAAAAATTAAAATAATCTTCCAAGTCAAGACAGATTCGTCTTGGCTTTTTTAATGGTTAAATGTTTATTATTTTTGAAAAGATTTACAATTATAGCTAGAATTTTCTGAAAAAATCTGCTATAATGAAAGCGATTAAATATAACGCAAAAAGGAGACGCTTGCATGACCTATCAAGAAAACTACCAAAAATGGCTCGACTTTGCTGAATTACCAGCTTACCTTCGTGATGAGTTGGTCGCAATGGATGAAAAAACAAAAGAGGATGCCTTCTATACCAATCTTGAATTCGGTACAGCTGGTATGCGTGGGTTAATCGGTGCTGGTACCAACCGTATTAATATCTATGTTGTTCGCCAAGCCACTGAAGGATTGGCCCAATTGATCGAATCAAAAGGGGAAGAAGCTAAAAAACGTGGAGTTGCCATTGCTTATGACAGCCGTCACTTCTCTCCTGAGTTCGCTTTTGAATCTGCTCAAGTTTTGGCTGCTCATGGGATCAAATCGTATGTATTTGAAAGCCTACGTCCAACACCTGAATTGTCATTTGCTGTTCGTCACCTCCACACATTTGCTGGGATCATGGTAACAGCTAGCCACAACCCTGCTCCATTTAACGGATACAAAGTATACGGTGAAGACGGTGGACAAATGCCACCTGCAGATGCGGATGCATTGACAGATTACATCCGTGCGATCGAAAATCCATTTACTGTTCAATTGGCTGATCTTGAAGAAAGCAAAGCTAACGGCTTGATTGAAGTTATCGGTGAAAACGTCGACGCTGAATATTTGAAAGAAGTGAAAGGCGTTAACATCAACCAAAACTTGATCAATGAGTATGGTCGTGATATGAAGATTGTCTACACGCCACTTCATGGTACAGGTGAAATGTTGGCTCGTCGTGCTCTTGCACAAGCTGGATTTGAAGCAGTTCAAGTTGTTGAAGCTCAAGCAATTCCTGATGCAGACTTCTCAACTGTTAAATCTCCTAACCCAGAAAGTCAAGCAGCCTTTGCTCTTGCTGAAGAACTTGGCCGCAAAGTAGACGCTGATGTATTGGTTGCAACTGACCCAGATGCTGACCGTCTTGGTGTTGAAATCCGCCAACCAGACGGTTCTTACCTCAACCTTTCTGGTAACCAAATCGGAGCGATTATTGCTAAATATATTCTTGAAGCTCACAAAACAGCTGGTACGCTTCCTGAAAATGCTGCCCTCTGCAAATCCATCGTATCCACTGAGTTGGTGACTAAGATTGCAGAAAGCTACGGCGCAACGATGTTTAACGTCTTGACTGGTTTCAAATTTATCGGTGAAAAGATTCATGAATTTGAAACACAACATAATCATACTTACATGCTTGGTTTTGAAGAAAGCTTCGGTTACCTCATCAAACCATTCGTACGTGACAAAGATGCTATCCAAGCCGTTCTTATCGTTGCTGAAATCGCAGCTTACTACCGCTCACGTGGTATGACTTTGGCAGATGGTATCGAAGAAATCTATAAACAGTACGGCTACTTCGCAGAAAAGACTATCTCTGTTACCCTTTCAGGTGTGGATGGGGCTGCTGAAATCAAGAAAATCATGGATAAATTCCGTGGCAATGCTCCTAAACAATTCAATAACACAGACATTGCTAAGACAGAAGACTTCTTGGAACAAACTGCTACTACTGCTGACGGCGTTGAAAAATTAACAACTCCTCCAAGTAACGTATTGAAATACATCTTGGCTGACGATTCATGGTTTGCTGTTCGTCCTTCAGGTACAGAACCAAAAATCAAATTCTACATCGCTACAGTTGGTGAATCTGAAGCAGATGCTAAAGAAAAAATTGCGAATATCGAAGCTGAAATCAATGCCTTTGTAAAATAAGCAACTACAAAAGATGAGATCGACCAATCTCATCTTTTTTTCGTATCAAAATACAGCATTTTTTCGCCCTTTATGGCATACTAGATTTATAAGAAAGCGAGGTAATCTCATGGAACAATTTTTAGAAGATATTAAAGATCTTGAAGTAACCACTGTTGCGCGTGCGCAAGAAGCCATCGACCAAAAAGAAACAGCAACCTTCTTTATTGGACGCAAAACTTGTCCTTACTGTCGTAAATTCGCTGCTAAATTAGCAACTGTCGTTGCTGAAACAAAAGCTCATATCTATTTTATTAATAGTGAAGAAACAAATCAGCTAGACGCATTACAAGCCTTCCGCTCAACTTACGGTATCCCAACTGTTCCTGGATTTTTACATGTTGAATCCGGAGAAGTCAGTGTTCGTTGCGACTCATCCATGTCCGAAGAAGAAATCAAAGCATTCGCTCATTTATAAAAAAATTAGCTAGAGATCATTCTCTAGCTAATTTTCATTTTCCGTAAAAGTTGTCCAAATCTTCTGCTGAGGTTTAGCAAAAGGATAGTCCGAAAATTCTTCTGGTGTTAACCAAACAGTCGATTCGCTTGTTGGTTGCTCTCCTTCTTTTACTAGGCCGTATCGAATCTGAACCTGCCACTTGCGATGTGAAAAGACATGCTGGACAATAGGATACGATCTGTCCTGCCAATCAATGACCAAATCATAGTCCTGTTCAAAGGAAAGAGTTTCTGGGTTGACTTCTGCATGCCCCTGCCCATCCAATAGAGATAATTGGCCTAGGTTCTCAGATAGGCTTTCCACTTCGATCAAAGGAAAATGCCAGAAACCTGATAAAAGCCCTTCTCGCTCATTTTTCTCCAGTAAGTAGCGCCCTTGACTATCCTTAATAATAAAGGCTGTAAGATAGACAGGTACCGGTTTCTTCTTTGGAGTCTTGATGGGATAACGATCCATGGTCCCATGTTGATAGGCCGCGCTAAAATCCTTGACAGGACTCTCTTCCGGCCGCGGGTTGACTGGGGATTCAATATCTGATCCCAAATCCATCAAAGCCTGATTGAAATCACCAGGACGATCTGGATCAATCAAGATCTCCATCATGGCTTGGAAAATCTTGCGATTGGTCGGGACTCCAATATCGTAGTCCACCTCAAACAAGCGGGCTAGAACACGCATGACATTGCCATCCACAGCCGGCTCTGGCAAACCAAAAGCAATACTCGCAATGGCACCAGCAGTATAAGGCCCAATTCCCTTCAGTTGAGAGATAGCCTCATAACTTGATGGAAACACTCCTCCGTGGTTATCCATGATCTGCTGGGCAGCTTTCTGCATATTGCGGACACGTGAGTAATACCCCAAGCCTTCCCAAGCTTTTAAGAGCCTTTCTTCAGGAGCTTGAACCAAATCAGCGACCGTCGGAAACCAGTCTAAAAAACGCTCATAATAAGGAATAACCGTATCGACACGTGTCTGCTGGAGCATAATTTCTGAGATCCATATTTTATAAGGATCTTGCGTCCTTCTCCAGGGGAGATCCCGTTTATTGGCATCATACCAGGCTAATAACTTTTCTCGGAAAGAAGCAATTTTTTCCTCCTCCCACATGATAATCCCGTAATCTTTTAAATCTAACATATTCCTAGTATACCATAGAACGGCTTAGAGTTTAGAAATTCTGATTTTATAAAGAAAAAGGCTCAAGATCATCCTGAGCCTTTCAATCACTCTTATTGTTCTACTGCTTGTGCTGCTGTAATCAAGGTCAATTTGTACACGTCATCTGAATTACATCCACGAGAGAGGTCGTTCACTGGTTTGTTCAACCCTTGCAAGACAGGACCTACCGCTGCAAAGCCACCCAAACGTTCAGCCATCTTGTATCCAATGTTACCTGCTTCAATACCCGGGAAGATAAAGACATTGGCTTGCCCTGCCACCTTGCTTCCTGGAGCTTTCAGGGCTGCAGTTGCTGGGACAAAGGCTGCATCAAATTGCAATTCTCCATCAATTTCAAGGTCTGGACGAAGTTCATGCGCAAGCTTAGTTGCTTCCACTACTTTATCAACACTTTCACCGAAACCAGAACCTTTGGTTGAATAGCTCAACATGGCAATTTTTGGATCAATTCCAAACATCTTGGCTGTGATAGCAGAGTTGATGGCAATTTCAGCCAAGCCTTCAGCGTCTGGATTGATATTGATGGCACAGTCCCCAAACAAGTAGCGTTCAGTTCCGCGTACCATGAGGAAGGCACCTGAGGTTCGTTTGACATTTGGACGAGTTTTGATGATTTGGAGGGCAGGACGAACAGTTGCAGCTGTTGAGTGAATGGCACCTGACACCATCCCATCAACGATTCCCAAATGTACCAACATGACACCAAAGTAGTTGACATCGTCTTTCAAAATTTGACGTGCCTCTTCATCTGTCATTTTACCCTTACGGCGCTCAACTAAGGAAGCTACCATCTCTTCAAAACCTGAGTAAGAATGCGGGTCGATGACTTCGTATCCATCCAAGACTCCTTCAATTTCAAGATAAATACGAATCTTATCTGGATTACCAAGCAAGACAGGTGTTACGTCTGTTTCTTTAACAATGCGTTTCGCTGCTTGCAGAATACGAGGTTCTTCCCCTTCTGGTAACACAATACGAGCATTCTTACCAACGAGGTTGGCTTTGAGATTTTCAAAAACTTCCATGAGTTTTACTCCTTTTAATAATTAATAACTTGTTTGAAGCTGAGTTAATACAGCTTGAAAATCTGGAGGCAGTGGACTTTCTATGACCAACTCTTCCTCTAGAAATGGGTGATAATAGGATAGACGGTGGCAATGGAGTGCTTGACGTTCAATGCCATCTTCTAGACTTCCGCCATAGAGATCATCTCCCAAAAGTGGAAAACCAATATAGGAAAAATGAACGCGGATCTGATGAGTCCGACCTGTGTGTAACTGAATATCCACAAGGTGAATATCACCAAAAGATTGAACAACCTGGTAGCTAGTATGAGCATACTTGCCACCCTTAGCGACCTTTCGAGTAATGATCGACTCTTCATCACGCGCAATCGGAGCAATAATTTCTCCGACAGGATCAAGCTTCCCAGATCCCTTGACCAAGGCGTAATAGCGTTTCTGAATCGTTTTGGATTGCAATTGCTTATCTAAACGGGCATGGGCATAGCCATGTTTGGCAAAGAGCATAACGCCACTAGTATCCTTATCCAGGCGAGTGACAATGTGGACCTGCTGGTTCTCATAGCCTTGCTTCACATAATAGCCTTTTACAAAATTTGCCAAGGTATTAGAATGAATCGCACTTGGAATCGAGGCGATGCCAAAAGGTTTGTTTAAGACCAAAAAATGATCATCTTCGAACAAAATATCCAAAGGTCGATCGATAGGTTTTAGGGTTTCAAAACCTTCTTCTGCTGGAATGTCTATGACCAAGTGATCCCCAATATCCAACAAATAAACTGCATTCTCCGGACGTCCATTGACAAGGATCTGGCCACCACGAAACTTGATCTTTGCTAAGAGGCCCTTAGAAACCTCATGCTTTTTCAGGAAGGTCTTAACCTTGACATGCTCATCGACAATGAATTCAAATCTCATTCCCTATCATCTCCGATAAAGGCATCCTTGACCCGATTCCAGAAACTGGTATGACTGGAACTTGCCACAAAATGAATCTTATGGTTGTCAATCTGGTACTCCACCTTTGCAATGTTGCGATAGGAATAAGTTGAATTGTCAACAGAGATAATGTGGAAGCCAGGTCTCGTCGGTGTAATCTCGATCTTATCCTTTTTAGGGACAATGACAGAAGAACCCAAAGTCCGATAGACACGATTGTTGAGACTAGCAATCTCCGCAATCTGCAACGCCTCAATGGTCGGGTGAAGAACGGCTCCTCCCAAGGATTTGTTATAAGCCGTACTTCCTGTAGGAGTCGAAACAGTAATCCCGTCTCCTCTGAAGCGCTCAAAATCCACTCCATTGATGGTAAGATCGGCAACCATGGTCCGGTCGCTTCTCTTAATCGTTGCTTCGTTCAAGGCTCTCATGGTACGGGTTTCCCCATTGTCAAAAGTAATCTTGGCATTCAAAATAGGGTAGGAAACTTTAGCCCCTGTATCATACTTTAAATTCTCAACTAGCTTATCAATTTCACTATCCAAGTAATCCGTATAGAATCCTAAGTGTCCGGTATGGACGCCAACAAATCGTACCCGATCCAACTGGTGTTCATACTTGTGAAAGGCTGATAGCAACATCCCATCACCACCAATGGAAATCACAATATCCGGGTGCTTCTCCGTCAAAATAAAATTATTTTTCCGAAGTTTGTAGCGCAATTGCTGAAAAACCTCTTCACTTTGACGCTTTCGATTGCGAATAATGGATACTTTTTTACCTGTAGTCTTCATCTGTGTCATCACTATTTCCAACGCCATCATTTAACTTACGATGAAGTGGATCAAACAGGGCTTGAGCCTCCTGAATCGCATCCCGAATTGCCCCCATCTCTTCATCCAAGAGATAGGCCAGGTTTGCTGTCGTCTCTAAGCGTTTTTTGATCTCGTCTGGAAAGTCTCCTTTATATTTATAATTAAGCGAGTGTTCAATGGTTGCCCAAAAATTCATGGACAAGGTCCGAATTTGAATCTCTGCTAAGATCGTTTCATTTCCATCAATGGTATCGACCGGGTACTCGACCACAACGTGGTAACTCCGGTAGCCACTTGATTTCTTGTGGCGGATGTAATCTCGCTCTTGGACCACGCGCATATCCTGCCGTTGTCTCAGAACCTCTAGGATCTCTTCGACGTCATCCACAAACTGGACCATGATGCGAAGACCAGCAATATCTTGCATATCCTGAGCCAGATTTTCTTCAGAAATATTTCTTCGGATCATCTTTTCACGGATGCTCTCAATCGGTTTGACCCGTCCTGTGACAAACTCAATTGGAGAATGCTTTTGCTGTTTACGATATTGCTTACGAATCCCACGCAGTTTGATTTTTAATTCCCCAACTGCTTGGATATATGGATCTAAGAAGTTTTCCCAATCAATTGCCATCCTACCACCTTGTAATCTGAACCATTTTTGTATACAATAAACACATCTCCTATTATATCATGAATCGCTTTCGAAAAAAAGCAAAGGACTACAAAATGAACCATTTAGAAATTGAATACAAAACCTTGCTAGACAAGGAGGAATACCAATCCCTCCTTCCACTTTTTGCTGATACAGAATTGGTTGTCCAAACCAATCACTATATCGATACCCCCGACCAGCTCATGCGTAAGGAAAAAATGGCTTTGCGGGTGCGTACTTTCACAGATCAGGCTGAATTGACTCTCAAGGTTCCTGAAGCAGTTGGCCATTTCGAGTACAATCAAAACCTCAGCCCAGAAGAAACTGACGCGATCCTTCAACACCAACAGTTTCCTGACGGAGAAATCAAAAACCTCTTGATCTCTAAAGAAATCCCCGTTGAGCATCTCGCTGTCTGGGGAAGCCTTACAACAGAACGCTTCGAAAAAGAAACAGCTGCAGGCTTGGTGGCACTAGACCACAGTCTCTATCTAGACACTGAAGATTATGAATTAGAAATCGAGGTCGAAACTGCTGAACAGGAAGAAAATTTCCATCAGTTCATCAAAGAGCATGGAATCGTCTACAAAGCAGCAAAAAATAAAATCGCCAGATTGGCTGAAAGATTGTAAAATAGCTGAAATTATCGCAAATTTTTGCTAAAATAGTGCTAAGATCAAAAATCTAAATGAGGTTGGAATCACATGTCAGATAAAAAAAATATGAAGCTCTTCTCTCTCAATTCAAATCCAGAGATTGCGCAAAAAATCGCGGATCATGCTGGGGTTCCACTTGGGAAAATTTCATCCCGTCAATTCTCAGATGGTGAAATCCAAGTCAATATTGAGGAAAGTGTTCGTGGATATGATATTTATATCATTCAATCAACCAGTTTCCCTGTCAACAATCACTTGATGGAACTCTTAATTATGGTGGATGCTTGCCAACGGGCCAGCGCAAATACTGTCAATGTGGTCATGCCTTACTTCGGTTATGCCCGCCAAGACCGGACTGCTGCTCCTCGCGAACCAATTACTGCTAAGCTTGTCGCAAATATGTTGGTCAAAGCTGGGGTGGATCGTGTCGTCACTCTGGATCTCCATGCAGTGCAAGTCCAAGGTTTCTTCGATATTGCCGTGGATAACCTCTTTACCATTCCTCTTTTTGCAGAACACTACATCAACAAAGGTCTAACTGGTCCTGATGTTGTAGTCGTCAGCCCTAAAAACTCAGGTGTTAAACGGGCTCGTAGTTTAGCTGAATATCTTGATGCACCGATTGCGATCATCGATTACGAGCAAGATGATGCGAACCGTGATTATGGCTATATTATCGGCGATGTCAAAGATAAGAAAGCGATCTTGATTGACGATATCCTCAATACTGGTAAGACATTCTCAGAAGCTGCGAAAATCGTTGAACGCGAAGGAGCTACTGAAATTTATGCTGTTTCAAGCCATGGTTTATTTGTTAAAGGTGCTGTTGAATTATTAGATCAAGCTCCGATCAAAGAAATCTTAGTAACCGATTCTGTTGCTCCAAAAGGACCAACACCAAAAAATATTAACTATCTGACAGCTAGCGAACTGATCGCTGAAGCTATTGTTCGCATTCAAGAAAGAAAACCTGTTAGTCCTCTATTTGCCTACCATAAGAAATAAGGTCTTAATGTGATATATTTTGATAATGCCGCAACAACTCCCCTTCTACCTGAAGTCATTGATAAAATGTCTGAAACTATGAAGACCACTTTTGGAAATCCATCGAGCCTTCATGCTCATGGACGGATGGCTAGTAAACTTCTCCGAGAATCTCGCGAGCAAATTGCTCAGTCTCTCCATACTCTTCCAAATCGTATTTTCTTCACTTCAGGTGGATCAGAAAGTAATAATACCGTTATAAAAGGCTACTGCTTGAAACACCAAGCAGATGGCAAACACATCATTACGACCGCTTTGGAACACCATGCGGTTCTTGAACCCATCGAATATCTTGTAGAACGTTTCGGATTTGAAGTTACGATCGTCCAACCAAGAGATGGACGCATTCAGGCTAGTGATATCAAGGCGGCTCTTAGACCGGATACCATTCTTGTCTCTACCATGTTTGCCAATAACGAGACAGGCGATCTTCTACCGATTAAAGAAATCGGAGAACTCTTAAAAGATCATCCAGCTGCCTTTCACGTTGATGCGGTCCAAGCAATCGGAAAGGTCCCTGTCTATCCCGAAGAGTTGGGAATTGATTTTCTCAGTGCTTCTGCCCACAAATTCCACGGACCAAAGGGAGTCGGCTTCCTTTATGCAGCCGTACCAGATTTTGATAATCTCATCCATGGTGGGGATCAGGAAAGTAAGATGAGAGCCAGCACGGAAAATCTCATTTCAATTGTAGGGATGGCAACCGCGCTTCAGCAAGCTACACTTCATCAAGAAGAAAATTTCAACCAGGTTCAAAAACTCGGTCAAGAACTAGTTAATGGTTTAGCAGCCTACGACTACTACGTAAATGCGAGTGACGATCATCTTCCATTTGTTTGGAATCTTGGCTTCCCAGGCGTCCAAAACGATGTCTTGCTGATGAGACTGGACCTAGCTGGAATATCTGTCTCTACAGGATCTGCTTGTACCGCTGGTACAGTTCAACCCAGCCATGTCCTAGAGGCACTCTATGGAAAAGATAGCTCACGCTTGAAAGAATCCCTTCGAATTAGTTTTTCAGAACTCAATACCGTAGAGGAGGTTCAAGACTTCCTCGCAAAACTTAAAGAAATTTTATCATAGGAGAACAATATGGCTTTTGAAACAAGTGTTTCATTGAAAGACTGCAAATATACCTATAGTCTACACCCAAATGTTAAAAAATATACCTTACGTGACAATACATTTGCTGTCACAAAAGTTGGAAATTACGAGTTAAATCGTTTGCTCGAAGCTGTTCCAAATAGCGGTGAAGGCTTCTTGCTTAAAATTATTTTCAACAAAGACCTTACAGGTTTTAAAATCAATATTACAGACAAGTCTGGACTTCGTCTGGTTAATATCTTTAAAAATTCAGAAAATGACATTATCCAACAAAAATTTTATTTCCTAATGGATAGTCTTGTCGAAAGAGAAATTTTCAACAAAACAGAGGTCTAATATGGTAACCCTAACTTATATCGACGCTTACCAAGTAGAGCGAACGACTACTTATCCCGACCTCGCAGCCTGCATCCTAGCCTTTTCAGGCTGTGTAACCCTGCCTGACTCTTACTCAATTGTTTCCATTGAATACAAGGGTGAAAAACTCCCCTATAAGGGGAGGGTCGATGGACTCTATGCTTTTTTGAAAAAGGTAGAGCAAGCTGAAAACTAAGCTGATGCTGATGGAACTCTCCATCGCCATCAGCTTTTTCTTTAGACAAAAATATTTTTGAAAAAGCGTTCTAGATAGTTGATTTTTTCACAATCTTCCTATACAATAAGAGGGAAAGGTTGTGATATTGTGAAACATGATAAAAATACTCCAATTCCACGCGCAACAGCAAAACGCTTATCGCTATACTACCGCATTTTTAAACGCTTTAACTCTGAAAAAATAGAGCGCGCCAATTCCAAGCAAATTGCGGATGCAATTGGGATTGACTCTGCTACTGTTCGCCGAGATTTTTCTTATTTTGGTGAATTAGGAAGACGTGGATTTGGTTATGATGTAAAAAAACTGATGAACTTCTTTGCAGATCTTTTAAATGATAATGCTATTACTAATGTCGCTATTGTTGGGATCGGAAATATGGGAAGTGCCCTCCTCAACTATCGCTTCCATGAACGCAATAAGATGAAAATTGTCATGGCGTTTGATCTAGACGATCACGAACTGGTCAATACTAAAAGTAAAGACGGAATTCCTATTTACGGTATTTCATCTATTAAAGAGAAACTCAAACAAGAAGGCATTCAAACAGCCATTCTAACTGTTCCAAGTGTTAAGGCTCAAGAAGTTGCTAGCCTCTTGGTAGATGCTGGTGTCAAGGGAATTCTCAGTTTCTCGCCAGTGCATCTGACAGTCCCTAAGGATGTCGTCGTCCAATATGTCGATCTTACTAGTGAATTGCAAACACTCCTTTATTTTATGCGTAAAAACGAAGAATAAAGACTTATACTTCAACAACAAAAAGGTTGGAACAAGAAGGTTCCAACCTTTTTTATACCAAATAATCCGTTTCTTCTCGATAACTATAGTAGTTTTCTTCGGATACAATCAAATGATCCAATAGGGTCAACCCCATTACTTCACAGGCCTCTAAGACTCGCTGAGTGACTTCATCATCATTTTTACTGGGGAATACGGCACCAGATGGATGATTGTGAGCCAAGATAATGGAGGTTGCCATGTGCTTCAGTGCATAATGCAGGATTTCACGCGGCTCCGCGATACTTCGATTCACTGTTCCAATAAATATCGTCTGTTGATGAATAATTTCATTCTGTGTATTCAAATAGAGGGCAACCAGGTGCTCCTGTTTTTTATGGCCAATTTCCTGTTGTATTTTATGAGCCAATTTCTGACTACTCATGATTTGTTCAGAACTCATTAATTCATCTTTATGAATCCTTCGCCCAAACTCAATCACAGCCTGAAGTTCGATGGCCTTAACCCGACCAATCCCAGAGATTTCCTGAAGCTCCTCTATCGTTAATTGTCCTAACTCCTTTAAACTATTCACCGAGCTCAAAAGGCTTTGTGCGATCTCATAAACGCTATTCTTCTTATTGCCTGTTCGTAAGAGAATGGCTAACAATTCTTGATGACTCAGCTTGTCCACCCCTTCAGAAACCAAGCGTTCTCTAGGAAGCAAGGATGGTCCGATAAATGATATGTCGTACATAATTTCCTCCTCACTTATTAATTCGTAATAAAGTGATAAAATGAGGAAATTTTATATTTTACAAGCGATTTCTTGCCTCAAATCTTCTAACACCAAAACTTCATCTTTATTAAAGCGGATCTGATAACCTGTTTGAACTTGTTCAAGCTCCTTTAAAAACTGTTGAATTTCACAGCGGATCAAGTACTCCTGACTCTGAGGAATGGCTTCTAAGGTTTGGTAGACTTGCTCTACTTCGTAGATTCCTTTCGTAATTAATCCATTTCGTGGAAAATCATTTATTAAGAGATTATAGAAATGATGCAAGAGATGATAAATTCGCTCTTTTGTCACTATTCTACCTCCTTATCATACTCTTTCTCCTCTTATTATATACTGAATTTCCCTCAATATTATGACAAGTTCCTTACATTATATTACCAATCTCTTACAATTTTACAAGAATTTCTCCTAGCTTCCTACATAGAAAAAGCCCAAACATTTCTGTCTCGGGCTTTATTTTCTTAAAGTTGCATTTGATTATAAGACTTGCTGAATGAATCCAGGATGTCTTTTGGAGCCTTGTCATAGTCAACAGAGGTTTCCAAATTTCCTTTTACAATCGTACGGTAAGTCGCTGCAGCATCCTCACAAGTCACCAAGGTGATCTCATTGACACCTTCACGATCTTGAATGACATCTACACGGTCTGGAGTCACTGTCTCAACAGACGAGATGACATAAGTATAGATTTTTTCTTTATCCGTGATGTAGATCTTCATACCCGCCTTGGCTTTCTCTAATGGTGAGAATAACATGGCATTTGCTCCAGTTAGACCAAACACGTGGTGACTAGCAAGAGAATAATTGCCTTGCCCCATGATTTGGTTTTCCTTCATGGTCCCTGCTCCGTAGTAAAGGGTTACATTTTCAAGTCCCTTAAAGATCGGAAGGTTCATGTTTAATTCAGGAATCGAAATCCCCCCAATTACTGGTAGTTTTTGAGCTTGCCATTGGGCATTGATGACTGCTTCCGTCGAAAGTGACTGGACATGTTGAAAATCAAAGCTCGTCTTCACTTCTTTATTCTTGTCAATGGTTTTTTTATCGACCTTGCTAACCTGGTATTGGTTGGTATGCCAAACCATGATCATATTGCGGATCGGAGCATTGAAAATTAAGAGAAGCGAGAGAATAATCAAAAGTGTTGCAACGATGTTGATAAGAGTATTACGTAAACTCTTTTTCTTTTTTCTTTTGCGTGACATGCTGTCCCCTTATCTATTCGTTTTCTTCCACTACTTCTTCATCTTTTTCATCAGGTTGTACAGTTGTAAAGGTCACAATTTTCGCATCCTGATCCAGTCTCATGACTTTCACACCCTGAGTCGAACGACCCGTTTGAGAAATGTCAGCCACACCTGTCCGGATCATAATTCCGGTATCGGTAATGATCATCAGATCTTCATCCCCTTTAACGGTTAAAAGACCAGCTAACGGACCATTTTTCTCTGTAATATTGGCTGTTTTGATTCCTTTACCACCACGGCCCTTGGTTGGGTATTCGCCAGCTATCGTCCGCTTACCATACCCTTTTTCAGTAATGACCAATACTTCGTCCTGGTCGGTAATAACACTTGCCCCAACAACCTTGTCTCCATCACGGAGATTCACACCACGTACACCTGTAGCAGAACGTCCCATATTCCGAACTACTGCCTCATTAAAGCGGACTGAATATCCATATTTGGTACCGATAATGACATCAGTATTGCCATCTGTAAGGAAGACATTGATCAATTCATCCTCATCACGTAAGTTCAGGGCTTTCAAACCGTTCTGACGGATATTTGAAAATTCTGCTACATTAGTGCGCTTGACCAAACCTTGTCGCGTCGTAAAGAAGAGATAAGCCTCATCACTGCGATCTTGCTCCACATTGATAATGGTTTGAATCGATTCACCTTCGTCCAATTTTAGGAGATTGACAATTGGCAATCCTTTAGCTGTCCGGCCATATTCAGGAATCTCATAGCCTTTTAGACGATAGACACGCCCCTTATTGGTAAAGAAGAGCAAATGATCATGGGTGCTCGTAGAAACCAATTCACGAACAAAGTCATCATCTTTGACACCAGTTCCTTGAACCCCACGTCCACCACGTTTTTGAGCCGTAAATTCAGCTTGATCCAAGCGTTTGATGTATCCTTTATTAGAAAGGGTAATTAAGACATCTGTTTCTTCAATCAAGTCCTCATCTTCAAGAGAAAGAACTTCCCCTACCATCAACTCAGTTCGACGAGCATCGCCAAACTTGCGTTTGACTTCTTCCAATTCTTCCTTGATGATGGTCGCCACACGTCCTGGTTTCGCCAAAATATCAGCCAAATCAGCAATCAAGGCAACCAAATCATCGTATTCACTTTGGATCTTGTCTCGTTCCAAACCGGTCAAACGACGAAGACGCATATCCAAAATGGCTTGACTTTGACGTTCAGAGAGCTTAAACTTAGACATCAATTCAGCTTGTGCTTCAGCGTCTGTCTGACTATTGCGGATGATTCGGATTACTTCATCAATGTGATCCAAAGCAATAAGCAAGCCTTCTAAAATATGGGCACGAGCTTCCGCTTTTTCTTTATCAAAGATGGTCCGGCGAGTCACCACTTCTTTTTGGTGCTCAATATAAGAACTTAAAATCTGGCGAAGAGAAAGAATTTTTGGAACACCATTTTGAATCGCCAACATATTGAAACCAAAGTTGGTTTGCATTTGTGTCATCTTAAAGAGGTTGTTCAAAATAACGTTAGCCGAAGCATCCCGTCTTACTTCGATGACAAATCGAACTCCTTCACGGTTAGACTCATCACGTACGGCTGTAATGCCATCAATCCGTTTTTCTTGGACCAAGCGAACGATATGCTCGTGAACCTTGGTTTTATTGACCATATAAGGGAACTCAGTAACGACAATCCGTTCACGGCCACTCTTTGTTTCCTCAATTTCGGTACGAGAACGAAGAACGATCGAACCTTTACCCGTTTCATAGGCTTTATGGATCCCTGATTTCCCCATAACGAGAGCACCTGTCGGGAAATCTGGCCCTGGAAGGACCTCCATGAGTTCACGAGTTGTTACCTCAGGATTATCCATCATGAGCTTCACTGCATCAATGGTTTCTCCCAGATTATGTGGTGGAATATTGGTTGCCATCCCAACGGCAATCCCAGTAGCACCATTGACCAGAAGATTAGGGAAACGTGCAGGTAAGACCAAAGGTTCACGCTCGCTAGCATCATAGTTATCAGCGAAATCAACTGTATTTTTGTTGATATCCCGCAACATTTCAAGAGCAATCTTACTCATACGAGCTTCGGTATACCGTTGTGCAGCGGCGCCATCACCGTCCATAGAACCAAAGTTACCATGGCCATCCACTAACATGTAACGGTAACTCCACCATTGCGCCATCCGAACCATGGCTTCATAAATTGAGGAGTCCCCGTGTGGGTGGTATTTACCCATAACATCCCCTGTGATACGGGCTGACTTTTTATGCGGTTTATCAGGCGTGACACCCAATTCATTCATACCGTACAAAATACGTCGGTGAACGGGTTTTAAGCCATCACGAACATCAGGGAGGGCACGAGCAACGATAACACTCATGGCATAATCGATAAAACTCGTCTTCATTTCTGATGTTAAATTCACATCAATTAGATTCTTATCCTGCATTCAAAAAATGCCTCTCTTTACTTAATTCACCATACTATTATAACACATTTTAGCCTATTTTTCTTCTTAGGAACACAAACGTAAAAACGTTTACATCGCTGATTCTTACTGTATCAGATGACAAAGATCTATAAAAGTGGTAAAATGAATACGAATGAGAGATGATCTCAAAAAAAATGAAGGAGATGTTTAGATTCATGACTGCAACTAAACAACACAAAAAAGTTATCCTTGTCGGTGACGGTGCCGTAGGTTCATCTTACGCTTTTGCACTTGTCAACCAAGGAATTGCACAAGAGCTTGGAATTATCGAAATTCCTCAATTGCACGAAAAAGCTGTCGGAGATGCGCTTGACCTTAGCCACGCCCTTGCCTTCACTTCACCTAAGAAGATTTATGCGGCTGAGTACGCTGACTGTGCAGACGCTGACCTTGTTGTAATTACTGCCGGTGCTCCTCAAAAACCAGGTGAAACTCGCCTTGATCTTGTTGGTAAAAACCTTGCCATTAACAAATCAATCGTAACACAAGTTATTGAATCAGGATTTAACGGTATCTTCCTTGTAGCTGCTAACCCAGTTGACGTTTTGACATACTCTACATGGAAATTCTCAGGATTCCCTAAAGAACGCGTTATCGGTTCTGGTACTTCTCTTGACTCAGCTCGTTTCCGTCAAGCCCTTGCTGAAAAATTGGACGTTGATGCTCGTTCAGTGCACGCATACATCATGGGTGAACATGGAGACTCAGAATTCGCTGTATGGTCACACGCTAACATCGCTGGTGTAAACCTTGAAGAATTCCTTAAAGATACTCAAAACGTTCAAGAAACTGAATTGATCGAATTGTTCGAAGGTGTTCGTGATGCTGCTTACACCATCATCAACAAAAAAGGTGCTACATACTACGGTATCGCTGTTGCCCTTGCTCGTATCACTAAAGCAATCCTTGATGATGAAAATGCAGTACTTCCACTTTCTGTATTCCAAGAAGGTCAATATGGTGTTAGCAACGTCTTTATCGGTCAACCTGCCATCGTAGGTGCACACGGTATTGTACGTCCAGTGAATATCCCATTGAACGATGCGGAACAACAAAAAATGAAAGCTTCTGCTGATGAATTTCAAGCAATCATTGATGAAGCATGGAAAAACCCTGAATTCCAAGAAGCTTCTAAAAACTAAGAAAAAAACATCTCCTTATTAAAAGGGGATGTTTTTTAGTTGCTTTATTTGGATTTGTCAGCGAGAATTTCAAGCAAATAAGGCACAACGAGATTGCTCTCTATGTAAAGTCAGTATGCTCTTCTGGATCTAATATAAAATCACGCTCTTCCAAAATCTCGCCAGCATAAACTAGGCGTGTAAAGACAGTATCTTTGTTAGCATCAAATTGACTATCTTCGTGGATAATCTTATTAATCCGAAGCTTTGGATTAACCTCCTCCATAGCCTCACGTAGAGCAGCCTCTCTGGGCAATTCATTCTCTTCTACACTTCCACCTGGAATATCCCAATAAGATGGATAGACATTAGGGAGACCTCGCTTTATTTTCGAGCGTTTGATAAGGAGATACTTCCCGTCTTTCTCAATCAAGGTATGGGCGATTAATTTTACTGTCATTGCATGCTCCTCCAAGAAAGAGAAAAAAAGGCTCCTAGGAGCCTCGTTATGAATCATCCACCCTGAGGGAATCGAACCCCCATCTCAAGAACCGGAATCTTACGTGATATCCATTACACTAAGGGTGGCAACTGTTATAGTATATCAAATTTTTAAGTATATTACAAGTAAAAAAAGCTTACCAAAAGGTAAGCTTTAAAAATATTATAATTCGATATCACCAAACAAGTCAGCCATTGAGAATCCAGTTTGAGTTTCTGGAAGATCAAAGTCACGTTTTTCTTGTTTTGGACGACGTGGACGTTGTTGACGTTTTTCTTGTTTTTCGCCTTCTTCTTGAGCTGGACGTTCTTCAAGAGCTTTGATAGAAAGTGATACACGTTCATCTGCAGCATTTACTTCAAGAACTTTAACAGTAACTTCTTGTCCAACTTTAAGAACATCTTTTGGATTTTCAACACGTTTGTGTGAAATTTGTGAGATGTGTACAAGTCCGTCGATACCTGGCAACACTTCAACGAATGCACCGAAGTCAGTCAAACGTTTAACAGTTCCTTCGATGACATCACCAGCAGCTAATTTTTGTTCAACGCCATCCCATGGTCCAGGTGTTGTAGCTTTCAATGAAAGTGAAACACGACCTTCTTCTTCGTTCAAGTCAAGAACTTTCACTTCGATTTCTTCACCAACCGTTACAACTGATTTAGGTGATACGTTACGTTCGTGTGACAATTCTGTCAAGTGAACCAATCCATCAACACCACCAAGGTCGATGAAAGCACCGAAGCTTGTGATACGTGCAACTTTACCAGTTACAACATCACCAACGTTCAATTTTCCAAACACTTCTGCGCGAGCTGCAGCTGATGCAGCTTCAACAACTTCACGACGTGAAAGGATAAAGCGGTTTTCTTTTGGATCTACTTCTTTGATTTTAGCATCAAATTCTTGACCTACGAAACGTTCAGTGTTACGTACAAAACGAGTATCAAGCATTGAAGCTGGAATAAATCCACGAAGTCCTTCAAATTCTACTGAAAGTCCGCCTTTAACAGCGCGAGTTCCTTTAACAGTAACAACTTCTTCTTCACGTCCGACCAATTTGTCCCATGCTTTGCGAGCTTCCAAACGTTTTTTAGATACAAGGTAAGTTACTGTATCAGTATCTTTACCAACTACTTGACGAAGAACAAGCAATTCAAGTGTTTCACCTGGTTTTACCAAGTCGTTGATGTCCGCATCACGATCGTTTGTCAATTCGCGAAGAGTCAAGACACCTTCGACACCAGTTCCAGATATTGCAACGTTAGCTTGGTTTGCGTCAACTGTCAATACTTCGGCAGTAACAACATCACCTGGTTCAACTTGGCTAACACTGTTTAGCAAATCTTCAAATTCATTCATCTAAAAAATCCTCCAACAATCAAGTTTTCTAAAACTTGACATACTTATAATTATTTTTCCTAAGCAAGCACTCGCAATGAGATCAACTACAATCTTTAACGACTCATCCTATAAAGAAATAAAATACCTAGATAGATATTTTATCACTTATCTGATATTACCTAAGAACTGGGGTAGCTGGATTCGAACCAACGCATGAGGGAGTCAAAGTCCCTTGCCTTACCGCTTGGCTATACCCCATGAATAAAATGGAGAGAGAGGGATTCGAACCCCCGAACCCGAAGGAGCGGATTTACAGTCCGCCGCGTTTAGCCTCTTCGCTATCTCTCCATATAAATCAACAGGATCTATTATACCATTGATTTACTATGATTGCAAGCCCTTATTTGTTCAAATTATAATTTTCTATTAAAATTTCAACGGCTTTTTCAAGTTTTTTGTAAAGAGAATCCACATTTCCATTTTTGATAATGGCAAACTGACCCGCCATGTCTGCAATCTCACCAATCGTTTTCTTTCCAATGGACAAAGTGAATCCATCAAAAGTGTCTTTTCCGACAGTTACCTTACTATCAACGATTTGAATCTCAATTTTCTTATCTTTTTTACTCATTTCAACCCTCTTTTCACTTTTACTATTTTACAAAAATTCTTTTGATGACGCAAGAGAAAAGAGAGTGGGACAAAAAGAAATTAAATAATAATTCCTTCATTGTCCCACTCTCTGGAAAGGGCCATTCCCCTACAAGCTTATAAAGCGAATAAAGATATCCGTTCTTATTTTAATCGACTTTGACAATCCATCCTTCTGGCGCTTCAACATCGCCAAATTGGATACCTGTCAACTCATCATAGAGTTTCCGTGTGACAGGACCTACTTCTGTTTCAGAATAGAAGACATGGAAGTCATCCCCGTGTTGAACACCTCCGATTGGAGAGATTACAGCTGCGGTACCACAAGCTCCTGCTTCTACAAAGCGATCCAAGTCATTGATAAAGACATCCCCTTCAATTGGTGTCATACCAAGACGGTGTTCTGCCAAGTAGAGCAAAGAATACTTGGTGATAGATGGCAAAATAGACGGACTCAATGGCGTCACAAATTCGTTATTAGAAGTGATACCAAAGAAGTTTGCAGAACCAACTTCTTCAATCTTGGTGTGAGTCGCTGGATCAAGGTAAATCACGTCTGAGAAGTTACGATCATGGGCGATCTTCCCTGGTAACATACTAGCTGCATAGTTCCCACCAACTTTAGCTGCCCCTGTACCATGTGGTGCCGCACGGTCATACTCATCTTGAATCAAGAAGTTCGTTGGGACTAAACCACCTTTAAAGTAGTTACCGACGGGCATGGCAAAAATGGTAAAGATATACTCATCTGCTGGTTTTACTCCGATAATATCTCCAACCCCAATCAATAGAGGACGTAGATAGAGAGTTCCACCTGTTCCATATGGTGGGACATATTCTTCATTGGCACGAACTACTGCCTTACAAGCATCCACAAACATATCGGTCGGAACTTGAGGCATGAGCAAGCGATCAGCCGTCCGTTGCAAGCGTTTAGCGTTTTCATCTGGACGGAACAATTGGACGCTTTCATCTTTTGTACGGTAGGCTTTCAACCCTTCAAAGGCTTGCTGACCGTAATGCAAACTTGGAGAAGATTCGGACAAATGCAAAGTCGCATCTTCTGTCAATTCCCCTTTTTCCCAAGCTCCATTGCGATAATGTGCCAAATAGCGATAGGGTAATTTCATGTATGAAAAGCCAAGGTTTTCCCAATCAAGTGATACTGTCATGATAGTGCTCCTTTTAATTATTTCTATTCCTAGTCGATCCGATGCAGGTCGATTCAGTTTCTCAATCTATGTAGACTATTGTACACCATTTCATGAGAATTTCAAGCGAAATTTTCAATTTTCAGAAAATTTATTTTCAAAGAAAGTCAGTCCTATAATGGACCGACGTTTTCTTTTATTTGATAGTAGCTGAAAAAACTTCTTGATCCGAAATGGTATCATTGACAAAGGATCCATTGCTTGTTCTTTCAGAAATGCTTAATTGTGTCAAATCAACTTCTGTCACCTGACCTGTTGTGGAAGTGATCTGAAGAATTTGATCCTGTTCTGCCACTTCTTCTTGGCTAGTAAAGAGATCAAAATCTCCCTGGTCAGTGAAGACTGGCCCTGCCTTGAAGACACGGTGTGGTTTATTTTTCAACTCACGCAAGACCTGCAGTCCCCGTTTTGCCCGACTGGTCACAGGAATATCATCCTGGGACATCCGTTTAAGACTACCCCTCTGAGTCAAAATGTACATGCTTGGCGTCGTTGACTTAAAGACGGCTACCACTTGATCTCCATCTTTCAGATTAATAGCTTTGACCCCTGCTGCTTTAGCCCCAACTACTGGAACCTCTTCAATATTGAAGCGCAGACCATAGCCATTTTTGGTAATGATCATGATGTCCTCGAGGACAACTGGTGCAACAGCAACAATACGGTCCTCTTGGTCTTTCAATTTAGCATATTTAGTTGACTTAGAACGATAGGTCCGCCATGGGCTCAATTCCTTGCGTTCAAAGCGTTTGATTTGGCCTTGTTGAGTTGCTGCAAAGTAGGTCACGCCCTCAAACTGATCCACAATCTCCGCAAAGAGAATTTCTTCCTCTTGCTCAAAATTGGTCAAGGTTTGACTGAGGTGCTCTCCGATATCCTTCCACTTGGTATCTGTCAATTCATGAATTGGTCGATAAATGGCATTTCCAAAGTTGGTAAAGAGTAAAAGATGCTGGGTGGTCTTAGCAGGCTCTACGAAAATCAATTCATCGTCGTCCCGCTTACCGACTTCTTCCAGTGTTGAGGCATTGAAGGAACGAGGAGAGGTCCGTTTGATATAACCAGCACGGGTCACGCTAACAAAGGTTTCTTCTTCGACAATGAGACTAGCTGTATCAATCTCAATTGTTTTAGCAGTATCTTGCAGCTCACTACGACGCGGATTGCCAAATAGCTTCTTGACTTCACGCAATTCCTTCTTCATGAGATTGAACATGGTCCGTTCATCCCCTATGATAGCAGCCAAGGTCGCGATTTGCTCCTTGAGGTTAGCATGCTCTTCTTCCAAGGTGACGATATCTGTATTGGTCAAACGGTACAATTGCAAGGTGACAATGGCTTCTACTTGCTCTTCTGTGAAATCGTAGCTGACCTTGAGGTTTTCCTTGGCATCTGATTTGTTATCAGAAGCACGGATCAGAGCGATGACTTCATCAAGGATGGAAATGACGCGGATCAATCCCTCTACGATGTGGAGCCTTCGTTCAGCCTTTTCCTTGTCAAAGCGCGAGCGAGCGACAATGATATCTCGACGGTGAGCAATGTAGCTTGATAAAATCGGTACAATCCCAACTTGACGAGGGGTATAGTTGTCAATTGCCACCATATTGAAGTTGTAGTTGACTTGCAAGTCTGTATACTTGAACAAGTAATTCAAGATCAAATCTGCATTGGCATCTTTCTTGAGCTCAATGGCAATGCGAAGACCATCTCGGTCAGACTCATCCCGAACTTCGGCAATACCGGCTACCTTGTTATTGACACGAACATCGTCAATTTTCTTGACCAAGACAGCCTTGTTGATCTCATAAGGAATCTCAGTGACGACAATTTGTTGCTTGCCGCCTTTGAGTTGCTCGATTTCTGTCTTAGAGCGGACAACCACCCGTCCCTTACCAGTTTCATAGGCTTTCTTGATCTCATCGCGCCCTTGGATAATGGCACCGGTCGGGAAATCAGGTCCAGGAAGAAACTCCATGAGTTTGTCTACCTTAGCAGAAGGATGGTCGATCATATAGACCACCGCATCGATGACTTCAGCAAGGTTATGGGGCGGAATATCTGTCGCATAACCAGCAGAAATACCAGTTGCTCCATTGACCAAGAGGTTTGGAAAGGCTGCTGGCAAAACAGTTGGCTCTTTTTCTGTATCGTCAAAGTTCCAGGCAAATGGCACTGTGTTCTTTTCAATATCTTGAAGGAGATAACCAGCAATTTCAGATAGACGGGCTTCCGTATAACGCATGGCAGCCGGTGGATCACCGTCCATGGAACCATTGTTTCCGTGCATCTCAACAAGAATCTCACGATTCTTCCAGTCTTGAGACATGCGGACCATGGCATCATAGATCGAACTATCCCCGTGAGGGTGGAAATTCCCCATGATATTTCCGACAGACTTGGCCGACTTGCGGTAGCCCTTGTCATGGGTATTCCCATCCTTATTCATAGAATAAAGGATCCGGCGCTGAACAGGTTTCAAGCCATCCCGAATATCAGGAAGGGCCCGTTCTTGAATAATGTATTTGGAGTAGCGACCAAAGCGCTCTCCCATGATGTCCTCTAAGGACATATTTTGGATATTACTCATATAGGATACAAAGCCCGAAAAATACAAAGTGAAAATAGGAAATTCTTGCAGTGAGCGATGCTCACAAGAGAATTTATCTTTTTCACACAGTATTTAGGGCGTGTTCAACTCCTTTCAAAGAATGTAGAGTAGATTTTATAGAAAAGGATTTCAGTTACTTTATAGAACCAAACTATCCTCTCTGTAGTTTAAAGTTTTGAAAATTTTTATCAGGTAAAAACACTTTAGGTTGCTGAAATTTAGCTAGTAGGCACTTGTTCAACTTTTCTTTGTACAAAAAATAAATATATGGAAGGAAGAAATGAAATAACAGCGGTCCCAATAAGCAAAGCATTAAATACATTTTGATGTCCATGAAAAACTTCATTCCAATACACAGTATTAACAATATGGAAGGATAAACCAATTAAATAGCAGAGACTAATAACTATAATTTTCCACTTTAATAAAGAATAGATATTAGTTAATCGAATAGCCTGATAAACTACTGCTGTGATGAGCATTGGAAAACAAAAAGAAATTAGAAACAATTGGAATCTTAAAGCATCATCAAACAGCTCTGTTCGATCAATTGAAATAAGCCAACTATTACACATGACCATAATGATCGGGAAAAATAATCCATACACCCTTTTATGTAATTTATTTTTATGAAGAGCTAAAAAGATTGAAGACACCAATAGCAAAATTTGTATTCCTGGAAATCCCATAAAAAATAGTGCAAATACATTCCCTAACATATTAGTTCAACCTTTCCTCAGCATAAGCCATCATTTTCTCAGCTACTTCCCTATCATAGTTAAAGCCCATCTTTTGAGCAAGATATTGAGCTTCTTGGTGGAAAAGTTGTATGGTTGCTAATAAAGACTGAGTGATTTTCTCTATACTTGAAAAATCAAGGAGAGCAGAGAATTCCTTCTCTTTCTCTGTAGGTAAATACTGGAAAAGATACTTGTAGTTCTTTCCGATATCAACTGCTCCCCTATCGCTTGTCACCTGCCAAGCTAAGACCTTGAAAAGTTCTTGCTGACAAATGCCATAGAGGTGATCGGTCGCATAAATAAGCTGATTTCTTCGAATCCCTTTGACGACATAAGCCGATACCCACCAAAATTCATTGCAGGATGCTGCAAATTCCTCTTCAGTAGGTGGAGCGGTCCAATAGCGCTTAGAAATAGGTTGATAGGCTTCAAACAAGCCATTGTCGTCTTTTATAACTTCAAAATTTGCTTCGCTCTCCACCCACTCTTGGATATACTCCTTGGGGCAGAGGCTTAAATCAATACGATTCCCATCTTCAAAGAGCATGAGGTAAAGACGACGGTGTCCAAGGACATTGTGCTGTTCAATCAGCCGTATTCCAAACTGGTCTAGCCAAGATAAATCAGATATCAAGTCCTCCAGATTCTCAACAATATAGACCACATCATAATCTTGAAACTGATCTCTTAGAGAGTGGATATCGGCCCGCGAACCGGATAAGGCCACTGCTTCCACTTGCAAGGACTCAGCTATCTGCAAGATCAGGTCCATCATTTCTGTCTCAGTTCTCATCTTTTACTCCTTCATGGCTATGAGATACTTGGAATTGATGGTCTTTGTCTAAATATAGATAAAGAGATGGGAGAAAGAAACCAATCAATATAGCTACTTCTAGCAGTCGCAGGCCACTCAAATTAGTCATAAAGTGCTCACTAGGAATACAAAAAGCAACCCAACTGGCAATTAGATAATAGGAGACAATGCCAATTACTTTCCACACTCTATCCTTATAGACAAGATAGAGACGAATTCCACTATAAAGAAGCGCTATAAGCAACAAGGGATAACAAAAAAATAAGAGAACAAATCCAACTTTTAAACTGGTCTCAGTACCATGAAATTTTATTAAGCCATGTTCATATATCGTCAGACATAGCATAATAGGAAAAAAGAGACCAAAAAATGGTTGTTTTCTTTTATCTAATCGCCTTTCAATCAACACAGAAATAGCCAAAGCAATGACTGGGAGCATGAAACCAAGGGGCATACTAAGCATAAATAATAAATCGTTCATTTCATACCTTCCTGCGATTCTGGCTAATGATTAAAAATATGGCTGGCAGATAAGATAGAACAAGAGATAGGAACATTAACCCGATCATCTTGCTTCGGTTTTGCAAAAACTCTTCCGGTATACTAGCCATAACCCGGTAAAAAAGGACTGCACTTGCTAGATAAGTGAAGATGATCAGGATGATTTTCCATCCATATTTAGGAAAAACGGAAAATAATCGAATAACGTGATAAATCAAGGCAATCACGACCAAAGAAACACCTAGAACTATTACCATTAGTTGAACACCAACGGCAATTAGCATGAATGGAAGGAATCTCTCCGGAACGTCAAACGAATCAAATTGTACGACACAATAAGTCATGACTGTCAAACAGATTGGATAGTACAAGCCATAAAAATTTTTCTTTTTCCAATTCAGCCAAAAGGCAATGAAGATAGATAGAAACAAGACGATATACAATTGGTAAAACTGATTGAATGTAGAAATCAAAAAATCCATAATTTTTCCCTTCCTAGCTAAGTGCTACTGATCTCGCTCAAAATGATAGAGATAAAGAGGAGGAAGATAGGAAACTAGAATCATCAAAATAATGACTATGAATACGAACTGATGAATCTGAAATGTCATTACCACACACAAGCTAAGAAGAGCAATTAATAGGGGGCCTAAGATATAGGATAAGAAAATCAAAAGTCCCTTCCGCAGACTCTTCCTATAAACGAAACACAAACGAATCAGTGTGTAGACTAAGGCTCCTATTATCAAAGGAAAGCCAAATAAAAACATGATAAAGGTCGCCCCTAATGCAGCGGATTCTGAGCCCTCTAAATTAAAAATAAGCATCAAGATCATGAACAAAGTAAACACGATCGGTGCATAGAGTCCTAGTAAACTTTTTTTCCGATGATTCATAAAGAATGCAAAAATAGCTGAGGGCGATGAGACTAGGAGAATAAAACCTAAGTAAGTCCAAATAATCGAATGTCCTGAACTATCCATCACTCACACTCCTTAAAACGCAGTCGTTTCTTCCAGCGTAAACTTAACATTGTCTTCAATCCATTGTCGACGTGGTGCAGCCTTATCCCCCATGAGGACGGAGACACGGCGTTCTGCACGAGCTAGATCATCAATGGTGACACGGATCAAGGTACGGGTCTCTGGATTCATGGTGGTTTCCCAAAGCTGATCCGCATTCATTTCCCCCAACCCTTTGTAACGTTGGAGGGTTGCTCCACGGCCAAAGGTCCGACGCAACTCCTCTAATTCGCTATCTGTCCAAGCATAGGCCACTTCTTCTTTCTTGCCTTTGCCTTTGGACATCTTATAAAGAGGAGGAAGCGCAATGTAGACATGTCCAGCTTCTACCAAAGGTCGCATATAGCGATAGAAGAAGGTTAAGAGAAGAGTTTGAATGTGGGCACCATCTGTATCCGCATCGGTCATGATAATGATCTTATCGTAGTTGGCATCTTCCACAGAGAAATCTGCCCCAACTCCTGCACCAATGGTGTAGATCATAGTGTTGATTTCCTCGTTCTTGAGGATATCACTCATATTGGCTTTCTCAGTATTGAGAACCTTCCCACGAAGGGGGAGAATCGCTTGGAACTTACGGTCCCGTCCTTGTTTGGCAGAACCGCCAGCAGAGTCTCCTTCGACTAGATAGAGTTCATTTTTCTTAGGATTTTTAGACTGGGCTGGTGTCAATTTACCAGATAAAAGTCCTTTGTCCTTTTTGCTCTTCTTGCCATTTCGGCTTTCATCCCGCGCTTTTCGAGCTGCTTCACGCGCATCCCGGGCCTTAATAGCCTTACGAATGAGATTAGAAGCCAACTCTCCATTTTCCATGAGGAAGAAGGTCAATTTATCAGAAACAATGCTATCAACGACTGGACGAGCCAAGGGGCTTCCTAATTTATCTTTGGTTTGTCCTTCAAATTGCAAATGGGCTTCTGGGACCAAGATTGAAAGAACGGCAGACAAACCTTCGCGGTAGTCTGATCCTTCCAGATTTTTGTCTTTTTCCTTGAGAAGTCCTGTCTTTCTTGCATAGTCGTTCATGGCCTTGGTAATGGCTGTCTTCAGACCTGTCTCGTGGGTTCCCCCATCTTTGGTCCGGACATTATTTACAAAGGATAAGATATTATCTGAGTAACCATCATTGTATTGCATGGCTACTTCTACCTGAAAACCATCTGATTCTCCACTAAAGTAGAGAACAGGTGTCAAAGTTTCCTTATCTTCGTTCAAGTACTCTACAAAATCTTGGACACCATTTTCATAGTGGAAGGCCACATGGTTGTCTTCTTCTTTACGGAGGTCGGTCAGCGTCAGCGTCACGTCCTTAAGCAAGAAGGCTGATTCTTTGATCCGTTCCGCAATGGTATTAAATTTGAAATCCGTCGTTGAAAAGATGGTTGGATCCGGCATGAAGGTGACCTTGGTCCCTGTCTTAGACTTGGGAGCCGTTCCTATCTTCTCAAGAGTATTGACAGGCTTCCCGCCATCTTCAAAGCGTTGCTTGTAGACAGCTCCATCACGGGTAATTTCTACCTCAAGCCAACTAGAAAGGGCATTGACGACAGAAGATCCTACTCCGTGAAGACCTCCAGATGTCTTATAACCTCCTTGACCAAACTTCCCTCCGGCGTGGAGGACCGTAAAAATCACTTCAACGGTTGGTTTGCCCATAGCATGCATCCCTGTCGGCATTCCACGTCCCTGGTCTTCTACCGATAGAGAACCATCTTTATTAATCGTGACATCGATTTGTGATCCAAAGCCAGACAAGGCTTCATCGACCGCATTGTCAACGATCTCCCAGACCATGTGATGCAAGCCGTTTCCATCGGTCGATCCGATGTACATCCCTGGACGTTTACGGACTGCATCCAACCCTTCTAGTACCTGAATGGCATCGTCATTATAATTATTAATATTGATTTCCTTTTTTGCCACAAGGAACCTCCTGTTTGTTCATCTTTTCTATATTACAGTTTTTTAGGAAATTTTGCAAAATTTTTTCTCTTTATATGGAGATTTCTATATCTCAGTATAAAATACTGGCTGAGCACTTTCTTCAGATGTCACACTTGAACTCAAAAAATTGCTTTTTCTATTGATGGCTTTTTGTTATAATGAAAGTATGATAAAAGAAATAAGTGTTTTAATTTTAGCCTATCTATTAGGCTCCATTCCTTCGGGATTATGGATTGGGAAAATCTTTTTCCATATTAATTTACGGGAACATGGCTCGGGCAATACAGGAACGACCAATACCTTTCGGATTTTAGGGAAGAAAGCTGGGATCATCGTCTTTGCGATTGATTTCTTAAAAGGGACTTTAGCCGTTCTCCTTCCGACTTTCTTCGGAATTCAAGGGATCTCACCGATGGTCTTTGGTCTCTTAGCTGTTTTAGGTCACACTTTTCCAATTTTTGCTGGATTCAAGGGGGGGAAAGCAGTGGCGACAAGTGCTGGTGTCTTACTTGGCTTCTCGCCTATCCTACTACTAATTTTAGCTGTGTATTTTGTAGCCAGCCTGTATTTAACCAGTATGATCTCGTTTTCGAGTGTTACCGTTGCGCTACTCGCCATTCTATCTGTCCTCCTTCTCCCATTGACTGGATGGATCTTGCACGGTTATGATCCGCTTTTTACAGTCATTGTCTTGGCCTTAGCGACCTTGATCATTCTTCGTCACAAAGACAATATCCAACGGATCAAAGAGAAAAAAGAAAATCTCATCCCTTGGGGAAAGAACATTACCCACCAACAACCAAAAAACTAGAGCCTACGCTCTAGTTTTTTTGATTGGATTCTCCTTATACTTTTGAACAGATCCTCATTATAGAGCATCAACCAAGTCCATCAGTATTTCCATAGGAGTTTTTTTCTTCCGACCATTAACAGTTTCGATCATGTGATAAACTTTTAAACGATTGTCATTGCTAAAGACAAACTCAAACCGGAATTCGCGACCGTTGCATGCACCTACATAAAATCCAGTCTGATACTTCCTCTCGTCCTCTAGACCTTGCATTCTCCGGCCTTCTATCTCCCTACAAAGTGAAAGAAACAGCTGATAGAGTTGCTCCTCAGAGAGCCTTTTTTTCCAAACCAATACCTTGAAGTCTTTATACCACCACCATGGGATTTGGATGTTGAAGGAAAAACCTTCCTGATTTACTTTATCGATAAATGCTTTTCTGGAGATCATACCAATTCCCTTTCTATTGGAACATCGTTTGCCTCTATTATACCATCTTTTATCCATTAACAAAAAAGCACCCCAAATGGAATGCTTTTTTCGGTTTCTTAATAGTATTCCCCTTGGCGGTAGTTCCAAGAGTTGAAATGATCGGATAAGTGCATCATGATCTTATCGATATCCAATCCTTTACGGATCACGACTGGACAAGTATTGACAGAACGGCTGCCTGCTCCTTGTTCTGGGATGAGGGTTCCTTCTGCATCCACCATAGAAACCATCACACCTTGTTCATAGCGCGTTTCAATGGTCTTATCTGGTTGGATAGAAGCTACATAATCATCAGCTTCGATAACCAAGTCCACGGCACCTTCGATCCGCTCACCGATTCCTTCGACCTTACCTCGGTTTCCTTTACCAGATGGGTTAGCAGATGATGCGTAAACCATCTTGCCTTCTTTTTCCCACATTTCTTTGGCGATTTGCTCCCCAGCTTTACCAAATTTGATGACAAAACAGCTAGTTCCACGAACGTCTGTCATGAGTTCTTCACGTCCATCTCCGAAAGCTTGCAATTTTGCATAAGCATCTTCGCGCCAAGGAAGGATACAACCAAGCAAGATATCTTCATCCCAATGTTTTTGGTAGAAGGCTTCGATTTCAGGATTCAATTGAGCAAGAGCGCGGAGTTCATCCATGCTTCCACAAAGAACAACACCTGGTTTGTTGCGGTTGCGTTCTTTGGCTTCGAACTTCCGTTCCAATCCAGCCTTGTCGCTGGTCATGATGATGTAGCCAACTTTTGTAGGGCAGACGATACAGCCACCCTCTCCTTTCAAAATATCAAATCCTTCTTGTGAAAGTTGTCCGTCCCATTGAATGTGTTTTGTCATAAGTCTCTTTCCTTTTCTATTCTTTTTAGTATTGTATCAAAAACTAGTCTCAATTTCAATATATTTTCAGAAAATTCGTAATTAAGTATACAATTTTTATCATTGCCAGTAGGTTGGCCGATTCTTCTCATATGCTGCGATCAAGTCTTCGTACTGAAGTGTAATCCCAATATCATCCAAACCATTGAGCAATTTGTGCTTCCAATCCCCATCGATCTCAAAGCTAAACTCTCCTACAGGCGAGATGATCTTCTGCTCTTCCAAATCCACCGTCACTGGATCTGTCGGCTTCAAGCTTGCTAGTTTTTGACGAACCTCAAGCGGTTGTACAATAGGCAGCATACCATTATTGAGCTCATTATTGTAATGAATATCTCCGAAAGAGCCGGCGATAACGACTTTAAAACCATAGTCAGCTAAAGCCCAGGCTGCGTGCTCCCGAGAGGAACCAGCCCCAAAATTGTCACCAGTGATCAAAATGGTTGCCTTGCGGTATTCTGGCTTGTTAAAGATAAATTCTGGATCCTCAGTATATTGGTCATCCAAATAGCGCCAAGCATACATGAGGTATTTCCCAAAACCTTTTTTATCAATCAGCTTTAAGAATTGCTTGGGGAGGATCTGGTCGGTATCGATATTATCGTTCATCAAAGGAACTGTTGTTCCTGTATAAATGGTAAATTTCTCCATGCTTCCTCCTTTTACTTGACTTCTGGCATTTGGCGCACGTCGACAAAGCGACCAGCTATTGCTGCTGCAGCGGCCATTGCTGGGCTACAGAGATGGGTTTTAGCCCCAAATCCTTGGCGGTCTTCAAAGTTCCGGTTGCTAGTAGAGGCACAGTGGACCCCATCTGGAACCTTGTCTGGGTTCATTCCTAGACACATGGAGCAGCCTGGATCACGCCATTCAAAGCCTGCATCCATAAAGATCTTGTCTAAGCCTAATTTTTCAGCGGCTTGCTTAACTGGACGAGAGCCAGGTACCACAATAGCAGTTAAGTTTGGCGCAATTTTTTTGCCTTTCACAAACTTAGCTGCCAACTCCAAATCGCTGAGACGCGCATTGGTACAAGAACCGATAAAGATATAGCCTAATTCAATGTCTGCTGGTTTTTGGCCAGGTTCTAGATCCATATAATGATAAGCCCGTTCATCATTCATGTCGCGAATCTCTGGAAAAGGAGTCTCAAAGTCCACTCCCATAGAAGGATTGGTCCCCCAAGTCACCATGGGAGCAAGATCAGATACATCCATACGGATGACCTTATCATAAACGGCGTCATCATCACTAACCAGAGTCTTCCAATCTGCTACTGCAGCCTCAAAATCTTCCGGCACACATTCACGTCCTCGGAGGTAGTCAAAGGTCGTCTCATCTGGATTCATGATCCCCATTTTAGACCCGAACTCGATCGACATGTTACAGATGGTCATGCGTTCTTCCATGGTCAAGCGATCAATTGCTTCTCCCCGATACTCTACGACATAGCCAACTCCACAAGCAACACCGTAGCGCGCTATCAAAGCTAGGATGTAATCCTTTGAATAGATCCCTTTTTGTGGGGTTCCGGTGAATTCAACCAACATTTTCTTTGGTTTGACTTGCCAGATGGTTTGGGTGGCAAAGACATGCTCCACTTCACTGGTTCCAATCCCAAAGGCAATGGCACCAAAGGCTCCGTGGGTTGCGGTATGGCTGTCTCCACAGACAATAAATTTTCCTGGCTGGGTCCGACCAGTTTCTGGGCCTATCATATGCACGATTCCTTGCTTAGCAGAACCGTGACCTGCATGATCAATCCCAAAGTCCACTACATTTTCAGCTAATTTATCAATCTGGGCTTTTGAAATGACATCTCGGATATCAAAAATATTGACCGTTGGAACATTGTGATCAAAGGTTCCAAAGGTTAAATCGGGTCGTCGAACCTTGCGTCCTGCATCCCGTAATCCTTGAAAGGCTTGGGGACTCGTCACTTCGTGGATATAGTGTTGGTCTACATACATGAGTTGGGGTTGCCCTTCCACTCCTGTAATCACGTGGCGGTCCCAAAGTTTATCAAAGATAGATTTTCCACTCATCGTCTTTCTCCATTTATCTTCTTGTTAGGAAATCCATTGAAGGATTAGAAAGAGGACACCTGCTAAGAGAAGGCTACTCATCCACCAGGTGGCTTGGAAATACCATTTCCGTACCTTGTGGTGAAAGAGATGCCCACCTAGAAGAGCTCCAAATCCACCAAGTAACCAGCTCTCGAGCAAGAGGACCTTTTCAGGAATCCGCCATCTGTTTTGGATGGCTTTTCGCTTATCTAAGCCATAGGTCAGAAAGACCATACCATTCCAAAGAGCAATGACCATTAAACAGCGATCTCTCCAAGTCATCTTAGAGATTCCTTATGATAGCTGCTGTCATCTCTGCAGTCGAAGCCTGACCACCTAGATCTCGGGTTAAAATCCCCTGATTCAAGGTTTGATTGACCGCTTCTTCAATCATTTCTGCACCTGCTGTTTCTCCAAAACTGCCTCGGAGCATCATGGAAACAGAGAGGATCATGGAAATCGGATTGGCAATACCCTGACCAGCAATATCTGGTGCTGAACCATGAATCGGTTCGTACATACTTGGTCCTTGGTCAGAATGACTGGCAGACGGCATAACGCCGAGTGTTCCAGGAAGGACACTCGATTCGTCCGATAAGATATCTCCAAATAGATTTTCTGTTACGACGACATCAAAGCGAGCTGGATTGGTGATCATGATCATGGCTGCACTGTCTACAAGCTGGTGCTTTAAGGTCACATCTGGAAATTCTTTGGCGACTTCTTCTGCTACTTGGCGCCACAATTTAGACGTTGCAAGGACATTTTGCTTATCGATACTGGTCACTTTCTTGCCACGTCCTTGCGCAATCTTGAAGGCTTGGCGCATAATCCGACGGATTTCTTCTGCGCTGTAATCATTGATATCGCGCGCTGTATCTTCTTTCAAAATATGCTCTCCAAAGTAAATCCCACCTGTCAATTCACGCACAACCACGAAATCGACACCCTCGATACGCTCTGGTTTCAAAGGAGAAAGGTGTTTCAAGGCGTCAAAAATCCGTACAGGTCGAATATTTGCAAAAAGATTTAATTCCTTGCGAATAGCGAGCAAGCCTTGTTCTGGACGAACAGGAGCATGGTCATACTCAGGACTACCGATAGCTGCGAGAAGAATAGCATCCGCTCCTTTAGCTGCTTCTAGAGTATCTTGGGGAAGTGGGTGACCAGCAGCATCAATCCCAGCACCCCCAAAAGGTTTGTCTTCTAGGCTATAATCGAAGCCAATTTTTGGAGCAACGGCTGCGAGGACCTCTAGTCCAGCTGCCATGATCTCAGGGCCAATCCCATCTCCTGCAAGTGTTACAATTTTCTTTGTCATGTTTATTTCCTCTTAGGCTTGTGGAAGATCACGGTAAGAGACAGCTCGTCCCATTTCACCCGCATTCTCTTTTTGAACCAGCGTGTTGGCATTGATATAAGCGATGGCAGAGGCTTTTAATACGTCGAAGTCCAAACCAGAAGCATTGAAAATCGTATCTGTGTCGACATTTTCCACGGATACCAAGACACGGGCTTGAGCATCGATCCCATCTGTCACCGCATCGATATTATAAGAGGTCAAGCGAACAGTTTGGTTGAAGAATTTATCAATCGCATTAAAGATGGCTTCAACCGACCCTTGACCATTGGCAAGGAACTCAAGCACTTCCCCTTCTTCATTGCTGAGGCTAACTGCTGCTGTAATTGTTTCGTCTGCATTGGTGCTCAAGCGGAGGTCATTAAATTGGAATCCTTCTGGATTTTCCACTGCAGTACCGGCAACAAGGGCGCGGATATCGGCATCTGTGATTTCGTGTTTCTTGTCTGCCAAAGATTTGAATTTAGCAAATAATTGCTTGATGTCTTCTTCTGTGAATTCAAGTCCCAACTCATGCAATTTTTCGACAAAGGCATGGCGACCGGACAATTTTCCAAGAGGGAGGCTATTGCTCTTGACACCCACCAACTCAGGCGTGATGATTTCATAGGTAAGCGGGTTTTTAAGGACCCCATCTTGGTGAATCCCAGACTCGTGTGAGAAGGCATTGCCACCAACAACCGCCTTGTTTTTAGGAATTGGAATCCCAGAGTAACGAGAAACCAACTCAGAAGTATTGATGGTTTCATTGAGCACAATCGGACTCTCCACCTGGTAATAGTCTTCGCGAATATTAAGAGCGACCGCTACTTCTTCAAGCGCTGCATTTCCAGCCCGTTCACCAATCCCATTGATGGTCCCTTCCACACGGCGGGCCCCATTTTTGACAGCAGCGAGGCTATTCGCTACTGCCATTCCTAGATCATCATGGCAATGAGGTGAATAGATAATCTTGCGGTCCGTCTTGACATGGTCGATCAAGTATTTGAAAATCGCGCCATACTCTGCTGGTGTTGTGAAACCGACTGTATCAGGAATATTGATGTAGCTAGCCCCCGCATCGACCGCAGTCTGAACGACTTGCAAGAGGAAATCCAATTCGGTTCGTGTCGCATCTTCTGGTGAGAACTCCACAACCTCAAACTTTGAACGCGCATATGAAACGTGCTCTTTAATGGCTTCAAGAATTTCTTCCTTGGTCTTGTTGAGTTTAAACTCACGGTGAATAGGACTGGTTGCGATAAAGACGTGAACTTGCGGATACTTGGCATCCTTTAAGGCTTCATAACAAGCATCAATATCTGATTTGACAGAACGAGCTAGGCCAGTTACAGCTGTCTTGGTTAAGACCTTTGCAATTTCCTGTACAGCTGTGAAGGAATCCGGACTTGCTGCAGGAAAACCTGCTTCAATAGCAGAAATACCCCATTTTTCCAATTGTTTTGCAATGGCAATCTTTTCTTTGATAGAGAAATTAACTCCCGGAGTCTGTTCGCCATCCCGAAGGCTGGTATCTAAAAATTCAACTTTACGCATAGGGTCTCCTCATTTCTATGTAGTGGATATAAAGAAAAACATCTCACTCGGTCAACCAAGCGAGATGTTTTTGCCCGCTTGGTAAGCCAAACAGGACTAATGCTTCTGCACTAGCCCTTATACCTCAACAACAAAGCAAATTGAATAAACTTAGCTGTTTTCATGTTTGACTTTCTCCTTTGTTCAATGTCTTGTTTAGTATTTTAGCATAGGGAAAAAACAATGTCAAGAATTTTCTGTAATATTCTGAATTTTTTGAATAGAAACAAAATAAAGTTTTCAATTCTAATTAGACTATAGACAGCCTGTTTTTGTATAAGAAAACCTAGGTGCTATTAAAAAATTTATAATGACATATACTATTATGCTCACTCAAACACATCATGTAATGAAACTTTCCGCCGTGAGAAAAGTGCTAGAAACACGGTTGTTTCTAGCACTCGGAATTATTGAACCTAAGGAAATTTTTTAAGATGATTGTGAATTCAATTTGAATAGCCTCTTTCGCCCTACTTCTTCTGATACAAATCAAAAACGATCTTGTCATTATAGAGATCGATGGTATTGGCCTTGACATAGATTCCAAAGTCATTGTCAATTTCTGGCAATACAATGGTGATGGTAGACTGCTTGGGTGAGATCTGAACAAATTTTGGGATATTTTTATTTTTACTCAAGAGCTGCAAGACCATCCTTTGTGGAATTTGAAAGGTTCCAACTGAAAAATCCTTCACCGTCAAGAGAATATTCCCATTTTCCAATTTGGATGGTTGAAAGTAAATGTATAAGGGATAATCCTTCCCCAAGAGACTCAACTGCCCTTCTAATAGGATTTGCTGATTGTCTGCATAGACCTTGTAGTCGGACAGCTTATATTTTTTCAGAAGCGATTTGATGGTATCATTGAGTTGATCACGAGTCGTTGTCATAGTTCCAACTTTGACATCTTTGGTGCCAGCTGTTTGATGAAGCTGACTAACATCTTCTCTTGGCATCGCTAAGCGTCCTTGCACAACTATAGCGAAGGCTAAGAGAAGGCTGACCAAGCCTAAAAACAACCATTTCCAAATATTGATTTTTTGAAGGAAGGGGACCTTCTCTTTGATGGGATTATTTTTGACTCCAAGTTTTCTTCGTGGCATTGATTTTCTCCAATATTGCTTGTTTCATCTTTTCATAGCCCGTATTGTTAGGGTGGAAACTATCCTCTTCATACAGGGCATCATTGATAACGGTTGTCTTCCCGTCACTGATTTCTGATACGCCCATTTTGCCATCAATTCCTTTATAGAGCAGATCATTGATCGGGACGAAATAGACTTGATCATATTGCGCGATGGTTTCTTCCGTCGTCTCATTCCAACGATCTACAGCCGTCTGGATACTAGTTAATTCAGGAAAATTCAGGTAAAGAGGATTGTAGATCCCCACTACATAAATGGGAAGATGGGGATTGTCCTTTCTGGCCTTTGTAATAATTTCTTTGAGGTTCGCTGTATAATTCTTGAGCGGCTTTTGGATATCTGACAGAGAAAAATCACTCAGATGATCGACAACAACTTTGCGCAGATCATTTCCCCCAACCGTTAAGGTCATGACACGCGCCTTTTTGAGATCCTTCTGAAGATCTGTTTGCTTCTTGAGACGATCTAAGATCTGAGCGCTTGTATTTCCAGCTACTCCATAGTTGACAGGCTGATACTGGCCGTCATTTTCATTGGATAGGCTTTGGGCAAGGATGGGGACAAAGCCCCCTTGCTTGGTGCTATTCCCTACTCCTTCGGTCAGTGAATCCCCTAGAGCTACATAAGTATAGGTGATTTCTTTCGCAGCCGTTTTGGGCTTGGTCATACGAGGAGACGCAGTTGGTAGCAAAGCACGAAATAGAAAGACAAAGACAAGAAGGCTGGTTAAAAAGAAAACCAAGCCTTGCATCATTTTTTTAAGATTCATATGAATACGATCGCTTATCCTTGAAAAATCACTTGTCCATCACAGATAGTATAAGCAACTTTCCCTTTTAATGTTTCACCCACAAATGGTGAATTTCCAGCTTTTGAAGCGAAATGATCCGATACCAGACGATCTGCTTCCGGATCAAAGAGGGTCAAATCTGCTGGTCCATCCACAGCAATATAGCCGGCATCAAAATCATAGAGACGTGCTGGATTATAGGACATCTTTTCTAGCAATTGCATTAGGCTCAGATGTCCTGCATGGACCAAGTAGGTCAAACCAAGAGAAAGTGAGGTTTCAAGACCGGTCATTCCAGATGGTGCCTTGGTAATATCAGGAACATTCTTCTCATCCGCATGGTGAGGCGCGTGGTCTGTCGCAATCACGGAGATGACGCCTGACTTCAAGCCTTCAATCACTGCTAGACGATCTGATTCCAAGCGAAGGGGTGGGTTCATCTTGGCATTGCTTCCTTTAGTCAAGAGCAGACTTTCTGTTTTTGAAAAGTGTTGGGGCGCTACTTCTGCCGTCACATGAGCTCCTAATCCTTGGGCAAATTCCACAACCTTGACACTTTCTTCCTTGGAAAGGTGTTGGATATGAAGGTGAGCACCTGTCGCATGGGCAATCATGGCATCCCGCGCTGCCATTGAGTATTCAGCTACACCCGTCGCTCCACAGACATGGAAGTGTTCCTTGGCAATGTTTTCATTCAACCCAAGAATGCCATTCAACTCAGGGTCTTCTTCATGCAGACTAATAAAAGTTCCTAGACGCTTAGCTTCTTCCAAGGCTTGGCGGACAACCATGGTGCTTTGAAGGGGAATCCCATCATCTGAAAAACCTGCCGCACCAGCCTTGAGCAGGCCTTCAAAATCTGTCAAGTTTTGACCGTCAAAATTCTTGGTCACCGTCGCAACCGTATGAATGTGGAGATTTTCCTTGGCTGCAGAAGCTATGACTTCCTCTAAGGTAGCAATATCTGAAATGGTCGGATTGGTATTGGCCATCATGACCACTCGAGTAAAACCACCCGCAGCTGCTGCTAAAGCACCCGTATGGATATCTTCTTTATGGGTTTGCCCGGGTTCACGAAAATGCACGTGCACATCGATCAAACCAGGAGCTACCACTAGACCTGAGGCATCTAGCACCTCTTCTCCATCCGTTGGGAGATTCTCAGCGATCTCTACAATTTTCTTTCCTTCGATGCGAAGGTCACAGACTTGATCCAAACCGGTCTTTGGATCCATGACACGACCATTTTTAATGACAACCATTGCATTCTCCTTTATTCATAAAAATCGACATGGGTCTCTAGCAAGCGATCCCCATCATAGCGAAACATTGCTGAAAAGAAGGGTTTATCCTCTAACAACCACTCGACAAAAGTGTGGTCCCCTTCCCAGGTTGGTTTTGAGAGGACTTGATCGTAAGGTACCCACTCCAAGGTTCCCTCGTTACACTCGATGAGATCCCCTTCAAACTCAGTCACCTTGAAGACATAGGTGTACCAGTCTAGATCTGGAGTAAACTCAGGAAAGGTAATGATCCCTTTCAAGACTGGCTTGGCTCTAAGGCCCGTCTCCTCAAAAATTTCACGGGAAGCACACTCCTGTGGGGTTTCCCCGCGTTCTAATTTTCCACCCACTCCGATCCATTTACCTTCATGGACATCATTGGGCTTTTTATTGCGATGCAACATGAGAAATTCTTTCCCATTGTCGATATAACAAATCGTTGCTAATTGTGGCATTTCTTTCTCCTATCTTAACCAATCAATCGGCTCGCGTCCCGCCTCTGTCAAAAATTGATTGGTTTTTGAAAAGGGTTGGGTACCAAAGAATCCTCGGTAGGCCGATAAGGGACTTGGGTGAGCTGATTCAAGGACCAAATGTCGATCGTGGGTAATCAGAGGCTTTTTCTTACGAGCGTAAGATCCCCAGAGGATAAAGACAACTGGCTCCTCCAACTCATTGACCACCTTGATCACAGCATCTGTGAATGGCTCCCAAATTTGTCCCGCATGACCATTAGCCTGACCAGCAGGAACCGTCAAGCAGGCATTGAGCAAGAGCACCCCTTGCTCCGCCCAGGAGGTCAGATCATGGGACCGCTTCTCTCCGATATCTGAGCGCAATTCTTTGAGAATATTTTGCAAAGAAGGGGGAGCTGGGACATGATCTGGCACAGAAAAACTTAAGCCCTGCGCTTGATCCGGTCCGTGGTAGGGATCCTGGCCTAGGATCAAGACCTTGACCTGATCCATCTCAGTCGTCTGCAAGGCCTTGAAGACCTTGTCACGAGGTGGATAGACCACTCCTTTGCTATAGACCTCATTCATAAAGTCATTAATCTGATGAAAATACCCTTCCGGAAGATGGGATTTGATGGCTTCATGCCAGGGGGAATGTTGCATGGAAACTCTCCGCTATCCAATAAATTCTTATCTTTTATTATACCACATTTGATACAGATCCACTGGATAAAAAAGAGGCTGGACCATTTTATCCAACCTCTTTTTCTGCCTGTTAAACAAGCGAGAGTTTTTATGTATTTTCTTTCTTGCTGAATCCTGCTAGACCGATCGAAGCCACTAGCAAAATTTGTGGCAAGAATTGGATGAGGTAGCGGGTCTTCCCACCTTCAAAGATGGTTAAGAAGAGCAAACCGCCAAAGACCGCTAAGGAAAGGAAATTGAAGGCATCTGTATCTCGACGCTTGAGATAAGCCCCAAGCAAGCCAGCTGACAAGACGATCCAGATCAGCTGTTTCACAAACTCATAATACTTGTACTGCGGGCGATCCGTGCTGAGGAAATAGGTTCTCACCCATTTAGCCAGACCATTGTTTTTAGTCAGTGGCGCATAGAGAGGATTAATATAAGGTGTCTTCTCATACTCTACATCTCGGTAAAGCCAACCGAGGGTCCCTTCTGCTACCGTCAAAGATTGCTTGTAGTAGATATGACCGATCAAACCGACAGGTCCATACTCTTTGAGACGGCGCTTGATTTCTTTGATCACATTTTCTTTTTTAAAGAGGCCATTGTTGTAGTCTGAGCGTTTATCCTTATCAATATAAGCTAGCAAGCCATCTTTCATATCTTCTTGGTTATGCCCCATATCTGTCAAGCCCAGATTGATAAACAAGAGTGGTCCTTTGGCCAAACCTTCTTGTTTCAAGATTGGTACAACTGTTTGATGATTGACCGCTGTATTCAATCCTGCAAAGACAAAGCCCGTCATCATCACGGTCACCGTAGCAATCTTGCCAAAGGCCTTCCAGTTTCCTCTAAAGAAGAGCACAGCCCAAAAGGCAATCATGATAATAATCGTCGTTGGACGAATCAACATGGTCACGCCGGATAAAATCCCTAAACCAAACATCTTCTTCCAGGAGATTCCTGCTTGGTCTTCCTTTAAGAGATCCAAGGCCCACCACAATTGAAGAGCGATCAAAGGAAGCGGAGGAATGTCTGTATACATGGAATAGAAATAAGGCGAGTAACAGATCAAGCTGACATAAAAGAGATAAACTAGATCAGCTGTTTTCTGATTGAAATGATTCTGGGAAAGTTTGTACAAGAGGACAGCACCCAGATTGACATAGAGTATATTGAGAGCCTGCATAACCCACAAACCGCTAGAGCCGAATAAAAGATAGAAAAACTTTTCATAGAGAAAGAGTGGAATGTTATTGGGATTACGACTGAGGTAGTTAGTGATGGAAGATTTCTTAAGAAGATCAAAAGCTCCCTTAAAAACAACCGCAGCATCCCGACGGATCAAAAGCTCTGCACAAATCATAAAGATTAACTGACAGATGATCGCGCCAAGCAAAAAGCCTTTTTTATGACGGGTCAACCAAGCAATGGCTCTTTTTACCCCATCGCGTTTCAACCAGGCTAGCAGAAATAGCAATCCAGCACCTAAAGTGGCAAACCATGAACTCTCTCTCAGATAGGTCACACTGATCAAGAACCAGTGGACCATCACTAGCAACATGACAACATGAAGCATCTCAAATAGAATACGTTTACTTTTCAATAACATAGGTCCATTATATCAAAAAAACAGCATTTCTGCTGTTTTTGACTGATCTTATTATTTCTTAGTTAATCAGTGAATATAGACTTGGTTATACACACATAAGTATTTAAATTACCTATACTTGTAATAGCGGTAAAATTCTTCCTGGCTATTCACGACATGTTCCTTACCATCTACAGAATACTCTGCAGGAATTGCCACATCCGAAAATAAATTTTTTCCTTCTTTAGCGAAAAGTTTAAGAATTGATAAATATTCTTCTAAATCCGATTCCTTACCTAAAATGCCAATCATGGATTCTTTCTCAGACAATATTTCTGCTGCTTTTGGATACGTAGTCCACATTTTTGCTTCTGAAGGAAAATGATAATTAGATTTAGATAGATTTAAAATCGTTCTGTCTGCTATATGATAACGCGAATCAGGGCGTAATAAGCTTAATTGTCTAGAAATTTTAAAAGAGTTTTGCTGCTCTTTATTACTATCTTGTTCTTTTCCAGAATCAACCAGCTTCCCAGTATCTAAATTGATGGATTTTTGAAGGAGCGGGTCTGAACTTTCTAATTTCTGAATATAAATATCAAGTAAGGTCTCTCCACTACTCGTATATATGACGTTTCCTAATCTAATGGGAACGAAGTTTTTATTATATTCTCTCACCAGTTTAAAAACATTATAATCTTTTGAAGTCAGCTTTTGATTTTGAGTATCATAAACTGTAATCCCCCAATATTCCTGCCCTTGGGGATTAGAACTAACTGGATTTATATATTTAAGCTTTTTATATTCTTGTACAATTTTCTTCTCACCTATGAGACGAGTTCCTTGAAATACCTCTTTACTTGAAGTAGTTAACCAATGGTCAATTGGATTATCATAATCCCACTTGACTACAATCGCTTTTCCATCCTCTAAGAATTCATATTTACTTATCTTTTGTTTCAAGTATATTTGAGAATAGGGCTCTACAAAATAAGCAACATATCCTTTATAAGCAATAAAAAGTATACCTATAAGCACAACCAGTGCGATAAGAAACTTTTTTACATTTTTTGGTAATCTTTCTTTCACTAATTTGATCATAACAGCTCCAAATAAATTTATTTACTATGTTTTTTGGATGAAAATTACTTAAATTTGCAATCTTCCTTGAAATCAAACTCTATTTCCCGAGGCTCTGTGAATTCGAGTCCTCTAAAAAATAAGATCACAATTAAACATAAAATCAAGACCAAAAACAAGCGCATTTGAACAAAATACGCTAAAAATAGGACGAGTGTACTTAAACAAATAAGGGCAAACAATTGACGTTTTCGCATTTTTCGCATTCACCACACCTCAGTTCCATTTGCTGTTTTTTGAAGATACTCTACTGGTTTTATCTGACCTACTACTTCTAGCTTCGCTCCATTTTTTTCAACAAACCATTTCAACTGTACATATCTGGCAATAGTGACCAACCATAAAGTGACGATGACAGCAAGAAGAAATAGAAGAACGTTCACCACTCCTTCTCTAACATCCAAATCAAGATTCGGTTTTCCAAAGAAAAGGTCCATGGGAAGGATCTTTCTGAATGTTCTTGCTAATAACAAACCTAGTGGAACACCAATGACGGCCGAAAGATTGTTTGGTGCTTTCTTTAAAAAAATTTGATCTTTAAACGAATGGTTGGTCTGGTACACTTTTCGGTACTTGTCGAAAGGGATTTTACTATTGCGTTTGACGATGAATTCTTCTCCCTGATCGGTCACTAACAAAAAGAATCCCCAGAGAGGCCTTTTCCCATTCAAACTGATATTAAAACATGTTCCTTTTTTGAGCATTGAAAATCCTCTTTACTTTTCCAATTTATTTTTTGCGCGTGATCTTTCTCAATAATAAAAATTGTTTCAATAATCGACAGTGAATAATAGCCAAATAGAACCCACCAAAAGTAATCAATCCAATCCCATAGGAAGAATAATTTCCTGTATTTAAATAGTTTGTCAGCACAGTAACAGTAACAGGAACCATTGACAATCCTAAAAGAAGTTTCACACCAATATTTGTTTTTAGATGACCAATAAATAACTCTTTGAAAACTAATGTATTGATATCAAATTCTTTAAAGTCTTCCGTCTTTTTTTGATTTAACAACATTTCAAAAAGTAGAATCATCAAAATTAAGGCTAAAAGAATATAAATGATTCGACTGAAGCTACTACTATTTGGATTTAGATACGAGTTTAAATTTAATAAAAAGAGGCTCGCCATGGGAACAAAACTAGTAAAGTCAACTGCTTTTGAAGGAATCGCAGTTTGAACATATATATCGTTTGACCTCGTATCTAGATAGTAATCCCTTGCATCCAAAGAAACTAAATATACTAATGAATTTAACTTTATCAATTAAAATCTCCTATAAATCTATCAAGAATGTAAAGAAGAGGAATCCTTATTCTCCTCTTTTCAACCAATTTTGTTGCTGTGCCTTTTCAGCAAGATCTTTTGCTTTGTTGATATCCAGTGATGGTGAATCTGATGGTGTGTTTGATTCGATATCCTCTTTCAATTCTTGTAAGGTTTGAACATCCTGTGGTGTTAAATTAGAGACCGTGCTAGATTCTTTATCTGTTGAACTTTCCGGAACAGACTGAATCTCGCGATAGGTTTTGATTACTTCAGTTCCTGCATCTGTTGTCGGAAGAGGACGATAGAACATGAAAAAACCAATAATGACAATCAGAAGAGCTAGAGCTGATATGAGAATCCCTTTCTGCAAATCTTCCACAGGTATTTTAGAATCTTTAGTGGATAATTCCTTCCACTCTGGATGTGCTTCCTCAGCTTCTTTTTTAGCGTTGAAAGCAGGGGTAATTAAAACTTGATTCATTAAGGTGATTGCACCCAGAGACATCAGCAAAAACGGAATGTGGCGCGATTTACTAATGATCACTAAAATTCCTCCTGTAATAGCAATCAAGCTGATGATGATATTGACGGTAAACCAGACCCTACCCTGCTTCTTCATTTGCAAATAATGTTCTTTTGTCATCTTATTCTCCCTTAAAAATAGTTATTTCTTCATACATAAATACAATTACTACTATCATACCGGATTTTACTTTGGGTTTCAAGTTAACCACCAACTAGTGAAAAGAGTATAAAAAAGAAGCTGGGACAAAAGTCCTAGCCTCTCAATTGTCTTTGGATTGTCGAGCAAGACGCAGTGGTTGAGTGGGCTCTACTACGCTTATTTCATCAGCTTTTACAGCCCTACTCAACTGTGCGGAGGTGGGACGACGTAATCGAATTCTAACGAATTACCGATTTCTGTCCCACTCTCAGTTATATTATTTGTCTTGCCAAGTTTCTTGGTTTTCCTTGAAACGACGCAACAGTTCCAAACCTTCAGAAGTAATGTAGCCCTGTTCTTCTGCTAAATGAATCAATTCTGTGTAGTTTGACAAGGTTTCGAGTTGAACGCCAGCTTCCGCAAATTTCTTATCAGCTTTTTCCAATTGGTAAGTAAAGATCGCTACTACACCAAGGACGTCTGCTCCTTCACGTTTCGCAGCTGCGACAGCATCCAAAACAGAACCACCAGTAGAAATCAAATCTTCAACCACAACCATCTTTTGACCTTGCGGTACACGGCCTTCGATTTGGTTTCCAGCACCATGATCTTTTGGTTTGCTACGGATGTAGGCAAAAGGAAGGTTCATTTTGTCCGCAATAATGGCTCCATGAGGAATCCCCGCAGTTGCTGTCCCTGCAATCACTTCTACTTCAGGGAAAGCTTCCTTGATTTTATCCACGAATCCATTCTCAATCAAGGTACGAGTTTCTGGATAAGCAAGGGTCACGCGGTTATCCGTATAAATAGGGGACTTGATCCCAGAAGCCCAAGTAAAAGGTTCTTCTGGTTTCAAATAAACGGCTTCAATTTTTAGAAGATGGCTGGCAATATCTTTAGCTAATGACATGATAACTCCTTTTTACGATTTTAATCATATACGAATTAAATCCAAAACAGATTTAAAGAACAACTTTACAGGTTAGTGAGTAAGTTAGGGAAGGTCCCATAGGACTTCCCGTAGAGCTACAAAAGTTCCACTTTTAGTAGCGACACGTATTCCGACACTTAGTTGAAAGAAACGATATTTTTCTTTCAACTAAGTTAGTGAATAGTTTAGGAAAGGTCCCATGGGACCTCCCGTGAAACTACAAAAGTAAGACTTTTAGTAGCGATTGGTATTCCGACGATTTAGAGGATAAAACGATTATTTTTATCCTCTAAATCTAGTGAATGCGTTAGGGAAAGTCCTATAGGACTTCCCGTAGAGCTACAAAAATTCCACTTTTAGTAGACCATACTATTCCGACGATTAGAAGAAAGAAACGATATTTTTCTTTCTTCTAATCTAGTGAACTCGTTAGGGAAGATCCTATCGGACTTCCCGTAGAGCTACAAAAGTTTCACTTTTAGTAGCTCTTACGAGTTCCACTGCCTCTTAATTTCATGGTAAGCGTCCCATGGGTTTTCTGCTTGAATAATGGGGCGTCCAACAACAATATAGTCTGATCCAATTTTATGGGCTTCTTGTGGCGTCATAACCCGTTTTTGGTCGCCGATTTCAGCTCCAGCAGGACGAATCCCTGGTGTCACACAGACAAAATCTGATGAAGTGGCATCTTTAATCAAGGCTACTTCATGGGCTGAACAGACCACGCCGTCCAAGCCAGCTTCTTGCGCCTTACGGGCATAATTAACGACTGATTCTTGAACCGTTGTTTGTATGTTTTGGCAATCACGCATGTCTTCTTCACTGGTCGAAGTCAACTGGGTTACGGCTACCAACTTAGCTCCTTCACCAAGAGCTGCTTTGGCTTCGCGCATCATCTCTACACCACCAGCTGCGTGAACCGTCACCATATCCACTCCGAAAGTACCCAATACAGACATAGCTGATTTGACTGTATTTGGGATATCGTGCAATTTTAAATCAAGGAAGATACTGTGTCCAAGCCCTTTTAGGTAGTGTACAATTTCAGGACCTACTGCATAGAAAAATTCCATACCGATTTTTACAAATAGTTTTTCATCTTCTGGAAAATGCTCTAAAAAGTGTTTGACATCCTCGAAAGCTGGGAAGTCAAGGGCAATAATAGGACGTTCTTCACGCATGGTTTTCTCCTTTTGATGGGTGACATTTTTTCCACAAAAAAACCTTGCCCGAGGCAAGGTTACACGAAAATTAGGTAGGAAAAACTACCATGATTCACCGTCTAGACCTTAGGAGCCTCTCTGGACTGCTTTAAAGGTTTTTATTTATTGTAGTACGATATTTGGGAAAAGTCAAGGATTTAGAGTAGATTTTCCCGTACATGTTTTCGGAAGTTCTTAAGGGTGTCAATACCATATCGATCCATGACCTGTGGCAGGTCTTCGATAATAGTTGGACAAGCATAAGGATCGGTAAAATTAGCAGTTCCAACTCCAATTGCTGAAGCACCTGCTATCATCATTTCAATTGCCGCTTCGGCTGAATCGACACCTCCCATTCCAATAATGGGCAGGCTAGTGGATTGGGCTACTTGGCGGATGAGTTTCAAGGCTACTGGGAAGATAGCTGGTCCTGACATCCCTCCCGTACCATTTGCAATGATCGGTTTGCCGGTCTTGAGGTCGAAGCGCATCCCGACCAAAGTGTTAATCATGGTCAAACCACTCGCTCCTGCATCTTCAGCAGCCTTGGCTACTTGGGTAATATCAGCCACACTAGGAGTCAACTTAACATAGACAGGGACGGAGGAAGCATCTACCGCCGCTTTCACAGCCGCATAGGCTAACTCGGGAACCTGCCCGATTAAGAGGCCGTTGTTGCCATGGTCTACGTTTGGACAAGAGATATTGAGTTCAATCGCTTTGACATTTGGTGCTTGCGAGATCTTCCGAGATACCGTCGCATACTCTTCGTTAGAGAAGCCAGCTACGTTGGCGATAATCGGTAAATCTGGATAATGCTGGGCCAACCAAGGGAGTTTCTCTGCTAGGACAACGTCTACGCCTGGATTTTGGAGACCAATGGCATTAAGCATGCCTGCAGGAGTCTCAGCAACACGTGGTGTCGGATTTCCAAAGCGAGCCTCAGCAGTCGTCGCCTTGATCATAATGGATCCAAGCAGATCTAAATCATAGTATTTGGCGTATTCTTGGCCAAAGCCAAAACAGCCAGAAGCTGGAATAATGGGATTTTTCAAGTCTAATCCTGGTAAGGATACGGCTAGTCGATTTGCTGTCATACGGTCCTCCTACATCACAATTGTACCAGTTTCAAAGACCGGTCCGTCTTCACACACGCGCTTATTGGCTGCTTGGCTTGCATTTTCCAGATGCACCACGCAGGCATAACAAGCTCCCATCCCACAAGCCATGCGGGATTCCATGGAAATGTAGGCCCGAGGATGGTCATGGAATTTTGCATTTACATATTTGAGCATGCCAGGGGCCCCACAGGAATAGATGGCATCAAACTCCTGGTCCATCTGGTCAACGATGGTGGAGACATATCCCTTTGTGCCATAAGATCCATCGTCAGTTGTCACAGTGACATGAGCTACCTGAGAAAGCTCTTCTTCCAAAATGACGGCTTCTTTGGTCGCAAAACCAACAACCACTTTAACTTCCACACCTTGTTGGTGGAGTTGTTTGGCCACTTGGACCAAGGGAGGCACTCCAATCCCGCCACCGATGATCAAAGCACGCGCCCCTTGACCAAGATCTTTTAGGTCAAAGCCATTTCCTTGAGGCCCCATGACACTAAGGTAGCTACCGACAGGCAAGTGAGAAAAGATGGCCGTTCCGCCTCCTTCTACCCGATAAATGAGGCGACAGGTCTGGCTGTCTAGATCAATTTCTGAGATAGAAATGGGACGGCGAAGGAGCTTGGAGTCATCCGGTACACGGATATGGAGAAACTGGCCCGGCAACATCTGTTCCACCATTTCCCCCTTCAAGACCATTGAAAAAATCCGTGGCGCAATCTCTTCTTGAGCGATTAACTCCATGTCTTCCATCATAATTTTTCCAAACCGTTTCTTACAGCTGTCACTGACCATTGGTTTCCTCTTCTTTCTTCCAGCAAAAAAGACCTCGCAAAAGCAAGGTCCCACAAATGATCAGCTAGACTCGGTCCGCTGATCTTTTTTCTGTCTTTCCTTGCAGGCCTCTCTGGACCCCTTAAAGGTTAAATTTTTTTCATTATATCGCGCTACTGGTCGCTTGTCAAGTAGAAATCGGTGACTTAAGAAGCTTTCCTGGGATCAAAATCTTCTGGGATCGGTTTGATGTATTGCATGGCGATTCGGTTTTCAGGCTTGCGATCGACTAGATAAAGAACCAGTAAAAAGAGCCATTCCAAAGGTTTCATCAGGTAATAGATCAGGTCCATAGCCCATTTCTTCTTGATATGTTTGGCAAAGGGATAACCATAGCGGTCATAATTGCGACGCAAGAAGCGATGGAATCGTGGCGTCTTTTCTTCTAGTACCTGTTCAAAGGCATTGGCAATACAAAGCTGACGATTGACAACGACTGGATGACCGTGGCGGACGCCCATCCGCTGGGGCTTTACAACTTTTTCATGCCCACCAGCCGCAACCGTACAGAGATAGTGCTCATCAATGATAAGATTCTGAGGAGGGATCTTTTGAGAGAAGGCCCAGTCAGCTGTGTTCGTCCAGGCCTTGATCATGGAATCCGGTTGCTGCCCAAAGAGCATGAGAATAAGGACGACGAGAGCAAGGGTTGGAAGAGCGACAAGGACCGCTAACCAAGGCCAGTTACGCGACTTATTTAAGAGCTGATGGAGCCATTGAAGTAGACGATTCTCATATCCTGTCTCTGTTCGATCTTGCTGCCACTCCCTGATACGAACCCACAAGAGATGAATGGAATAGATCAATAAGAAAAAGGTGTGAAAACTTGCTACCTGCAGTTGATTATCGAAAACTAAGAGAAGAACCACACCTCCTAGAATGCCACTGATGCAGAAGACATTTGCTAACGGCGAGAGAGAGTTCGCATCCCGGTAGGAATAGATAATCAAGGCTAGTAAAGTAAGAGCTGCAAAGGTAAAGAAGGTTGGATAGGCACCTGACCAAATCAGGGCATGCTTCTGAGAATTGATCAAAGGCTCATTCCATTCGTAAAAGGTCATTTCCTTGACGATGTAAATGAAAATCGCTTCGAGAAAGCAACCAAAGAGACCAAACCAAAGAACAATTGTAGGCTGTTGCTTTTTCTTTTTGACAGGCTTAGGACTAGGTGATTCTTGCCTTTCTTTCATAAGGAATGCGTCATCTTCTCTTGTCCCTTCTCCTTCCTTTGGCCCTCCATCTTCAAACAAATCCGGATCTTTGAGAGCTTCTTCCTCTGCTTCTTTGAACTGGAGGCTAGACCACCGACCGATCCCATAAATGATGACAAAAATATTGGGAATAAAGAGTGCTACGGTTAGACCGTAGGGCAAGATCTTCATGGTAAAGGCAATGATCTCCCAAAAACTAAATTGGATAAATGGATCCGATAGAGCATAGATCGACTGACTAATGACCAAATAGATGTAAAAGGCTAATAGAATCAGAGCATTGGTCACAAAATTGATCTGTAACAGACCGGCTGTGAAATGCGTTTCCAAATCCTTATCCTTTTTCTTATACCAGGAAACTAGTTTTTTCATATGTTCTCCTCAATCAATTTTTTACCATTCTATCAATCAGCTCTCACCTTAAGCAAGGCAAAACTGTAATTTTCCATCAAAATCAGTCCTCAGATGGAGATTTTGTTTCCAATTTTCTATTTTTAATTATTCGATCTAGCCTACTTCCTATTACCTACCTCAGCCTGTCTTATTCTCTCATACAGTCCTTGAAAGACCACATTTTACGGGAAAAACGCGCTATTTTATGTTAAAATAAAAGCATGAGAATACAACAATTACAATACATTATCAAAATCGTCGAAACCGGCTCTATGAATGAGGCCGCAAAACAACTCTTCATCACGCAACCTAGCCTTTCCAATGCCGTTAAGGACTTGGAAAATGAGATGGGAATTGAAATCTTTATCCGGAATCCTAAAGGGATCACTTTGACCCGCGATGGGATGGAGTTCCTCTCTTATGCCCGCCAGGTGGTGGAGCAGATTGACCTCTTGTCCGAGCGCTATAAAAATCCTGTGGGTTCTCGTGAGCTTTTCAGTGTCTCTTCACAGCACTACGCCTTCGTTGTTGAGGCCTTCGTTTCACTATTGAAGAAAAGCGACATGGAAAAATACGAGCTCTTCCTACGGGAGACGCGGACTTGGGAGATCATCGATGACGTCAAGAATTTCCGAAGCGAAGTTGGCGTCCTCTTTTTGAATAGCTACAACCGGGATGTCCTCTCTAAGATGCTAGATGATAATCACCTGATTGCCACCCACCTCTTTACAGCGCAACCTCATATCTTTGTCAGCAAGACCAATCCTCTTGCCAAGAAAGAGATTGTCCACTTGTCTGATCTGGAAGATTTCCCATACCTTAGCTATGACCAAGGAACCCATAACTCCTTCTACTTCTCAGAAGAGATCCTCTCTCAAGAGCATCATAAGAAATCCATCGTCGTCAGTGACCGGGCGACCCTCTTTAATCTCTTGATTGGTCTGGATGGCTACACCATTGCGACCGGGATCCTCAACAGCAATCTCAACGGGAATAACATCGTCTCCATTCCCCTTGATATCGAAGACCCGATCGAGCTGGTCTACATCAAACATGAAAAAACAGCCCTCTCAAAAATGGGAGAAAAATTCATCGAGTACTTGCTTGAGGAAGTGAAGTTTGATAAGTAAGGAGGCGAAATGAAGATAAAGAAAATCTTAATCATTGCTGCTATTTCAATCGTTATTGGCCTCATTGCATTTTTTAATTTCTATCCCATACCTACTCTTTTTGAGTTTAGTCCTCATGTTTCTATAAAGTCTGAAATAAATGGCCATATGGACGCTAAACATCCAGCAAAAAATTTCAAAGAGGCTGAAAATCGTTATTACGTCGAGTTTTCAATTGATGACGTTCACTCTATATCTAGTAATGAACTTAAAATTTTAGATCAGAATAATAAAAAACAAGCCATCTTAGAATTAGAAGATAAACGAGATGATAAATACGGCTTCTGGTTTGCCGGTAAGCCGGACACAAAATACAAGTTAGTCTACACTGATATTTATTCGGATACCAAAGCGGAGTCTAATTTCACTACTCCTTCTAACAATTCCAACTTCTCAGAGGTCAATAAGGTTGGTCAAAAATTATTAAAAAAGAGGGTGGAGGAAAACATCAGAGACCGTTTGATCGAAAATATCAAGGATAATTGGAAGTATATAGATATTTATTATACTCCAACAGAAAAAGAGATAAAAGCCATTGCAGATGCATATTGGGATACCATGATAAAACCTTGGTATGATCATTCTCAATTTAAACTATCAGCCGCCAATGATTCCTCCTATGAATTTGAAATGGATTTTCAATGGTCGGCTCCTGATATGGATGAACTGAATAAAATCATCGACCAACGAGAATCTCAATTAAAAAATGAGTTCAAAAATGATCCTAAAAAGGTTTACCAAACAATTATTTCTGAACTACCAACAATGATCAAAGAAATGCCAAGGTTTAAGAAAACGGAAGATAAGGCAACTTTACACTTTGATCGTGCCGACATAGATTCTGAAATTCCTACGGTAGACATCGATAATTTCAGGAAAACGACAGATCCTCTCGAAGATCTCATGGTATAATCAACAACAAACTCCAACTAGTATTACTAGCTGGAGTTTTGCTTATTTATTAAGAATTTCTGAAGTATATTCTGTTTTATCTGTGTAAGTTTTTGATTTTGACGCTACTCTTACACCTTCACTATTTCGATTTTCATCTGGTAAAATATAGGTATCTGTGATCGTAGTTTTAAATGTATTTCCTGTTGGGCTGACTCCTAGTGGAAGATTGCTTAATTGATCAGTATAAAATAATTTATAAAAATAATAATTTTGTGAAACAGATAAATTATCATAACTAGAATAAAAACTTCTATCCCAATAATTCTTTTGAGTGGATTGGTTATAAGCATCAAAGAATTCTTGTTTTTCCTTGGATGAACTTGATTTTGTTTGTAAAAAGAATACAGGGCGGAAATAATCAAAATCAGGATCACCACCATACTGATAGTAAGTTTGGAGCTTGCCGTTCTTTGGATTTTTCACTTGGAATTGTATAACCGTATTTGCCTCAGGAATTTGAAACAAGGTATCCCCTTGGTATAGCATTAGAAGAGTAGAGAGTGTATCACGGTGCTTTTCACCTAGAAGCTGTAATTTAGGGAAGCGATATGATAGTTTTTGATATAATTTACTGTCCACATTCATCTGACTAAATGCAGGACCAATTCGACCTGTTACTAAGGGAATATCAGCCTTAGTCTTGTCGGTAAAGGTCACATGTAATATTGGGTCATTACGATATCTGTCTATATCTGTTCGTATGGTCTCTTTCCATTTTCCATCTGTAGGCCTTTGCTCTTTTGTATCGTGGATAATTTCAATATTAATATCTTTGATAATCTTTTTCTGGGGCTTGATTTTACTAACTTTGTATTTATATACTTTGTGATAAGTAAACTCTGAATCAAACCACTCTGGCTTGATATAATACCGAAGCCCCATGTAGATAATCGTCAAGGCCGCTATCAAACTAAGTACGATAGATCTCTTTTTAAGTTTTAACTTCTTCATCTTCACCTCCTGAAAAATGATGTGATAATAATAGAACTCCATTCCATTAAACCATAATCACTTGCTTTTTTCAAAGTTTAGACTAAGTTTTGAAATGAAACAAATTTGAATCAATACATATTGGAATACCTTTATATACCACTATAGATTTCTTAAGAGAAATATAACCTAAAAAAATAACTCCAGATCGTGTTTGTGATCTGGAGTTGGTTTTACTTCTGGTTAAGAACTTCTTTTACAAATTGGTCTTTGTTTTCCTCTGTATAAGTTTTTGATCTAGATTGAACTCGAATTCCCTTTTTAGTGTCGTTCTGACCATCTATAACATAGGTATCTGTGATAGTCGTCTTAAATTTATTACCTGTCATCCTAAGATAAATTGGTAGGTTCTCGAACCGTTCAGAATAAAATAATTGAGACTTATACCACTCTGCCTCAATATTTAACCGATTATTAAATATGCTATCAGAATTATAAAGACTTCGGTTCCAAAAATTTATCCTATCATTAGGTCGATAGTCATCAAAAAATTCTTGGCGTTCTTTTGCTGAATTTTTCTTATCTTGTAAAAAATATACTGGTGGAAAAACATTAGACTTTGGTGCAACACCGTATTCATAGTATGTTTGAAGTTTATGAGTTTTGGGATTTTTTAACTGGAAACTTGTAACTACATATTGATTATCAATATTTTGATAGATCGTATCTCCCTGATACATCATCAGATAGCTTCTAAACCCTCTACCATCACCTTGCTCAATTCCTGGAAAACGAAGTGATAACTTTTCAAATTGTTTATAATTATCGTTATCCGATTGAAACAGATAACCAGTTTTATATTCATCAAATAAAATATCTAATTTAGTTTTATCACTAAAGGTTAGATGTAAAATACTATAATGCCAATTCCCATCAGTTTTTATATCTGTTCTTGTAGATTCTTTCCATTGACCGTCCACAGATTTATTTTTTCCAAAATGAATAAACTCGATATGAATATCCTGTAAGGTTTTCTTCTGGCTCTTTTTATAAGCAACTTTTATATTGTATACTTTATGATAAATATGTTCTGAATCAAACCATTCCGGCTTGATATAATACCGAAGGCCAATATATCCAATAAACAAACTGACCAACGCAAAAAAGATTTGTTTATCATTAATCTTTAACTTCTTCATCGTCACCTCCTGAAAAATGATGTGATAATAATAGAACTCCATTCCATTAAACCATAATCATACACTTTTTTCAAAATTTAGACTAATATTGAAATGAACGATCTTGAATCTCTATTCTTTTAAGTTCAAGACAATGATTCAGTTGCACGTGAGGTTTCAAGGTAACGATAGCTATTCTGCATCACCTATGATAAAATAGAGTTTAATCTGCTGCTATTAAGGTGCTGTTTAAACAGATACCTATTAGAATATCACACTGTTATTGGAGGTTGGATGAGTAAAAAAGTTAAGAAAAGACTGATATGGATTTCATCGATTCTGATTCCTATTTTGCTTCTTATTTACTTTTTAAGTCCATCTATCAGCGTTGAAACGGTTGGTAATGGTTTATTTGAAAAAGAGCAAAATACCTCAAATTTTCAAAAATCAAACGAGATGTATTTTGTAACTGTTTCAGAAAAAAATCTTGAGGATTACTCTACTGAAAAAATAAGCCTTGTGGATGAAAAGAATCAAGAAATCACCATTCAGAAGAAAGAATGGTCTTCAGAAGGAAAAAACGTCTTATGGTTCTATGGTAAGCCCCATTCCAACTATAAGCTGGTTTATCTCATTCAAAAGAATGATGAAACTGATAAAACCGTTCTTCAAAAGACCTTTACGACTTCTGATAAACCGTCTAATCTAGAAGATGTAAACCAAATTGTTGAGAAGAAAGTAAAGGATGAATTCAACAAGAAAATAAAAAATAGTATTCTTAATAAGACAAAGGAAATGACTAAATCTATAAACCTATACTACACCCCTAGTCAAAAAGAATTAGAATCCATTCAACAGGCTTACACGGAAACTTTTATCACTGATTTATCTGATTATAAAATACATATGGATACTGCTACTTCTGACGGTTATTCTTTCACAGTTACTTCTAAATGGTCTGAACCTGACATAAATGATCTCAATCGAAGAATCGATGAGCGGGAAAATCAATTAAAACAGGAAGTTGGTCACGACTATACCCAATTATACAAACGAATCATTGACGAACTACCAGATTTGATCAGACAAACACCTAAAACTACCACTATAAAGGAAAACAAAAGCATCTTTAAAGTTGGAAGAATCTATCCAAAAGCTATCGCCAAGAGTTATAATTTTTCTGAACTCAATCTTCTTGACAATGACTTGGGAGATCCTATCTTAAAAATCCTTCTGTAAAAACAAGTCCAAATGATTTTCATTTGGACTTGTTTTGATTTGGTATTAAAATTTCAGTAATATATTCATCTTTATTCGATTCGGTGTAAGTTTTCGAAGTGGACCAAGCTTTATAAACACCATCATCATCTCCATAGTCTACCATAGTGTAAGTGATTGTCATATTTAACTGGTTACCAGTTGGCATCAAATTTAATGGTAGATTTGAGAATTCATCCGAATAATAAAGCCGGTATCCATAATTATCTATATGAGCGTCTAATTCAGCACTAAGATAGTTTAACCAGTCAACATAATTTCTATTTTCTCTTTTCTCAGCATCCTCCAAAAGCTCTGTCATATCTGATGTTGCATGCTGAGTCTTCTGTTGCACAAAAAAAATTGGGAAAATACTTTTTTGTGTTTCTGTGCCATATTTATAATAGGTTTGATTGGTCTTAATTATTGGATCTTCAAACTGAAAACTAACTATTTTTTGCATATACGTATCCTGGTAGAGAGTGTCATTTGGATAAATCATCAACACTGTTTCAAGTACTTTATCTTGATGACCACTCTGAACACCAGGAAATCGGGAGAGCAGTTTTTGGTACAAGTCACTTTTTAACATATTGTCACTAAATGCTGGACCCTCATTAGAAGTTTGAATTGGGATATCAGCCTTCGTATTATCTGTGAAAGTCACATGCATGATGGGCGTTAATTTTCTGTCAATATTTTTTCTAGTTGACTCAACCCAGTTGGCTTCCCATGGGATGGAAATATCCTTTCGATAGAAAAATTCAATATTGATAGACTGAATGATCTTCTTTTGTTTTTTGAGTTCTTTCAGCTTATAATTTTTTATTCTATGGTAGATATGTTCTGAATCAAACCACTCTGGTCTCAGGTAATACCGAATACCAATATAGCCAATAAACAAACAAACTAAAGCAAGAAAGATGTGCTTATCTTTAATTAGCTTTTCTTTCTTCATCGTCACCTCCAAAAATTGATTCTCCTATCAAAATAGATCTCACCTGAATCTTACTTATGTTCCTTTTCATACCTTGCTAGATCATTAATATCTTTGAACTCCCTTAGTTTACCAAGGACTTCTTGCACGTATTCCTCTTTATTTTTCTCTGTATAGGTTTTTGTGGCTGTCCGCACTTTCATCTGATCATTTTGATCAGGTTTTATCAGCTGCGTACGAGTGACGGTTGTTTTAAATTCAGAACCTGTGAGATCTATTTTCAGAGGGAGATTTGATAGAGAATCTGAATAGAACCATTTATAATAGTGAAATTGATATGGGTAGGTGCTCGTCAACTCTTTAGGGAAGGGATCGACTCCCCGATCCCAGTATCCCTTCCAACTGTTATGGTAATCATCATAAAAAGATTGCATGTCTGCTTGACTCACATCTTTTTTAGTTTTTACAAACACTGGAGAATCTGTTTTCTCTGGCAAATAACCATATTCATAGTAGGTTTGTAACTTTCCTGTTTTTGGATTCTTTAGGTCAAAACGCGTAACAGCTTCTGTTTCAGGAGCTTGATAGAGGGTGTCCCCGACATACATCATTCCACTAAAATAAGCAAAGGAATAATTTCGATTATACTCTGTACTGAATTTCGGGAATCTAGGGAGCATTTTCACCTCAAATTTATCATTGCGATCTAAATCCCGACTAAATGTTGGACCTAAACGAAAGGCCTTTTGTAGCGAGATTCTGATTTTTGAGCCATCTTCTAACACGGCATGTAAAATAACGTCTCCACCGTCATAAGGACCAATATCAGACCGAAGATCTTCCGACCAAGTTAATCCATCAGGAACAGCAGCCTTATCGTCGTATATAAACTCAAGATTAATTTCTTTCACTTTTGCTTTTTTGGGCTTGATCGTCTCTGATTTGTAGTTGTAAACTCTAATATACTGATAATTATTATCAAACAAACCAGGATCAACAGATGTTTTCAAATAGTGATAAAGTCCAAAAAAGGATAGTCCTAAAACTACCAAAATAAGTGGTAATATTTTTTTAAACTTCTTCATCTTCACCTCCTACGAAAATTTATTTTATTATATCATAATCAACTACATTCTTATAGCTCTAGTCAAAAGGGAGACATAAAAACACCTGAAACAAGTGGATTACCACTTATCTCAGGTGTTCTTTTATTGTCTTAATTGTGAAAATACTTCCCCAATCTTTCCTTCGATAACCAGGTCTGCTTGCTTGTCTTGTGGGATACTGGTTTTATTGATGACAACCAGCTTCTTCCCTTGGAAATACTGGATCAAGCTGGCTGCTGGGTAGACCACAAGTGAGGTCCCGCCGATAATGAGAAGATCGGCTGCCTGTATGGCTTGGGCCGCTTGGCTAAAGACCTCCATATCGAGAGGCTCCTCGTAAAGAGTCACATCTGGTTTGACCACCTTACCACAGTCCAAACAGTGTGGAACCGGGCCTTCCAAAGCTAGAAAGGCCTCTAAATCATAAAATCGCTGGCAACCCGTACAGTAATTACGGTCAGCACTACCATGGAGTTTCAAGACTTTCTTAGACCCCGCCATTTCATGGAGACTATCGATATTTTGTGTCACGATTGCCTTGAGCTTACCGGTCTCTTCAAGCCGAGCCAGATACTGATGGGCAGCATTGGGCTTGGCATCTGGGTAGAGTAGGTATTTCTTGTAAAAGTCGAAAAAGTCCTCTGGATAGCGCTCAAACATGGTATGGGAGACCAATTGCTCAGCTGTCAAATGCCGCCCTACCTGAACGCTATAGACACCGTCTGAGCTTCGAAAATCTGGAATATTTGACTCCGTGGAAACTCCTGCACCACCGAAAAAAACGATCCGTTGACTCTGGTCAATCATCTCCTGTAATTGAGCAATCTTATCCATCTACTTCTCCTTTAGTAGCTCTTCCATCACAGCATTGGCCTGATCAAAATAAAAGTTAGCTTGATCATAATGAATTCCTGTGTAGCTTGCAAGGTCAATCAAATTCTTCATAAAATCCTGAGAAGAGAAACCCGTCGTCCGATGGAGCTCTTCTTCATCAAAGGGCTTGATCAAGTGGGCCAGGGGGTTGCGAACTGATTTTTCTAACTCCCGCAATTGTTGGGCCGCAACTTTGACGCTATCTGGCAAGTCCAACTGGACAATCAACTCCGTTAAACTGGATGAATTGACCACACTTTCGCTGTGGAATTGCTGCAGGATAGGATTGTCTGACGCATGCAGACTCTCAAACTTCCAACGGTCATAACTGGATTCCTTGGAGTTATGGATATAGTTGGTAATATCAGGAATTTTCAACTGAATCAATCGCATAAAGATCCGGTAGATGGCAGGGCTAACGGCACGAACAAAGTCAATAATCTGTTCATTTCTCAACTTCGCTTCGAGATCATAAAGGTAGTTGGCCAACTGTTCATCTTCTTGATCTTCATGCCAAAAAAGCTGAAAACCAGTCGCTTCTAGCAACTCGGTTCTCAACTTTTGATTCATGACGGGTTGGATATTGAGCTCTCGACGCTCCGCCATTAACTGCAGTAAGCTCACCAACAAATCCGGTACTTCTTCCTGCTGCTTGATAGAGCGCAGAGCCCGGCTGTAGTGATAAGTTTGGAGATCGTAGAGCCACTCATCATGAAGGTATTCTGTCATTAGTCTGCAATCAAGGTCTCAAGACCAACTTTCATCATGTCTGTGAACGTATTTTGACGTTCTTCAGCAGTTGTATCCTCATCTGGATTAACCAAACTGTCTGAAATCGTCATGATAGCCAGCGCATCGACATGGTGTTGGGCGGCAAGATAGTAAAGAGCCGCTGCTTCCATTTCTACAGCTTTCACACCCCATTTACCAAGCTCGATGTTCTTTTCACCATAGTTTGAATAGAAAACGTCTGATGACAAGACATTTCCGACGTGGGTTGTCATACCGAGGTCTTTGGCAATGTGGTAAGCCTTGTCCAAAAGATCAAAGCTAGCGATTTGAGGAAAATCAAATTGAGGCCAGTCATTGCGAATGATGTTGGAGTTGGTTGCGGCTGCTTGCGCCAAGACCAATTCACGGACATGGACATCCTCGTTCAAAGAACCAGCAGTTCCTACACGGATCAATTTCTTCACGCCGTAGTCGACGATCAACTCACGCGCATAAATAGAGATCGATGGCATCCCCATCCCAGTTCCCATGACAGAAACACGGTGACCCTTGTAAGTCCCTGTGTAACCAAACATGTTACGCACTTCGTTAAAACAAACAGCGTCTTCAAGGAAATTCTCAGCAATAAATTTCGCACGAAGAGGATCCCCAGGAAGAAGAATTTTATCAGCAATTTCGCCATGCTTAGCAGCAATATGGATAGACATAATTAAGATATAAAGGGCGACAGAGAACAAAGTAAAAATAGGAAACTGACGACGCATCGTAGATGCTAGACAGTTTATCTTTTTTACACAGTTCTCCGCCCGTATTCAGTTCAGCGAATACGGTAAACCCATCCTTTCTTTTTTTATTGAGTAATTTGGAGAGCGACCAGAAAGCGACTGAAAATTAGGAATCTGACGAGAAATCCTGATTTCTCAGTCAGATTATCTATTTTCCGAGCTTTCCGCTCGTGTTCAAATCAGAACACATGCTCTACCTTTCTATAAGATACCAAGCCCGTAAAAAGCAAAGTGAAAATAGGAGATTGTCGCGGAAAGTACTGGACTTGCAAGACAATCGATCTTTTTCACACAGCTTTTAGGGCGGGTTCAATTTAATATTGTTTTGAAAGTCATGGCTTGCCCGGGTTCAATTTAAACCCGAACTAGCCTTCCTTTCATTTTTTATTTTGTTAATGAATCCAAAAACGCATAGAGTTTGGCATTCATTTCTCGATAAGAGTAAGCACGAATGGCTTCAGTTTTTTGAACAAAGGTCAGTTTTTGACTTTGTTCTTCCAAAACATCTTCACCGTCTGCAGCAATCAAGAGATCGACTGCTTCTGGATCAAATTCCAAGTGAGCTTGGAATGCATAGTGTTTCGGACTGAAGCGAATAATCTGACGTGGACAACCTTGACTGGTCGCAAGAACGACAGCATCCTCTGTCAATCCTGGCATATCGCCATGCCAGTGGCCGGTTTCAAGAGTTTCTCCCAACAAGCGGACATGCAGATCTGTTAGACCATCTGGTGTCAAGGTCACAGGATAAACCCCAATCTCACGTTCCGGACTGTGCTCATACTTCGCTCCATAAGCAACAGACAGGAGCTGCGCCCCCAGACAGACCCCAACAATGTAACGATCTGCCTTCATGGCTTTTTGAATCAACTCGATCTCTGCCTGAGGATCGTAGTATGGAAAAGCTTCCCGATCTTCATCTGGCGATTGAGGTCCTCCCATTACGATCAAAAAGTCGATCTCATCCACAGTCTCAGGTAGGACTTCATTCTCATAGACTTTGGTCGTGGTCACCTGATGACCACGCTCCTGCGCCCATTTTAGATAAGCGCCCGGCACTTCAAATGTCTCATGCAGTACAAAATGTACCTTCATCATCTCTTCTCCCATCTCATTCGAATCACGTAAGACACACCTGTTGCAAGTACAAGCGGAATAGACAAATTCCAAGTTTGCCCTGTAAATCCAAGGCTCAGCGCAATGGCTGTCAGAGGAGCTTCTAGGGTCGTCCCTAAAAAGACGGTCGCTCCAAGTAACATCCCTAAAGCAGGATCCAGATGAATCCCAAGGACTGTCAAAAGTAAGGTCACTAGGTAGCCAGATCCAATCCCTAAGGCAAATGATGGTGTCAAGGTCCCTCCATAGGCACCATTGCGCAAGAGGAGATAAACCAGAAGCCCCTTCACTGCAAGAGTCAGTGGAAGATAAGGAATCGACTGGCTAGACAAGAGAGCTTGCGCTAGTACCTGGCCATTTCCCATAAAGATAGGGAAAAAGGCTACTAGGCTCCCCAGCACTAGAAAGGCTAGAGGAAGAGCCCAAAGAATCGTTCTATCCTTCCGCCGTTTGTGACTAGCCCGCTTGGCGAGGAAAGCAAAGACCAGAGCCAAGGGAGTGACCAAGAAAGCAATCACAATAGCCTGTAAGAAGCTGCTAGCCGACCATGAAACTGCGGACAGGTGATAAATGGCCTCCTGACCAACGATGGACTGAGCGACCCAGGTGGCCAGATAAGTGCTGGTCAAAACCAGTAGAAAGTTCTGCCAACTGTAGGCGAGTCCTAAGGTCTCAAAGACAAATAAGCTACTGGCAAAGGGGACCTGATAGACCGCAGCCAAACCAGCTCCAGCCCCACAGGCGATCAAGACTTTTCGCTCTTTAAGAGCTAGAGAAAAACCTTTCGCCAAACGACCAGCTAGAAGAGCCCCGACCTCACGTGGGGCTCCTTCTTTTCCGACCGATGCACCTGCTCCGACAATCGCCACCTGCATCCCTGCATGAAGGAGGTGGGGGAAGGGCGCTGGATCCCTGTCTCCAGCTAGGTCAATTTGCTGGCGAATAGACAGGATCTTATAACGCCTTTGCAGGACATACCAGAAGCCAGCTGCCAAGCACCCAGTCACACATAAGACCAAAAATCTACGAAATCCTCCAGCTTCTTGGAATTGCTGGAGCAAATCCGAACTAGCTTGGCCAAAGGCCAGTCCTTGCACCCCTTCTAGTAGATAATGGCAGGCAATGCCGACCAGACCCGTCCCTATTCCCAAGGATAAAGTAGCTAGAAGCAACCTCAGCCCGTAGGGCAGCCTTTGGAGTCGCACTTTCATTGGATTAGAGTTCAGCAAGAATCGCTTTTAGCAATCCTTTGAAGTCGCCTTTGACGCGCTCTGTCACTTCTACTACTTCTTCGTGGTTGAGCTCTTCTTGGAAACCAGCCGCAAAGTTGGTAATACATGAAATACCAAGAACCTTCAAGCCAGAGTGTGCTGCAACGATGACTTCAGGAACAGTTGACATACCGACAGCATCTGCACCAAGAGTCTTAAACGCACGGATTTCAGCTGGAGTTTCGTAGGTAGGACCAGTCACACCGATATAAACCCCATCATCCAATTTGATACCCAATTTGTCTACTACTTTATGAGCAGTCTCACGATATTCTGGAGTGTAGGCTTTCGACATATCTGGGAAACGTGGACCAAAGTCATCCAAGTTTTCACCGATCAATGGGTTTTGACCAGTCATATTGATGTGGTCTGTGATAGCCATCAAAGTACCAGGACCAAAGCCGATACCACCGGCAGCATTTGTAACAAGAACCCCTTCACATCCCAAAACTTTCATGACACGAACTGGGAAAGTCACCACTTCTAGTGGGTTTCCTTCGTAGAAATGGAAACGTCCTTGAAGGGCCAAAACCTTACGTCCAGCAAGATCACCATAGACCAATTTACCAGCATGGCCGACAACCGTTGAACGACCCCAGTTTGGAATTTCAGAGTAGTCTACTACGACTGGATTTTCGATTTCTTCAGCCAGTTCTCCAAGACCTGATCCAAGGATCAAGCCAAACTCAGGTGCTTCCATTCCTTTGCCTTTCAAAAAAGCAGCTGTTTCATTGATTTTTGCTAATAATGTCATTGCATATCTCCTTTATGATTTCCTTAAAAATTGGCCAATTTTGTCAAATGTATTGGCATTGCGAATGGTCAACAGGCGGTAATCCGGCATCTTGAGGACTTGTCTGTGGTAAGCGGTCTTTGTGTAGGTCTCTTCTGAGTATTTGCCCCAGTAAATCCCTAGATTCCCACGATGGATGATTTCATCACCGAGCGAAAAAGAGGAAACCAGCTCCCAGACAGCATCCTGATCAAGGCCTTCTGTGTAAAAGAGAACATCCTTGCGGGCCAGATTCTCCTGCCACCAGGCTGGTAGAGCAGCGAGATCTTGCGCATAGTCCTCAGCTGAAAAGAGAGAAAAAGACTGGATAAAGGGATAGCGATCACGAAAGAAATGTCCCAGCAAATCCACCAATTCTGCTTTAGAACCAGTAGATTCAAAGAAGATATTGCCACTATTGATGTAGGTCTCTACCCCATCCAGCCCGATCGTTTGGAGCTCCTCTCGAAGCTCTGCCATTACGACCTTGTTTTTCCCGCCAACATTGATCCCTCTTACGAGGAGAGCGAAGCGTGTCATCTTAGTTCAATTTGTCTAAGAAGCTTTCACCGATCATGGCTTTTTCAACACCAAAGTTCTCTGCAATTGTCGCAGAGATATCAGAGAAATGTCCGACTGGAATCACACCATTGCCCTTGAAGGATGGGCTATAAGCCAAGAATGGGATGTATTCACGCGTATGGTCTGTACCAGCGTAGGTTGGGTCATTCCCGTGGTCTGCTGTGATCATCAAGAGATCGTCTTCACGCATCGCTGCGATAATTTCTGGCAAGCGTTCATCGAACTCATGCAAGCAATCGCGGTAGCCGTGCGCATTGCGACGGTGTCCGTAAAGAGCATCAAAGTCTACCAAGTTGGTAAATGAGAACCCTTCTTGGAACTCAGGAAGTCCCATGGTCTTAATCAAGGTATCCATACCGTGGCTATTTGATTTGTTGTGGCCCATATCGTGGTTGATACCAGCACCGTTGAAGATATCGTTAATCTTACCAACTGCATAGGTATCGATGCCTGCTTCGTTCAACTTGTCCAAAACAGTTGGCGCAAATGGTGAAACAGCCAAGTCACGACGGTTAGCTGTACGTGTGAAATTGCCTGGTTCTCCAACATAAGGACGAGCAATGATCCGACCAAGAAGAGCCGGACGTTCCAAGGTGATCGAACGAGCGTATTCGCAGATACGGTACAACTCATCCAAAGGAATGATGTCTTCGTGAGCTGCGATTTGAAGCACAGGGTCTGCTGATGTATAGATAATCAATTCGCCTGTTTCCATTTGGCGTGGTCCAAAGTCATCGATCACCGCTGTACCAGAATAAGGTTTGTTGGCTTCGCGGATGACCTTACGACCGGAGAATTCTTCGATTTTTGTCAAGATTTCTTCTGGGAATCCATTCCAGAAGGTATCAAAAGGTTCTGTAATGTTGAGCCCCATGATTTCCCAGTGACCAGTCATGGTGTCTTTTCCAAGAGAGACTTCTTCTAACTTCGTTGCGTAACCAGTTGGATTGCTCTCAGCTGGAACAGTCTTCAAGGCTTGTTCACGCGGAATATTTCCAAGACCGATTTTCGCCATGTTTGGTACATTCAAACCGACTGCTTTTGAGATGTGTCCAAGTGTGTCAGATGCTCCATCTGGAACTCCTGCATTGACAAAGTTATTGGCATCTGGTGCAGCACCGATCCCAACTGAATCCAGCACAACTAAATGCATGCGTTTAAATTTTGACATATACTGCCTCTTTCCTTTATTAAACTAGCTATATTATACCATATCCCTATAAGAAGAGAGCCGTTGTTTGATCCGGCTCCTCTTTAGAGAAACCTATTTTTCGATGATGACAGGACCATCTGGTGTCCCTACAATCACTTTTGAAATCATATTCAAGAACAAACCGTGCTCTACAACGCCTACGGTGTGATCTAGTTCATTAGCCAAAGCATCCGTATCCTTGATCACCTTGAGATCCAAGTCAATGATAAAGTTGCCTTGGTCAGTGACAAAGCGTTGATCATCCGCAAGACGGAATGCAGGATGGTAGCCTTTTTGCTCAAAATGACGGAAGAGATTTTCAGCTCCGTATTGCACTACTTCCACTGGTAGTTTGAAAGCCCCAAGGGTTGCGACTTGTTTGGATTCATCCACAATCCAAATGCAGTCTTTTGAATTGGTTGCGACGATCTTTTCCATGAGGAGAGCCCCACCGCCACCTTTGATCCCGTTTAATTGAGGATCCACTTCATCTGCGCCATCTACTGTCACATCGACCACTTCGACATCGTCGATGGCCTTGAGCGGGATGCCTAAACTTTCAGCCTGATCATAGGTCACACTCGAGGTCGTAACTGCTGTGATCTTCAAGCCTTCTTCTTTGATGCGACGACCCAATTCAGCCACAAAATAATAAGCAGTTGACCCTGTACCGAGACCGACAATCATGCCGTCTTTGACAAACTCAGCCGCTTTAATTCCTACCTGTTCTTTTAGGTTTACCATCATAGACCTCCTTTTATATTCTCTTACAGTATAGCATATTCTGTAAGAGATTTCACTAATTAATTGAAAACCTTTCCAACTTTTAGTTCTAAAAGCAAAACCTTGCCCGTCTGCTTACTTTACGATAGAATAGAGATGAATCTACAGGAAAAGAGAATTGACATGATTACTAAAGAATTTGATACCATCGCTGCCATCTCGACTCCTCTCGGTGAGGGGGCTATCGGGATTGTCCGCTTGAGCGGAACCGACAGCTTTGCCATTGCGCAAAAAATCTTTAAAGGAAAAGATTTAACTAGCGTGGCTAGCCATACCCTCAACTACGGCCACATCGTGGATCCGGATAAGGACGAGGTTCTCGACGAAGTCATGGTTGGAGCCATGCGCTCACCTAAGACCTTCACCCGCGAAGATATCATCGAGATCAATACCCACGGAGGGATCGCTGTGACAAACGAAATCCTGCAGCTGGTCATCCGAGAAGGGGCTAGATTAGCTGAGCCAGGTGAATTTACCAAGCGGGCCTTCCTCAACGGCCGGGTCGATTTGACCCAGGCTGAGGCCGTCATGGATATTATCCGCGCCAAGACCGACAAGGCTATGAATATCGCCGTCAAACAGTTAGACGGCTCCCTGTCTGACCTCATCAACAACACGCGCCAAGAGATCCTTAACACACTTGCTCAAGTCGAAGTCAACATCGACTATCCTGAGTACGATGATGTCGAGGAAGCTACCACTGAGATCATTCGAGAAAAGACCACCGAGTTTGAAGCCCTCTTGACCAATTTGCTGAAGACAGCTCGCCGTGGCAAGATCCTCCGAGAGGGAATCTCTACGGCCATCATCGGTCGACCAAACGTCGGCAAGTCTAGTCTTCTAAACAACCTTCTGCGCGAGGAAAAAGCCATCGTGACCGATATCGAAGGAACCACCCGGGACGTCATCGAGGAATACGTCAACATTAACGGCGTTCCCCTCAAACTGGTCGATACGGCTGGGATCCGGGAAACCGAGGACATCGTCGAGCAAATCGGTGTCGAACGTTCGAAAAAAGCCCTCAAGGAAGCGGATCTGGTCCTCCTGGTCCTCAATGCTAGCGAACCCCTGACCGATCAAGATCGCCAGCTCCTTGAGATCTCTCAAGATAGCAACCGCATCATCCTCCTCAACAAGGTCGATCTCCCAGAGAAGATCGAAATTGACCAACTGCCGGAAGATCATATCAAGATTTCCGTTCTGAAAAATCAAAATATTGACCAAATCGAAGACCGGATCAACGCCCTCTTCTTCGAGAATGCCGGCCTGGTCGAGCAAGACGCTACTTACCTCTCTAATGCGCGTCACATCTCTCTGATCGAGAAAGCCGTTGAAAGCCTTCAAGCCGTCAACGAAGGCTTGGCCCTTGGCATGCCGGTTGACCTGCTTCAAGTCGACCTCACCCGCACCTGGGAAATCCTCGGAGAAATCACAGGAGACGCTGCACCAGATGAGCTCATTACCCAACTCTTCAGCCAGTTCTGTCTTGGTAAATAAATCTATTTTAAGATCCTATACTCTTAGAGACTTTCCTTAGGTGAGTACGGACGTCAGCGAACTTCGGAGAAGTTCCATGACTTAGTTTTGAATCTAACGTTTCAAAACTCCCGAGTGCTTGAAACAACAGTGTTTCAAGCACTTTTCTCACGGCGGAAAGTCTCAAATACTTCTTTCAAAATAGAATTTAGTTTACAGCTATAGGATCACCCAGTTTATACAAAAGCAGTAAAACAGTTTGTCCAAAATAAGAAAAATGCGTATGTGTGCAAACATACGCATTCTTTTTTTGTTTTTATTTTCCTTGTTCTAATCGCTCGATGGTTTGATAAGCTTGGTAGATTAGGAAGAGCCCAGTTGCATTCAAGACTGGAATCGCAATCGGCAACTCGGTCACGATTTGTGAGAAGGGTGAATTGCCAACAAAATGGAGTCCAAAACCAGCTACTAAGTATCCCCAGCCTGCTAGAGTTAGGTCCTTACGTCCTCTGCTTGCTTGGACAATTAGGAAGAGCCCTAGCATAACAAGACCTGTGTAGACCCAATGAGACATGGGCGCATTGGCCACACGGCCGAGAATCCCTGACACCGTGTAAGAGAAACCTCCCGGCAGGTCCTGACGAATATAGGCAAAGTCCTCGACGATCTGGAAACCAAGACCAGAGGCAATCGCCAAGAGGAAGATCGACTTGATGCGACGGACACTGAACAAATAGAGGACAAAGAAGATTGGAATCAACTTAAAGGGTTCCTCAAAGAGTGGCGCAGCGATGGCACTCTCGTACTGGTTCCAAAAGTCGCTATTTGGAGCGATCGCTTGAATCATGTCATGGAAATAGGTATTGGCAAAGCTAGACAACCAACCGGCAACAAAGCCTCCACCTAGTAGAGAAAAGAGCACCGGTACCCATGACAACTTCCACTTCTTAGCAAAATGAAAGAGAGCCCAAACAGCAGGAAGTGCATAAACCAAAAGGATGAGGGTAGAAAGTCCCACAATCCCGTACTGACTACCAGACATCCAGCCTTCTGTCAGTGACTGGGTCTCATAGGCCAGCCCGATCGCTAGCAAGAGTATATAGAGAAACAAAATCGATTTGCGTTTCATAAAAGACCTTTCTATGGTGAAATGAAAAAGGCTGGAGGACCAGTCTTTTCCGTGTAGTATCATTGTAACAGGATCAGCTTAAAAAAACAATAAACTGAGCCCTCAAATTCAGATTTTACTTCAGTACGGCAAGAATCTGACGAATCATATCTGGATCCCCATCTGGCAAAGTCACCGTCTCCGCATGATCCAAGATTCCTTGGGTAAATTGCGTCATAAACTCCTCACTATTGAGCTCATCCGCAGACTGTTGCCAGTGGCTCGGTACAGGATAGATCGTCACCGTCCCATCACCGTTGGATGCATAAGTTACATGACCTTCTGCAGAAATAGGTGTAAACAACTGACGAACATCTTTAGGATAGTCAACTCCTAACCCACCAAAGTAAATTTTTGTACCAGCACTCTTTTCATTAATACTCAATTCTGTCGGTACAGACTTGATCACATAAGCCCAGACACGAGCAACTTCAACCTGAGCAGAGGTGTAGCCTGGATAATCATTCTGGTCTGCCTTCTTCGAAGACTTGACCTCACCATCCGAGCGAGTATTCCACTTCTTGGCCTTACTCATCTTAGAGGGACTACTGCTATCGTCTGTATCAGCTTGTTCCCGATCTTTCGGCTGCTCTTTCTTGCGATAGTAGAAATTGTCATTATCGCCATATGCCGGTGACTGACCAGCCCAGATCCGATCCTTGGACTTATCCGAAGCATCATCTTTGCCAGCTTTCTGACCTTTTGGAAGGAGCAAGAGACCGTATCCTCCAATACCCGACTTGGCACTGACCGTCATCTCTGCGATCTGGTCCTTCTGCTTAAAGCTCGATGCATCAAGCTCAACATCCTCGCTGACCAAGCCCTTGTCATCAAAGACCAGCTCATTGCCACGACCATCAATCCAAGTTCCCTTGATACTCGTGTAGTCCTTAGCCTTGATGGCTTTCAAGTCCATGCCAGATTGTTTCTTTTCTTCAGTGCTTGTCTGCTTGGTATCCGAACTCTTAGGCATCACCGTCCTCTGAGGACGACCACACGAAGCCAAGACCAAAGCAGAAAGCACAATCAAAAAACCTTTTTTCATATCAATCTCCCTTCACACACCTACTATTTTAGAAAAATAAGAAAGGAGAGTCAAAGAAAAAGAGGAGGGGGCATAAAAGTCTGTAAAATTATTATTTGAATTTCTAAAGAAATAGAAGTTCAATGTATCGAGCTCCTAGACCATCATTTTTTGTTTTTCTTGTTTTGGGATCATTCGAAAGAACACAGCTCTAAAACAAGGAAACATTGATACTATCAACTCCACACATCCTACATAGACAGTTTCCCTTATTTTTTTAATATGCTTCAAAACTATATTTTAAACAATTTATTTAATCTTTCTAACTCTGATACATTCATATATATTTCTACTCCAGTAACTACCCCCTTACTATAAATAATTCCACAAGAAAACACAATCCTCTTCTGACTCAAAATATTTGACAATATTACAAATGATTCCAAAACATAATCCTCTATAGTAATAAAACAATTATTTTCATCTTTAAAAAACTCTATAAATCCAATATCCTTACACGTATCACCCAAATGAAACCTAAGTGATTTTAAAAAATAATCAAAAAACACATCATTTTCCATAGAAAGCCCTTTCATTTTTAAAATATTATGTTATATCATACAAAAAATAGTTTTGGGACCATTCGAAACAACACGGCTCTAAAACGTCAACACTCTGTCATAAGTGAACTACTCCCCAAAAGTTAGACAGAAAAAATCTAACTTTTGGGGTGCAGTTCAACTGTCAGTGTTTTCTTTTCTATCTCTGTCCCCTGCCGAAATATAAAATATGCTTAGAAAGCCTATTCTAATGGGCTTTTAGAAAATTTTGTCTACTTTTTAGCTATCTTGTTTTTTGACTGACCTTCGCTTTAATACTTTTAATCCCTCATAAATTGATTAATTTTATTCTTCTTAGTTGTTCTTTACTCCGGCAATTCTACCTTCAAGCTCATATCCGTCGGTTGCAATACCTTCTGAACCGCTACGAGGAAGGCTAAGCCGTTATCCGATGGAGAATATTGGAAGGTGATATGGATGATTTTCTTATCAAACTTATCGCCATATCTCTCCTCATATTGCTTGCTTTCGAGGAAGTGAATGTAATTGTTAATTTTTTCCTGCAGAATTTCCAGATGGACTGCTTCTATCTCTTCCTGCCAGCCGACTGAATCCACCAGAAGAAGCTCTAAATGATTATCAACTATACCAATAGCGTCAAGTTCGCTAGGTTCTAGTTCTGAAACAATAGCTTTTTTTACAAGAGCTTTAAACTTTTCAACATCAAACAACTCACGTTGAACTTCTATACTTGGTAGCATAGTTTCAGGATGATTACGTATATAGTTTCTATCAATATCATCTTGCTTACTTAAGGGCCAGTTCCCTGTTTCGGCATAAATCATCACCTCATATGCTTCCCTAGAAGATTGAAATGCTTTATCCATTAGTTCCTTAGTAATGGGGTAGCATACTTCTGGGCCCATAGCTCCTCCAACTTCTTTAAAGAAGCTAATTTCGTAATAACCATCTGTTTCATATACAACAAATCCATCGCCTCTATGTACAATCGTATTGGAATGATTATAATCATCTAACTCATCTTTCTTTGGCCAACGATGATGTTCACAATAAAACATTACTTCTAAAGCATCTTTTTCTGATTTTGAAACACGTTCTGCTAATTTTTGGCTAATGGGAAAGTTAAGCACTTCTTTCCCTCTACTCCACAGAATCTGATAATCATTATTGTTTTTTAATACCGTACAATTTTTGTATTGTTGAATTTCTGTTGTCATACTATTTCTTTTTGTCTATTTCAATGGTGACACATAATCATCTGGAAGTTTGCCTCTCCAGTCAATCCATTTTTGTTCAGCAAGTGGAATTAATGTCTCAAGCTCTTCCTGAGTAAATAATTCCCAACTCTTAGGATTAGCTATTAAAGGAGTTAAGCCTTTTAATACAAATTGTTTCTCACTAGCCTTCTTTTCTTCTTCCGTCGGTGGCCAAGAATCGTGTTTAATCTTCCAAGATACTTCGAGTAGTGATCTCTCTCCACTATCTAATAGAGAGAATAATTCTTGGGGTAAATCATAGACTGCTAACCAAGAAGCCACAGTTCCCTCTTCTGAAACTAAAAAATATTTATCCTCATTTTTCCAAATTGACTTCCCGTATCCTTTTACTTCTTCAAACTGGATAACATCTTCCCATTTTAGGTTTGTTGGTTTCATTTTATATCTCCTAGTGCAGGTTATTTTCTCAACCAGAATATCATAAAATCAGGCTTCTTTTTCTCCTCCTCAATAGGCAATGCCATCTTTTACCCATTTTCTAGTTTCTAACTCCAAATTAAAATAGAAATCACTTCGACCAAATTTATCAAAGGAATCTTCTTTAAGAGCCTCGCATACAATTCTCAGTTTCTTCTTACTTATCTCAGAAATATATAGCATAGTAAACCCTGCAGGAGATTCAATTTGGTCAATTTTCTCACCTTCTAAATTATAAATCTCTAATTCTGAAGGGAGTCCAAAGTCACTTGATGAGCGAAATATACTGAAGATACGCTGATATTTAGGGCTAAAGCGAAGATGATGTAAATGATGAAAAACAATCTGGTGTTGACCATTATGATTCCAATCTACGGTTCCTTCTAGTAGATTTTGTTGCCCTAACAATTTTCCTTCTAAGCTAAAGTAGAAAATGATTTTACTTACAAAGTTTTCTCCACTATAGACGATAACAATGTTCTCATTTTTATTATATTCCGCATGAATGATATCTGGTAGTTCTATCTTTATTACACAACCATCCCACTCCCATGTGACCATCTGTTCACTGTAATCGATTCTCATCATCCTTCTCCTACTCTAACTCAGATAAATTCGATCTGTATTGTTTGCTCAGTCATCATGGAATCCACTTCCTCAACAAGTTTATCTATCTCGCTCTCTGTGATACGAATGTGGTTGTATGGTGGCTCCCAATTCTGTATACTTGACCTATATGCAGTAAAACTTCCATTGGTTAACAATTCTCCCTTTGCTTTTAAAACATAACCATTTTCATAGTCAAATGTGATGATAGACTTTGTACCAGAAATTTTCATTTTCTCACTTTTCTTATATCCCTTTCAGATTAAACTTTTAGAGCACTCATAATTTTTTTAATTTGGTATTCAAAAAAGGTAGGACTACCTTAAAATTCAGTGTCTCTTTTTCCACTATTATACCATACAAGAACTTTCCCTAAGATCCATCCTTGTATAAACCAAAAAAAAAAACACTGGCGAATCAGTGTTTTACTTATCTATATTGTCCCCTGCCGGAATCGAACCAGCAACTACTCCTTAGGAGGGAGTTGTTATATCCATTGAACTAAGGGGACTTATAAAAAAAGAAGCGAGATCACTCCCGCCTCCTTGTTCGTCTTAACGACGGATTTCTTTAATACGAGCTGCTTTACCTTGCAATGCACGAAGGTAGTACAATTTCGCACGACGTACTTTACCGTAACGTACAACTTCAATCTTGTCTACACGTGGAGTGTGTACTGGGAATGTACGTTCAACACCGACACCGTTAGAGATTTTACGAACAGTGTACATTTCAGTGTGTCCTTGACCTTTACGAGCGATAACAACGCCTTCAAAGATCTGGATACGTTCACGAGATCCTTCGACAACTTTCGCGTGTACACGAACAGTGTCACCAGGACGGAATGCAGGGATATCAGTACGAAGTTGACCTTCAGTCAAGCTTTGGATTAATGGATTCATTTTATTCTCCTATCTTCGTCAATCTTGAGGGACCTCCCTCAGCGGATAAACTGTATTTTTGTGCTTCCATTACGCACAGAAACTATCATATCAGATATTTTCAGGTTTGTAAAGCTCTTTTCTCTACTTTTTTGCAACTTTTTGGCCGGAATAAATGCTCCACTCTTTTGGTAGGCAATAGGCGATGGCGCAGGCGATCACAAAGAAAGGAAGGTTGGCATAGCCAAAGACTTCTCCTCCGATCAAGATCGGTGCGAGCAAGGTCGTGGTCGCACTACCAAAGACACTGGCATAACCGATAGCAGCCACCACTAAGACGGGTAAGCCCAGCAGAGGAGCGAGAAAAACGCCAAGTGTAGCTCCGATCGCAAAGAGCGGTGTCACTTCTCCTCCTTGGTACCCAGCAGAGATGGTCACCACAGTAAAGAGGAGCTTGAGGATCCAGTCATAACTCTGCGCACTACCCTGATGAAAAGCCAGATCAATCAGATTGGTTCCGAGTCCGCTATAAGTGCCGACCTTGGTCAGCTGGAGGGTCAAGAGGACCAAGCTGAGTCCAGTCCCTATAAGGGCAATCCGGATATAAGGATTAGGCAGAACTTTCGCGACAGTTTGTTTCAACCAAGAAAGGCTAACTGCAAAGAGCTTCCCAGCGAGGCCAAAAGCTAGGCCAAGAAGGGCGACTTTGATCAAGGTCTCTGGTGTCCAGCTCAGCGTTTCCTTGAGTGGCACAGCAAACTTCTCCAAGCCAAGAGCATGAGAGGTAAAGCTCGCCACGATCGAGGCGATGAGTGCTGGATAGAGAGCAATCAACTGCAACTCCCCAACTGTCAAGACTTCCAGGGCAAAGAAGGTTGCTGCTAGTGGTGTCTGAAAGAGCCCCGCAAAACCTGCTGCCATCCCTGTCATGAGAAAGATACGCGAAGCATCTTGAAACTGGAAATAACGGGCAAAACGATGCGAAAGGGTTGCTCCGATCTGGACCGCTACGCCTTCCCGACCAACCGAACCGCCGAAGAGGTGGCTCATCCAGGTCGTCAGCATGATCAAGGGCACCAAGACCAAGGGGATTTTCTCCTCACGTGCGTGCCCGACATCAAAGATCAATCCCATCCCTTTTGAAGCCTTCCCACCAAAACGTTTATAAAGATAAACGATGACAAGCCCCGCTAAGGCCAGAAAAAGAATCAAGGGCCAATGCTGGCTTCGGAAATCTCCGATCAGGAGCAATCCTTGACCAAAAATCATGTCAATGGCACCGACCAAGAGACCGATGAAGAGGGCCATCCCTGTTAGGACCACATATTGCTGTGCTTTTTGCTTGATAGATAGACTAGTCACGCGCCCTCACCTCCTCTTGGAAGTCTCTCGAGCGCTTCATCATATCTTGAAACTGAGCTTGAATAGTCGCACGATACTGATCATCCGTCACGAGAGAGCCGACTTTCTCAAGCACCTCTCTTTCCCTTCTCTGATCGAGTACAGGTAGGCCCTGCTGCTCCTTATATTCTATAATCTGACCGACACAAACCATCCGTTTTTCCAGCAAGGCTACAAGCTCTTGATCGATCTGGTCAATGTCCTTACGAATCTGATCTAAATCCATGTGTCTCCTCTTTATTTTGGATATAAATCGAGGCTGTAATCCATCGATCCAGCCTCTTTGTCATTAATTTGCTTTGGCTACGAGTTCTTCCGCAAAGGCTTCTAATTTTTCAATGTCTTCGTCTTCTGCAGACAAATCAACTTTGACATTTTCAGAACCTTTTTCAGCACCCGTCGCAGCGAAGCAACGGTCGAAATCATCAACTGCTTTACAGAATTCATCGTAGAAGGTATCCCCTGATCCTACAACACCGTAAAGTTTGCCTTTGAGATCAAGGCCAGCCAAATCTTCGTAGAAATCTTGAATCTCATCTGGAAGCTCTCCATCACCGTATGTATAAGTCGCTACCACCGCGATATCTGCTTCAAGGAAATCCTCCGCATCCACAGTTGTACACTCATCCACATCTACTTCGACACCAAGATCACGGAATTTATCCGCTACGATATCGGCGATTTCTTCAGTATTTCCAGTCATACTAGCAAAAACAATTTTCGCTACAGTCATAATTTCCTCCCAAAATCTATTTTCCGTATTATACCACTTTTTCAAGCATTTTGCACGAAACCTTTCCCGAGAAGATGAAAGCCATGGCTTATTCAAAGAAATTGGTCCGATGGAATCTAATCACCCTCGTTTTCTTTTTGAATTTCTTTAATAGTTTCAATTATTATCCGTTTTCCTTCTCCAACTCGTACTCCTCTTTAATATCTTTAATACGCTGGATTTCTTCATCCAGTTTTTTATTAAATTCAGATTCAGTCTTATATGGATATGAAAAACGGCTCCAGGTATACCACTTCAGCCCTTCATCGCCTTTAAAATACCATTCAAGTTTTACTGGTAAATAATCTTTATTATAGGTGATCCGAACTTTCGAAAATTTGTCAGTTTTATCTAAAACTCTAGCCTCAAATTCAGGTGTCTTTTCATCTTTCACTAGCGATTTAGTAATTAGAGGTTTCGGATCTCGCTCAATGATATAGTTTGATTTCTCGATCTCATCTTTTGAAACCTTTAAATTCAGAATTGCGGAGGTGACATTTCGGTATAAGAATAAATGATATCTGTCATCAGGCTTTTCATCTGAACTACCATCATACATCTTCCCATTTTTTTCAACTACCTGAGTTATACTATAAAAATTATTACTCTTTAAATCATAGCCATTCTCAAAATTAAATTTATATAAATTTTCATTTTCCGAATCATCTACAACAATAAATCGTTGTTGTTCTAATATCGATTTTGAATTTTCTTGAGTCTTACCTCTTTGAACTACTATGAAAATTCCAGCAACAACTACAAGAATCAAAGCAACTAGAAATACTTTGAAATATAATCGCTTCTTTTTAACTTCTTTCATCATATCCATCTCATTCTAGCAACATATCCAATCCAAAGGAAATGTCTTCCTAACAATACATTCGGGCCTTATATAAGCTCAGCTTCATTTCAATAAGAGGTTAATCACCCTCGTTTTCTTCTTGAATTTCTTTAATAGTTTCAATTTCTTCATCAAGCTTTTTATTAAAATCAGTCTCGTTTTTGAATGGATATGAATATAATTGCCAAGTATACCATTTAAGTCCTTTATTTCCTTTATAGTACCACTCAATTTTAGTAGGTAGAAACTCTTTATTGTATGTGATGCGGACTTTTGAAAATTGATTCTTTTTTCGATATTTATATTGCAACTCAAATTCTGGTGGGTATTTCTCTTTTAGAAATTTTTGATTTATTAAAGATTCTGGAGATCGTTCAATCTGAAAATGATGCTTTTCAATCTCTTCTGGCGTAACTTTTAAATTCAATAATATTGATGATATTCCACCATTTAGTGCACGTTCATAAAATCCTTTAGTCGTATAGACTCCACTTTTACCATATAATTTATTATTTTTAATCACAGTGCTATAAGACACAAATAAGTTCTCTGCTTGCAGATCAAATCCTGCTCCCGCATTGTTTCCTTGATCTAAATCATCTTGATTTTGCACAAAAACAAATCGCTGTTTCTGTAAAATAGCATAAACATCCTTTGGTTGCTGTTGAATATGATTAACTATTTGGAAGCTTAAAACAGCAGCTATTATTATGACTACCACGATTAAGAGAAGATGCTTCTTCGATAGAGCTTTTAACTTTAATGAATTTTTTAATACTTTCATATCACTCTATATCCTAATCTCCTTCTTTTTCACTTTCAATCTCTTTGATCAGCTGGATTTGCTCCTCTAATTTCTTATCGAAGTCAGATTTGTTTTTAAATGGGTAAGAATAGGTACGCCAGGTGTACCATTTGAGGCCTTCCTCTCCCTTATAGTACCATTCGATTTTAGTGGGTAACAATTCATTGTTGTAGGTGATTCGAACCTTAGAAAATTGACGATTTTTCTTTAAATAAATCGCTTCAAATTCCGGGGGATATTCTTCTTTCATCAATTTATCGTCCACAAATCTTTTCGGTGAGCTAGTAATTTGATAGTTCGATTTCTTAATTTCATCAGTAGTAATTTTCTTACTTAATAGAACTGATGATAATTCGTTATTTACTGCAGAACTGAAATACTTATTTCTAACACGATCTACATTATAACCACCGTATACTGTATCGTCTTTTACTACTGTTTGAGCATTATTATAAAATTCTTGTTCCTTTAAATCAAAACCAACCACAAATTCCTTATAGCTAGGATCTCCATTTTCAACCAGGACAAACTGTTTATTTTTTAAAAGACTCCATGAAGATTGATTGTTACTGCAACTACTTAGGAATACTACAATAAGCATTACGACCAACACTATCACAATCATTTTAGGAAATTGTAACCATCGTTTTCTTTTCATTGATTGTTTAATTTCTTTCATCATATTCATCCATTCTACCAAAATAATGAAGTTCTGTAAAACCGCTTCCACTGCCCCTACATAGTGATAAATGCTTGCTGGATGGGCCTTTTTTATGTTAAAATTGACAGAGAAAATGAGGTAATGTATGAACGTAATGAATGACATTCTTGAAAAGATTCAAGCTTATGACACGATTATTATCCACCGTCATCAAAATCCGGATCCGGATGCGATTGGGAGCCAGGTGGGCTTGCGGGATCTCCTGCGTGCGCACTTCCCTCAAAAGCGGGTCTTGGCAACTGGCTATGATGAGCCGACCTTGACCTGGCTTTCCGAGATGGACGAGGTCAAGGATGAGGATTATGAAGGGGCTTTGGTGATTGTCTGTGACACGGCCAATACTCCCCGCATCGATGACAAGCGCTATACGTCTGGTGATTTCCTAATCAAGATCGACCACCATCCAAATGACGATGCATATGGCGATCTGCTCTGGGTTGATACAGACTCAAGCTCTACCAGTGAGCTGATTGCACTTTTTGCTAAGGAATTGGATCTCGAACTCCCGGTTAGTGCTGCGCGTCTCCTCTATGCAGGAATCGTCGGCGATACGGGTCGCTTCCTTTATCCTGCTACTTCGACTCGGACTTTTGAGATCGCTGCAACTCTTCGGAGCATTCCTTTTGATTTTACAGCCCTTGCTCGTCAAATGGATACGATCAATCTCAAGACGGCTAAGCTTCAAGGCTATGTCTATGACCATCTTGAGATCGATGAACATGGCGCTGCGCGTGTGACCTTGACACAAGAACTCTTAAAGAAATTCGATCTACGGGATTCCGAGACTGCTGCAATTGTCGGAGCTCCTGGACGCATTGATACCGTGTCTGTTTGGGCTATCTTTGTAGAGCAGCCTGACGGTCACTTCCGTGTTCGGATGCGCAGCAAACGAAAAGTGATTAACGAAATTGCCAAACGACATAATGGTGGTGGCCATCCACTAGCTAGTGGAGCTAACTCCTACTCCCTTGCGGAAAATGACCAAATCTACCAAGAGCTACAAGATGTGGCTCGCACAAACGAAGGCTGAGAACTGTTTCTTAGCCTTTTTATCTTGACATGGGGTTTTCATATACGTTCACTTGTGGTAAAATAAAGCTAATAAAATTTTAAGGAGACTTATTATGGAAAAAAATCGTTTGTTTATTATTATCTCTGCTGCGGTAGCATTTCTTAGCTCTTTCTTGCCATGGGCAAGCCTGAACGCCGGTGCTTTTGGTTCATACAGCTGGAATGGCCTTCGCGGAGATGGTTGGTTCGTTATTATCTTTGCAGTTGTTGCGATTGTCCTTGCATGCTTGAGTGATATAAAATCTTCACTTCCAAAAGGTTTTGCAATTGGTGTTATCGTATCAGGGGCTCTCTCAACTATCGTAACATTGATCGATGTCTTCGGTGTGAACAAGTATGCTGCTGATTTCAATGGCTATGGCGTTTCAATCGGCTTTGGTTTGATCCTCGCTTTGATCGCATCTATCGCTATTGTTGTGACTGGTCTCTTAGCGATGTCAGGTGGTAAAATCACTAAAGGAACATTCGAAGAACTTGCTGAATCTGGAAAAGGATTTGCCCAATCTGTTGGACGCGTAACATCTTCTACTGTAAAAACTGCTGTAGATGAAATCAAAAAAGAAACTCACGAACACACTGAGGGACAAGCTGATCAACCGGTTGAAGCACCAAAAGATCCAAATCAATCTGAACAATAATAATATCAGAATCGCCTTGGTCCTGCCAGGGTGATTTTTTTGATCATTAATTTAAATAAAATTAGTGAAAATACTTGTCAAGATCCTGGAAATTTGGTACACTAGCTAAGTAACAATCTATGGCTCGGAAAGAGACCATGGCAGAAAGGAAATATTGCAAAATGAAAAAAGATATCCATCCAGAATATCGCCCTGTTGTCTTCATGGACACTACTACTGGTTACAAGTTCGTCAGCGGTTCAACTAAGTACTCTAGCGAAACAGTTGAATTCGAAGGTGAAACTTACCCATTGATCCGTGTTGAAATTTCATCAGACTCACACCCATTCTACACTGGACGTCAAAAGTTCACTCAAGCAGATGGACGTGTGGATCGTTTCAACAAAAAATACGGTCTCAAATAAGAAACCGTATAACGAACTTAAAAACGTTGAAAATAAAGCCTTTTCCAAGAAATTGGAATTGGCTTTTTTCTTTTTAGTACCGTTTTTTGTACCGTCTTGGAAAATTAGTCTTTCCACCCATTCATATAATTTGCAAACTTATTAATAGCTTTTACTTCACCTACTACTGTTGTATGACTATATGTATCTAAAGTCATTTGGCTACTTGCATGACCTAATCTTTTCGCTGTATTAACTGGATCAATACCGATTTCAATCATTAGTGTAGCATGAGTATGCCTGAAACCATGAGGTGTGATTTTCTTTAAACCATGTTTATCAATAATTCTTTTTAAAATACTATTTATATAATCCTGATAAAGCGGTTCTTCCTCACCGTTTCGATTAATAAAAGTAAACATATACGATTCACCAAGATTTAAAGGAGTGACCATTAACTTTCCTTTTTCTCTTAATGATTGTCGCTTCCATTCAGAAAGTATATCTACTGTATCTTGATCTAACCTTATCTGACGCACCGAGAATTTGTTCTTGGTGCTTTTTTCTAGTGCTTTTCCATTAATTCTACCTAGGTTCTTACTCACTGATAGTATCTGATTATCAAAATCTAAATCAGACCACCTCAATGAATACAATTCCCCTTTTCGTAACCCACTATAAGCTAATAATCTGAATAAAGCATAATTTTTGTAGGGTTCTTCTTCTTTTACAATTTTTAAAAATTGATGAAGCTCTTGAACTGTAAAATAATTCTGTGATTCTATCTTCTCCCTTTTTGGAAGAACCACTCCTTTTACTGGATTATCACTAATCAATTTCATCTTAATAGCAAATTCAAATATCTGACTAATGTATGACTTGATCTGCTTTATATTCCTAAAAGTCTTACCTTTTTCAGTAATTAGCTCTTGACATTGCCATGGTGTAATTTTGGAAATTTTAAATTCACCTAAACTCGGAAGAATATGAAGCCTAAATAAATCATCCGTACGCACACTTGTAGTCAACTCAACAGTATCCTGATATGTTTTAAACCATTCTTCAAAAACATTTATAAAGGACTTATTTGAAGCACTCAGGAGCTCTGTGAGTTCCCCTGAGTATTTCTTTTGCATCATCAATGTTTCATACTGCTTCGCTTCCCTAAGTGTCTTAAAACCGCTTTTAAAATAGTCATGACGCTTTCCATCTATTACTCTATAAATTCTAACTTTATAAAGATAGCCTGATTTTGATTTTTTAGCTTTGTATTTAATAATTGACATCTTAATTTCCCCTTTATTTTATATGGTTTCGGAGCTTATAAAATAAAGAAATTAGATACTCAACTATTTTTTCTTAATTGCTTGCTTGTATTCGTCAGTATTTATCCAAGCTTCCCATAAATAATGATATGGAGAATTAGAAGTACTACTTGTGTTGAAATCATGTGGGATCTCATCACTTATTTTACTGAGTTTTTGTTTAAAATATTTTACAAATTCAGGTGGATAGTTGTCATTCAATAATATTTTAGAAATACTATCTACTGTTTCAGATTTTAACACAGCCATAAATCCAGGAACATAATCATTAAAAGGAGTCCAACTAGTTAATTTATCTAAATTTGATTCTCCCTTTGCTTTTTTAATGAACGCTTCTAGTAAAGATTCTTCACTAGGGTTAATTAATTTTCTATTGTCATCTACTCCCATCAGATAGGGTATTGAAACATTAAAATAATCCGATAAAATCGTTGCGTTATCTCTTTTCGGAGTACGTACTTGTCTTTTATATGCTGACAACGTTTCATAATTTATTCCAGTTTCTTGGCTTATTTGTTTTAATGTTTTATTGCTTTCTTCAATTAATTCACCAATTCTATTTGGTATTTTCTTAAAAGGATCAATATTTTTCATATAAATCACTCCTTACTTTTAAAAATATTTTATCACATCTATACAAATTTGTACATCTTTTTTGTTGACAAGGTACATTTTTGTATGTTATATTATATATACGTACATTTTAGTACGAACAGGGGCTTATACAATAAAGAAAGAGGTACCATATGTCAGATCAATTTACTATCAGTTTACCTAAAGCAACTGAGAAAATGTTAATTGCAAGATACAATAATATGATTCAAAAAGCCGTCGAAAAAGCATTTGAAGATAAGGAACTATATAAACCTATGGTTCGTATGGCAGGATTGAGTCGTTGGCTAGATGTTTCTACTACTACTATAATTAAATGGCAAAGAGAGGGGATGCCTCATATTGTTATTGATGGAGTCACTTTATATGATAAACATAAAGTGACTGAATGGTTAAAAAAATATGAAAGATGAGGATTCTGTATGTCTGATTCGAAAAAATATTATTACATGAGGTTGAAAGAAGATTTTTTTGATACTGAAGAACTACTTCTCTTGGAAAATCAACCTGATGGCGAAAAGTACTCAAATATCCTTTTGAAGTTATATTTAAAAAGTTTGAAGAATGAGGGTAAATTGATGTATAGAGATAGGATCCCCTACAATCCATGGTTAATAGCTACTATGACAAGGCAACCGGTTGCTGTTGTCGAAAAAGCATTACATTTATTCCAGGAGCTTGAGTTAATTGAGGTGTTGGACAATGGTGCAATCTATATGATGGATATTCAAAACTTTATAGGGAAAACAACAACAGAAGCCGATCGCAAAAGAGAATATAGAAATAGAATTGCTAACGAAAAACAAAATATTTTATTATCTGGACAAAAGTCCGACAAAAGTCCGACAAATCTCCACCAGAGTCTAGAGATTAGAGATAAGAGATTAGAGAATAGATATTTAGTTCTAGAAGAGCCTAAAAATAATCCTCCAAAAAAGAAGAATTTTATAGGTGAAAATTACTATAACTTAGTTCAGGTCATTGCTGATAAATATAATGATCGTTTTATGTATCCCCAAGGTTTTGTTTTAAAACACTCTCAAAAAATGAAGATTGGAAAATACCTTGAATCAAATTATATACAAAGTAATGAGATCATGGATTTAATTGACAGGATTCCTTCAACCACAGAAAGTCCATTAGCTTATTTGTTTAAGATGATAGAAAATCTCATTCAAGAGAGAAGACAAGAAGAAAAAATAAGAGCACATAAGATTGCTTCTGATCATTACAAAGAAGGATCATAACATCATGAATATAAAATGCAATGAATTAATCGAATTCTTAGTTAATAAGTCACTACAGTTTTCCAATAACAATTCAATTTGTATTGAATTGCAAGAAATTAAAGAAATATTGTTTTTCTCAAATGAATCTATTTTTGATTTGGTATTCCAAATGAAACGAAAGAAATTTTATTACCCAGTTCATTTTGGAAACAAATTAGTTATCTCGGAAAGAAACATTTTTGATTATGTAGATATCTATGATAATGATTATTTAGGTTATAGATTATCTATCGATTTTGAATCACTTATTAACGGAGGTACAAATATGATCGAACAGTCCATTACACATTCAGTTAATGAAAACAATTATCATAAAACGGAAAAGAAAAAACAATACCAGTTTATTATAAAACCATCAAATAGAGATAAATTAGAAAAATTGGTAAAAGAAAACAATTTTAAATCTGCTTCTTCTTTCCTGGATAGTCTAATAGAATCTATGTGATTCTCGACATGCTTGCATGTGTAACGCACTTTTACCATTTGGTAAAGTATAGTGCGTTATACTTCACTTGGAAGTATGCTGGATCTTAAATAGATTTCTGATCTTAAATAGCTGTTTATTTTAATTTATATAGTCTATTTAAATTCTTATAAGATATTTAAAAAGGAGCAAAAAATGAGCCAAATTGTAGCACGAATGCAAAAGCTAAAAAGTTCTAATTTAGGTGGAATCTACTATCATAATGAACGTATATTTAAAAATCATAGCAATAAAAAGATTGATCCTTCAAAAACTCATCTAAATTATGAACTAACTGATCGTAACAAAGAACTAACATATAAAAAGCAAATCACTGATTTCATTGATGAAAATAAAGTAAGCAGTCGATCTATTCGAAAGGATGCGGTAATGTGCAATGAATGGATCATAACATCTGACAGTACTTTTTTCAAAAAATTAGATAATGAAGAAATTAAATGCTTTTTTGAAACCTCTAAAGATTTTTTTGAAAAGAAATATGGCAAGGAAAATATTGCATTTGCTAGTGTTCATATGGATGAAAGTACACCTCATATGCACTTAGGTATAGTTCCAATGGTAGAGGGTAAATTATCTTCTAAACAGATGTTTAACAGAGAAGAACTTCTTAAAATTCAAAATGATTTACCAAAATATTTAAATGAAAATGGATATGATATTCATAGGGGGAAAGAAGGTAGCACTGCTAAACACCTTACAGTAAAAGAATATAAAGATTTACAAAGTCAGTTAGAAGAAAAAACAGAAAAAGTAAATGATGCTAAACATGAATTAGCAAACATACAAAACGAACTCGTAAAAAATAAAAGAGAGCTTGGGGAACTTAGCAAGGTACTAGAATCAAATGATAAGATTCAGCAAAATTGGGATAATGAATTAGCTATAAAAAAGAAAAAACTCCCCTTTGGTAAAGAGCAGATTGTAATGGATCCTGAATCCTATAATAAGATTAAATCAAGTTATTTGGACAAAGAAATGAAAGTAGCCAAACTTGAACAAGATATATTTAAATTAAGAAATGAGATGATAATAGAGAAATCAAAGGGAGAAAAATATAGAAATATAGCAATCTCAAAGGATCGGCACATTTCTGAACTTACTAAAAAGCAACAAGCTTTACAGAATAAGTATAAAAAGCTTCTGGAAAGATTTAGAATAATGTGTGTCAAATCAAAACGGTGGCGGGAATTCGCAAAAAAACATACTTCTACTCCTCTTTTCAAAAGCCAGTTACTCATAGTCAATTCACTAAATCCAATTAAACTAATAGTTTCAGTTGTTCAACAAATAAATAAGGTTATGGATAAAAATATGTAAGGAGAAAAAAATGACAGAAAATAAAGGTTTTAAACTGACTTACTCCGGAGAACTCACTGGTAAATACATTTCCGCACTACTCATCTCAATTGCAAAACAACTAAAAGTTGAGAATGCTAATGAACTTCCACAAATTTTATTAAATAATTCAATTTATAGACAGTTCCTAACAAAACAAATCTATATAAAAAACCTAAAAGATCACCTTTTCAATCAACTAGGGGTAAAAATTACAATCAAAAATATTGATAATAATACTAAGAATCTATATTTAATTGTAACTGATGTTACTAGATTTCGTGAGAATATCTCATTCTATCTACTTGATACATTTACTACCAAAGAACTAGTTGATCATTTAGAATTAACTGAAAAAAGATTAAGCCTTAAAGAAAGAATAGAAAAACACAAAATGGCTATGAGGGCAGAAATCGAAGAACTAAGATCAAATAGAAAATAGTTTTAAAATTTGTAATTTTTTTCCAGTTTTTTATCACTTTAATGGCATACTAATATTAGTAACAAAGAAAGGAGGATTTTACGATGTTTAAAAGTAAAACATATTCGACTGTAAAATTCTACAAACAGGGTAAAATCGTTGATTATGAAGATATCGCACTTCCGGGAAAACTTACTAAACAAGAAGTTAAAGCAATCGTAACAGATCAATACGGTTATGAAGTAATCAGCGTTCCTCATTGTATTTGTCAAACACCAAAATAGAATGTTTGACTTTTAAGGATGCAAATAGCATCCTTTTTCTATTTTCAAGAAACTGATTGAAATGAAAAAGAATGCTGATAAATTAACATTCTTTTAAATATTTTTAATAAAAGATATATGATACTAAAAATTTATCATTTTTAAACAATCTTTAATATACTTGACTCGTCTATTATGTATCGTGCAAACAACTTTGGTTGGTTTTTAATAGCATCCTTTAGTTTTATTACAATCATTTTTTCAGTTTCTGTTTTTAAAATATAATCCGGAAATACCTTAAAAAATGATTCATTAATAAATTGACTTAATTTTTCGTATTTATCTTCTAAGGATAATCCTATCAATAATCCCTTGGTAATATTTTCTATTGATGAAATAGCCATATTAATAAATTGCATAATAAAATTTCGGTATCTTTTATGTAATTGAAACACATCATTTATAAAATAAAAGTAATCATTATTGCTTTCGTCAATCTTTACTTCAATTTCTACTTTAAATTTTTTTCTCAAGCAAAATTTTATTTTTGGTTCACTGCAACATTCGATTTCAGAAAAAAGTGGATGAAAAATTTTGCATCCATTAACTATATCACTCTTTTTACGATTACAGACATTGCAGAAATAGACTAAATTTATTGGAGATAAGATATATTGTTGATACTCACTCTTAGGGAATACATGTTCTATAGATTTTTTATAATTAAAAAGATTTAAATAAGACAAACCACAAACAGGACACTCTTTAGAATCTTCAAGCATTCCTTTTAATACACTTTTATGTTTTTCCCAAAAAGCCCCATAGTTATTACCAACTATCTCTTTATTTTTTGTTATTATAGTTTCGTTATATGTATAGTTAGCAATAGCATTAGAATAGTAGGTTGTTGCTTCATTAGATATATATTCCTCGAGCTTATTTAAAATCTCTCTATCATCATCTGAAATTCTTTCCAAAGCTATATAATGTTGAAATTGGCATTGATAATCTTTTTCTTCCCTACATATACTATTTAGCATCAATCTTCCTCACTTCCATATACTTCAGAAAGTAAAAGACTCTTATAAAGCATTCCATCTCTACCAAATTCTAAAACTTCAATATCTTCCTTTGAAAAATTATATTTTTCAGGATTACTTATAATATCTTTAATCAATCTATAGAATCCTGATTTATATTGGTTAAGATTAAAAATTGTATTTGTTAATGTTGATAAGTTTTCACCGAAAGTTTCATACTCAGGTTCACACATCTTTATACCACCCTTATCATTGGGTTGAATAATTTTCACGCAATCCCTAGGTATCTCCTGGACTATAATTGGCGAGTGAGTAGTTAAAATACAAAGACCGTTTTTCTTTTTCATGATATCCGAAATACTACGAATATAATTTGAAATCATAGGAGGGTGTAAAAAAAGTTCAGGTTCATCGATAAGAACTAAATTAAATTGTTCTACTTCTGTTATCAAAGTAGATATAGATAAAAGTATTATTTTTTGACCTGCACTCATTTGCCAAAATACTTTCCTATACGCTCTTTCCGCTTCTTCAGCCGTTGTCTTCTTTTCAATTTGTTTTTCTATCTCATTAACTATCGGTAAAATATCGCCATCAAAATCCTGATTTCCCAATATTTCTTTAAAAAACAACCAATTATCCCTGTTATCTATCAATCGTTCAATCAAGCTATGAAATAGTGAAAACAATTGATTAAAATTTAGAGGTTCATTACCATTTTGGTATTGTCCAAGATACTTTACATTCCCATTTTTCCCTATTGGGAGACCATTTTTCAAATACATACTATCAAACGGACTAAAGGAAATTAATATAACCTTTGAAAAATAGTCCTCTGGAGAATCAACTTTAATATCTTGAATAGAAGAAAATGAAATGTCTAATCTTTCATCATTCTTTTTAAAGTTAGATTTTACTTGTAATTTTTGTTTAATCGCTAATAACAAAATATCTTTTATAAAAGTTGTTTTCCCCGATCCATTGTTTCCTATAATAGCATGGACATTCTGTGGAAATGCAGTTTCTGAATCAGCAGCAAAATTAATTTCAGAAAAAACTTCATCATTTAATGAATACGTATAGGTTATGTTATATCCTTCTCTACTTCCTTCATCAGCTAAAGGTTTTAATGTGAATTCGACTAATCTAATTGCGTTATCATAAGAATAGCCTCTAAAAAAGGAATTTTTTACTACTTCATGATGGTGATAATGAATATTTTTTTGTTTCTTATCATAATTAACACATAAATCATTTAAATCTTGTAAAATCTCTTTACAAATCCTTTTGTTATAATATCTATGTAAATTAAAATAGAAGTCACTATTACCAATACTCACAAATCCATCTGGTAATTTTTCATATATTTTGCTAGTATCAAACTCATTAAAAGCTATATATTTCCCATTTTGGAGCGAAGCATTCAATCTTGCAATTCCTATTGAACCTACCTTCTCTACTTTGCCATTATCATCAGGCTTATATACCTCAAATACTGTTTCGAAACCATAATCATCCCAATAATTTTGTTCAAAAAATAAAAAATCTTGAAATTCTTTATAAGATACAGAAGTATCTATATATCTACTAAAAAACTTATACTTCATTTTATATCTATACCTCTTTAGAAAAAAAAACCATAAAGATCAGAAAAACGTTCTGAAGCTTTAGTTAAATACCAATATAATTATATCAAAATAGTAATAAAAAATCTATAAGAAGCATAAAATGTCTTGATTTACGGAATTAAATATACGAAACAACTCTATATAATTTTAAGTGATCTTAATGAATTTTGTGAAATTATTTTAGTCTTATTTTAAGGAGGTAAATAGCATAGTCTTTTCTTTATTTTATAAGCTCCGAAACAAAATATTTAGTACCTTTTTGGTACCCATTCAATTATACATAATATAGTACACGTAACAATTCTGGAAAAACCTCCGTTTAAAATACGCTATCTAATAGGTATTTAAGCATATAATGGAAGCTCCTTGTAAAATACGGTCTCAAATAAGAACCAACACAGAACCACTTCCCTTTCGGGAGTGGTTTTTTTGAGTTCTTCCTTTCTTATGTTACAATAGAAAAATGCATTATATCACAGAAACATTGGGGACTTATCTTGCCTTAAAGCCCTACCACCATTATTCTTCCATTCCGTTGGTTCGTTTTGAGAAGGAAACAGCGGATACTTTCATTCTCCTCTTTAAAAGAGAGATGCAACTGTTTGTGATTGATCTAGAACAAGATTCTGGGCAAAGCCTTTTATTTGCCCATGCTAGTCTCATCGACCGTCAGGAGCTCTTAGAGGGCATCGCTGCTGTCCCTCTTGAAGCGCTTCATACTCTTTACGTTTTGGCTTTCCCCCGAGATCTGTACGAATTTTCTGAGGAAGCGCGGTTAAAGAACATCGTTGCTCTCTATCAGGCTCACGAGGACGTCCTTTCTTTTCTAAAGTCGACACGTACTATAGGGGACCAGGTCACGGCTTATGAACTCGAATGGAAAAGAACAGCAAAAAGCCTGGCAGACTTTGATCCTTTTCGTTATACGAGCCGTTCTGAGGTGGGAGCTCCTGATGATCTATCGGTTGTCTCCAGCAAAGACTATGACTTCATTCCCGATTTTCATCCCTTCTTATATAGTAAACGTGGGGGCAAGGTCTTCAGCATCCCAGCTGACTATCTGGACCCTAAAACTGGACAAAGGGCCAGCCTTGAAATCATGGGCTGGTACTTGCGAGATCAGCAGCTAAAACTTCGATGGAAACCCAAACACACGCGCAAGAGACGTTGGCGTTCTTCGCAACTCTCTATCGACATTGTCAGCAAGAACTACTTCTTTCAAGGAGAAATCTATAAAGGGACCAGTGCTCCTGTCTTTCTGGATCAGTTGGAATTTAAGGTCCCACAAGGATACCAAGCTGACCTAGAAAAAGCCTACCAAGAGTTTCTAAGCATGGTAGAGGAACGAAAACGCAAAGCCCTTCTTAGAAAAGTGGCGCTTGGAAAGTAAAAAGGCTAAGGGGTCCCCTAGCCTTTTTCTGCTATTCTTCATTTTCTCTGATTTTCTTGATGATGCTTCCCATTTGAACGCCACCATCTTTATAGTTTCTATAATAACGGCCAGCTCCATCTCCAATATAGCTGATCGGTGAGAAAGTATCGCTCTTGAAGGTACCATCTTCGTCAATCAAGTCATCTTCTACTTCACGACGGGTTACACGAGCGATAATATTGGTCAATGCTCCACATTCGACAAATTCAACAACTTGGCATTCAATGGAAACTGGACAAGCCGTTACCATTGGAGCGTCTACTGTTTCCCCAATTGTATAGTCTAGACCTGTAAGAGCAAACTTGTCCTTGCGGCTATTAAAACCAGCAATTTCAACCTCTGTTAAGAGCTCTTCTGTAGGGATATTCACGGTGAACGATCCGTGTTTTTTAATTTCTGTGACGGCATTTCCTTTGGTTCTCATAGCGACCACCATCATACTACCGAGAGTATAGGCTGAACTAGAGGTCGAAATATTATATCCATGCGCATCATCCTTGTATCCTAAGAAAAATACAGGAAATCCAAAATATAATTTACGTGTTTCAAATGTTTGTTTCACACTTTTCTCCTTTTTATTGCTTCTTGTTCCCTTGGAAGATCAGGTCGCTTCCGATAGATCCTGAATTTCACGGGTAAATTGACCATTTTCTAAGATCAGGATGCGATCACAAATGGCCCGGCACAATTGCTCATCGTGGGCGATGAAGATAAAGGTATTCTGATACTTACCATGAATCTTATAAAGCAATTGTAAAATCTGAACCTGGGTTTTGGGATCCAAACCACTGAGAGATTCATCAAAAATAATGACATCTGGGTTTAGGAGCAAGGTTCTGGCAATGCAAACTCTTTGCAACTGGCCACCACTTAATTCTCTTGCTCTTTTTTCTAGTGCTTCTGATGGTAAACCTACCTCTTTTAAAACAGTGTCGACCTGCTCCATCGGAAAATCTTTGGGAAGAGCTTCTAGCAAGATTTCTCTCACAGTAAATCGTGGATTGACTGAGTGAAAGGAATCTTGGAAAACGACTAAGATGCGAACGCCATCCTCTTTGATGGAATAGGTTTTGCCTTCTAAGAGAACCTGTCCTTGAGTTGGCTTTTCAATTCCTAAGATGACTCTTGCCAGCGTGGACTTGCCACTCCCACTTTCTCCCATAATTCCGACAATTTCACCTTTTTTGATGGATAGATTGCAATGGTCTAATACAGTTTTTCCTTGATAGTTGACCGTAATATCTTTACATTCCAGCATTATTTCTGATCACCTGCTTCAAATCTTGTTCTAAAAATAATTCCTTGGTATAGCTTTCTTTTGGAGCTGTCAAAAGATCCTCGGTTTTTCCAAATTCAACGACTTTGCCCTTCTCCAAGACCAACATATTGCCCCCGAGTTCCCTGGCTAAATAATAGTCATGGGTAACGGTAATAACCGTCTTGTGCTGAGCCAGTAAGTCTTTGATCAAGCTTAGGATCATCTCACGATTCACCCGATCGACTGCTGAGGTTGGTTCGTCTAGTATAATCGTTTCGGGATCTAGACATAAGATCATGCCTAACATAATCCGTTGGAGCATGCCTCCACTTAGTTCAAAGGAATACTGATAAAGAACTGATTCTGGATTTGCGATCCGAACCTTTTCTAAAACGTCAAGAGCTTTCTTGCGGCATTCACTTTTGGAAAGAGTTGAATGACTTTTTATGGTTTCATAGAAATGCGTCCAAATCGTTTGAAAGGGATTAAACATGGACATGGGATTTTGAACCAAATAGGCGATCTTCTGCCCTCTAAAGGCGTTCCAGTCTTTGTCTGAAAAAGAATCTAGGTGGAGTTCTCCATAATGAATCGATCCGGTCTGTTTCATGTTCCGAGGAATAATCCCTATTAAAGCCTTAGTTAAGAGCGTTTTTCCAGATCCACTTTCTCCCACCACTAGCAGGGATTCTCCCAAGGGATGGGTGAAGGAAACCCGATCCAGACGAGCCTCCTCCTGATCGACAAGAGAAAGATCTTTAATGATGAATGATTCCATTCTTCTCTCCTTTCTCTTCGATATATTCACCAAATAGGTTAAAGGAAATGACGGTTAAAAAGATAGCTAAGCCTGGTGCGATCATCATCCAAGGTGCCACTCGGAAGTAGGCCCGCGCATCATGCAACATTAAGCCCCACTCCGAAACATTGGGTTGGACTCCAATTCCTAAGAATGAAAATCCTGAAATCATCAGAATGATATTCCCAATGTTCATGAGAAGAATCACCAGTACTGGTTTGTAGATAAAGGGCAAAATATGGTTTTTGAGGATATGAAATGATCCCATTCCCATGATCTGGGAACTAATCACATAGGGCTCTTGTTTGGTAGAAATGACCAGATTTGTCACAATCCTTGCATAGTAGATCCATTCGATAATGACAATGGCAATGATCATATTGCTCATCCCTTGTCCCAAGATTCCAACAGTAGCAAGTGAAAGAAGAAAACTCGGAAAGGCCATCAAAACATTGGTCAGCCAAAGAAAGGCACCTTCCATTTTTCCTTGATACCAACCTACAACCAAACCTACGATAAAGCCGGTCACTACTTCTAAGACACTAATTGCGACAGCTAAGAATAGGGAATAGCGTGCACCATATAAGAGTCTCGAAAAAACATCTCTTCCCAATTGGTCTGTCCCTAAAAGATGTTGGGGACTTGGACTTAAGAGCTTATTAGAAACATCTACATATTGCGGATCATAAGGCGCTATAAAAGAGGCAAACAAAGCAAGGAAAACCAAGAGACCTAATATGAAAATGGAAAACATCACACTTTTTTTCATGATCCATTACCTCTCTTCCTTACTCGTGGGTCAATCCAGTGATTGACCGCTTGCGTCATGCCATTGTTTAATAAGAATAATAAGCCAAATAACATCATACATCCTTGAATTAAAGGTGTATCGATCGAACGAATCGCCTCTACAAACAAACTGCCTAATCCATTCCAGGAGAAAACTTCTTCAACAATCAAGGAACCCGTCATCAAATAGACAAAGGTTAGACTTAAACCAGTCGCAATGGATGGCAAAGCATTTCGAAGAATATGATTGGGTAAAAGATAGCGTAGTTTAACCCCTCTCATGCGCGCATTTTCAACATGTGGACTCTCCAACTGGGTCGATACAGCCTTTCTCACCAAGGCAATATATTGGCCAATCAGCGAAAAGCTTAAGGTGATACTTGGTAAGACGATGCTGAGAGGTTCATTTTTACCAGATACAGGCAATAAGCCTAATTTCACAGAAAAAATAAAAATCAACATGTATCCCAACCAAAAGGCAGGCATGGATACCGAGGTAAAGCCAAGGAAGCGCACGCATTTGTCAAAGAAGGAATTGGTCTTCAAGCCACTGATAACCCCAATGGGAATAGAAACGACAATAATCAGAATAAAGGAAGTCACTCCTAAATAAAAAGTGGATAGGAAACGACCAGCAATTAAACTGACAACGGATTCCTTCAGTAAATAAGAGGTTCCAAAGTCCAGGTGAAGAACTTTTACGAACCAAGATAGATATTGTTCAATCCAGGATTTGTCCAAGCCCAAATAGCTTCTTGCATTTTCAAGAGCTGTTGGAGTGATTGGCAAATGCCGAATTCGCAGATAATTCTCTGCTGGATCCTGTGACGTAAATTTGGTCAGGATAAAGGTAATAATAGAGATAACAAGTAAACCACTTATAAAACTAATAATTTTTTTTAAAACAGCTTTCATATCATATAAAACGTAGATCCTAAAACAATGTAATCCGCTTTAAAAGATCAACATTGATCCTCTAAAGCGGAGTCCCATATCAAAATAAAAGGATTGTCACTTTGATGGAGGCCACATTGTCTACTTCATTCAAGACCTTGTCCTTATTTGTTCACTTTTTCGATATAGCGAACTGGAAGGGCATTTTCTTCTGGAGCAAAACGAACATTTTTCAACTCACCTGTACGATAAACAGAGATCACTGACTGATAAGTCAATGGGATATAAACTGCTTCTTCATGGAGCAAGGTCAAAGCTTTCTTATAGCCAGCATCTACTTTATCTTCGTCAGCTTCTGTCAAGGTTTGTTTGATGGTTTCATCCAATTCCTTCTTAATTGGAAGGGCTTCAAGAGAAACATTTTCTGGGTGACCATGTGCAGACTCAGCTGTCAATGCTGTCATCCAGGCATGAGGGTCCCATGGAGCTCCCCAAGAGAAAGTGAGCATCATATCAAAGTTTCCTGTTTTCGCATTTGCCCAATAATCGTCTTCTTCCATGGCCGTCAATTTCACTTCGACACCAATTTTCTTCAATTCGCCTTGGAAATACTCTGCAAGATCTTTATCAGTTGCTTTTGTAGAAATGTAAGGGAAATTCAATTCCATCTTCTTGCCATCTTTGGCACGGATTCCATCAGAACCCTTCTTCCAACCAGCAGCATCCAACATTTTTTCTGCTTCTTTGTTATCAAATTTATATGGTTTTAAGCCAGCATCTGAGTGAGGAGTTGATTTAGAGAAGATGGTATCGGCAGGAGTTTCTGCCCCCATGAACAATTTCTCTGCAATTTCTTTTTTGTTAATGGCATGGTTAATTGCTTTACGAACATTCTTATCTTGAAAGACTTCTTGTTTGGCATTCAAAAGCAACAAGCGAGTAGACATTGGTTGCGAAACATCTGTTGTATATTTCTTATCTTTCTTATATTGAGCGAAGGTATTTAAACCAATCACACCATTTCCATACAGCAAATCTACTTTTCCAGATTCAAATTCTAGGGCACGTGTTTGGGCATCTGGAATAATCTTGATGGTCACTTCTTTCAGTTTTGGTTTTTCACCCCAGTAGTTTTCATTCCGTGCAAAAGTGATGTATTCGTTGGATTTTTTATCTTTGACCACCCATTGACCAGTACCAATAGGAGATTTGATTTTATTCTTAGTTGTATCATCACCATCCGGGAAGCTGGCATCTGCTAAGAAACGAATTGGACGAATCATAGAAAGATCGTAAAGTGTGGCACTGTATGGTTCTTTAAGGGTAATTTCAAAGGTATGATCATCAACAACTTTGTAACTATCCAAAACATTGGTAAAGTTAAACCATTCATGGTTTCCTTTGTTTTCTTTTGAGAAGATCGTATCGAAATTCCGCTTCACATTAGCTGCGTTGAAATCAGAGCCATCTGAGAATTTGGCTTTTCTCAAGTTGAAAGTATAGGTTTTCCCATCTTCACTAACCTTCCAGCTCTCTGCTAAGGCAGGCTCAATTTTCCCATTGTCTCCGTAACGGACAAGACCTTCATACACCAAATCTTGGATAATAAATTGATCTGGATTGTATACGTGAGGATTGACATCTCCGAAGTCTTCTCCCCAAGCAAGCGTGATTTTATCTTTTTCACCACTACTGTCTGAAGACTTGCCATTCTGCTGGCAAGCAGCTAAACACAAAACTGCTAAACTCGTAACAGCTAATTTCCAAAATTTCTTCATTATAAAAACCTCATGATTGATTATTTTTATTAACACTAGTATGTAAGGCATCTCCAAATTTTGTAATCAATAAAATGACCCCGATTAAGAAGATGCAAGGAAAAGCGACGATCCAGGGAGCCTCCTGGATATAGGTGCGACCATCATTCATCATGGCTCCCCATTCTGGAGACGGGGCCTGCGCGCCTAGTCCAACAAAACTAAGGCCAGCAATCTCCATGATGATCGTTGAAACATTAAAGATCATGGTGGTGACAATTTGTGGAAATAGACTAGGAACATAGTAATGTTTGATGGTCTTCCAAAAACTATTTCCATACATTTTTGCTGACTGAATGTAGAATTCATTTTTTAAACGCAGGGTCAGCGACCGCGTGATATAGGCATACTTGGTCCAAGCCGTTAAGCCAATGGCTATGACCGTTTGTTGCAATCCCACTCCTAACAGGCTCACAATAGCAATCACTAAGACGATGGATGGCAAGGACTGAAAAGCCGTAATGAACAAGAAAATAGCACGATCCAACTTCCCGCCTATCAAGGCACTGGTCACTCCAATCAAGGAACCAACAAGGGTTACAAAGAGGAGGATCCCGACTGCAGGCACAATGGTTTGTACTCCACCACTCAGAGTTCGAGCAAATACAGACCGGCCCACAGCATCTGTACCAAACCATTCTTGACTATTGGGTGCTTGGAGGGCATTTTCTAAATGGACCTTGGTGATGCTGTCTCCTAAAAAGAAGGGAGACAGACAAGAAACTACTAGAACCAAGAGAAGGCAGCCAGCCAAGAGATAGAGGTTACGGTGACTAACTTTTTTCATCACTTAGCCCCTCCATTTCCTTTAGGAATGACCTCTTTTTTAAAAAGAAGGAAGGGGGTTGGTTGCGATAGACGGGCCTTCGGATTTAGCCAGGTAATCAAGGCTTGGGTGGTAAAATTGACAAGCAATACCCCAAGTGTAATCACCAGAACAGCACCTTGGACTAGAGGATAATCCCGATTGACCACAACTGCAATCAGCATTTTTCCAATTCCTGGCCAAGAGAATAAATACTCTATGATAGCAACACCTCCTAACAGAGAACCCAGTGACAAACTCACCAATGTCAACAAAAAGGGAAGGGTATTATACAAGACATCCTTAAATAGAATGCGACCTTCCGGTATGCCACGTCCTCTGGCCCCTTCGACTGCTGGTGACTGCAGCTCATCTATGATGGCCGTTCTTAATTGAGGAATATAGCGTGTAGACATGGTCAGGGCCATGGTAGAAATCGGTAAAATTAAGCCCCATTCATTTGCGGTTGACTGAATAGGAAACCAGCCAAGCTTGACCGAAAAGACAAGCATTAAGAGAATTCCAATGACAAAACTAGGAATGGCATTTAAAAATGCGCAAACCGTCATTATACATCGATCCAGTCCACTACCGATATGATAGGCTGCATATATCGCGAGAGGAAGGGAAATGGCAAGCGTTGCTAACAAGATATGGATCCCTAGATAGATCGTATTTGGAAAGTAAAAGACCAATTGATCCCAAACTGGAGCTCCTGTACGATAGCTGATCCCAAAATTCCCTTGGAGGATGTTTCCTAACCATCTCAGATATTGCAGTATAAAACTATCATTAAAGCCCATCTCAGCTCGTTTTATCTCTAGTAGTTCTTTGGTATAAGGAATTCCTTGCGCATTTAAGATACTTTCTGCAGGGTCCCCTTTGGCTAGATACACTAACAAGAAAGAAAGAAAGCTAACACAGAGCAGAATCAAAACCATTTGAAACAGTAATTTGATGAAATATCTTATCATAGCTCCCTTCCTTCTTCCTGATATGGTTTCATCAACATTTTGGTGTAGTCTGATTGAGGATTTCGCAAAACGTCTGACATCACCCCTTTCTCTTGAATTTTTCCATCTTTTAGTACCATGATTTCATCACAAAATTGGCTGACCAGCGCAATATCGTGTGAAATAAAGAGAAAAGAAGTTTGGGAGCTATTCTGAATCTCTTGTAGAAGGTCCATCACTCCCTCTTGGACAGTCACGTCTAAGGCACTGGTGATCTCATCACAAATCAATAAGTCAGGCTGGACCAAGAGAGCTCTGGCTATAGCCATCCGTTGACATTCTCCGCCACTTAATTGGTGGGGAAACTGCTGCGCCAGATCCGGATGCAAGCCAACCCTTTCCAAGAGTTGGTGAATCTGCTCTTCCATCTCCTTCTTAGTCTTACAAATCTTAAAATTCTGACAAACCTCTTCTAAACTGGCTTGTAAGGTCCTTTTGGGATGAAAGGCTTCTTGGGGCTGTTGAGAAATGTATTGCACCTTTTTGTAAAACTCAAAGTCTGTATAAGTCGTCAGCGATTGCCCCAAGAACTGAATACTTCCCTCTTGCAGATTCAGGAGTCGACTCAGAATTTTGGCAATGGTGCTTTTACCCGAACCGGATTCTCCAACCAAACCAAGCCGATGCCCTTTTTCTAGCGTAAAGGAGACATCAAAAACACCTGCTAGATGATGAAGCGGATCATTATAATGATGAGTGAGATCTTTACATTCGAGTAAATAGGTCATTTGGTGACTCCTGCTACAATTTTAATTTTGGAATAGCCCTTAGTAACTTCTGGGTGTAAGAATGTTGCGGATTTTGGAAAATATGATCGCGACTTCCTTCTTCCACAATCTTCCCCTCCTTCATAACCAAGATCCTATCTGCCAACCTTTTTGCAACACTCATATCATGAGTAACAAATAAGAGGCTAGATTCTTCGGTCCTTAGCAATTCAATCAAGGTTTGAATAAACGATTCCTTGGAGAGAACATCCAGGGCACTGGTCGGCTCATCTGCTAAGAGCAATTTAGGATGACTGGCTAAGGCCAAAGCAATGGCCACTCGTTGCATCATACCTCCACTGAGTTCAAAAGGGTACTTTGATGGAACCTGTGCTGGATCTAAGCCAACCATCTGGAGGCATTCCTCTAACGATCTCATCTTTTCTACTTGAGAGCCATGACTCTTGACGAGATCCTCGTAATGGTGCTTGATTTTACGGTTATTGTTAAAACCGAGACTGGACTGTTGGGTAATCCAGGCCAGTTCTGTCCCCACAAAGGGATAAGAAACCCGCTTCTTTTGTGGGCTGATGGCCTGATCCCTATAAGAAATCCTGCCTTGGGTAAAGACTAAGTCATTCAAGGGAAGACCCAAAAGCAGTTTTAAAATCGTTGTTTTGCCACTTCCGCTTTCTCCGACGATTCCGACTGCTTCACCTGCCGAAACGGTTAGAGAAAGTCGATCTAAAATAACCTTTGACGGGGAAGAAACCGTGACATTCGTCAGTTGCAACATAGCTTTACTCCTTCGAGAGTTTGTTGGTTACATGATAATAATCTGTTGGATGGGATTCCAAATGAGAGATGGATTTGTCCATGACGATAGCAACTTTATAAAATCCAATGATCGTATACCCATGATCCTTATCCATAAGGGCTTGAATGTCCTTGCTCAATTGGATCCGTTTTTTCTGATCGGTCTCAGTTGCTAGCGCTTCGATCTTCTGATCAGCTTCCGCATTGCTATAATGACCGACATTTCCTACTCCCCCAGTTTTGACAGCTGAGTTAAAGTAAGCATATGGATCGCCAATCGGAGCAGCTACGACGGCATAAGGCGTGAAGGCGTAATCTTTCTCCGTTGCGACAGCACTCACTTCCACCTTACGAATCTTCGCTTCAATTCCTACCTCTTTTAATTGTTGTTGAGAAGCTTCAATGGCTAACGGCATTTCTGGTAAACGGGTAAAGGAGAGCAATTCAATCGTGACTTTCTTTCCATCTTTTTCACGGTAGCCATCGCCATCGGTATCCTTGTAGCCAGCCTCATCTAACAGTTTCTTAGCTTTTTCTACATTAAACTCATGAACACTTTTATCTAAGGCAAAATCGGAGCTAGAAGGGAGCGGTCCAGTAGCTGGTACGGCCGCACCTTTAAAGAGGGATTCTGTATAAGTTTTCTTGTCGACCAAGGTATCCAAAGCTTGACGGAACTGATCATCTGCTACATAAGGATTTTCAAAGTTGTAGACATAGCTTAAGTAACGGCCACCTTCTTTTTCAGAAATTTTATACTGGCTGTCCTTCTTATAGCTTGCTAAATTAGCATATGGGAGCCCATAAACAGCATCAACTTCTTTGGATTGAAGGGCTGCAGAAATGGCTGTCGGATCAGAGAAATATTTAATCTGAACCTGTGCGACCTTCGCTTTACCACCCCAATAGTTTTCATAGGCCTCTAAAGTAGCTCCTGTTTCTGGCGTATATGTCTTGATGAGAAATGGTCCTGTCCCTACTGGTGCTTTATCTGAGGCAGCTTTTCCATCTACGTCTACAATAACAGAGTAAGGCTCTGCTAGTAGATTCTTCATAATGGGCTGTTCTGATTTTGTTTTGATGGTCACAGTTTGACCGTCAGATTTGATACTCTCTACTCCAAGGTCAGCAGCCGCGCGCTTACTCTTTTCAATCAGTCGTTTTAGAGAGGCTTCCACCTTAGCACCTGTCATCTTTTCCCCATTTTGGAAAGTGACATCATTGCGAAGGGTGATTTTCCACTCTAATTGAGAAATTTGTTCGATTTTTTCAGCTAGCCAGGGTTGAGGGACTAATTGATCATCCATTTTAAATAAGGTTTCTCCAACTCCATAACGAACAGTAAACCAACCATTATATTCATCTGCCGGATCAATATTGGTTGGGAATTGGGTATAACCAATCGTCACCGTTTGAGCATTTTTAGCTGCTTCTGGTGATGAGGGTTGATTAGCTTTTGCACAACCCATAAGGGCTAGACTCATGAGAGTCGCTCCGATCATAAATTTCCATTTTTTCATTTGTATCCTCATTCTATTAATATATTTTCCTTCAAGAAAATAAGAACAAAAGAAAATTTCTCTTACCTTCTTGACTCACCCAGTTGCCATCTTCATCAGCTTTCGCTTGCATGATCCTTCTCGCCACATTCTGTAAGTAACGTTTCTTCCCAAGGATCCTTGTCTTCTAGGAGTAAAACAGTACCTTGAGGGATATCAATCGACCAAAAGTCAGCTTCCGGATCTACTAAAAATTGATAAATCAAGCGCAAAACACCTAGATGCCCAACTATCGCAATTTCATCATCATCTGTTTCACGAATCTCTTCGACAATGGATTGGACCCGATCTTTAAATTTTTGAAAGGGTTCTGCCTTAGATGGAGTTACGTCAAAGGGACTTTCCAACCATTCTTCCCAAACTAAGGGAAAGGCAGCTTGAATTTCATTGGCTGTCCTTCCCTCCCATAAGCCGAAATCTCTTTCGTTCAAGGCTTTATAAGCCGTTGGTTTCTGATCTGGGAAAATGATGGCTGCTGTTTCTTGCGTTCTTTTGAGCTGACTAGTATAAACCTGCGAAATGCTTTTTCCTTTCATCAATTGATGAAGGAGGGCAGCTTGTTCTTTTCCCGTCTCATTGATGGAGACATCCGCTTTTCCATAGAAAAACCGTTTTTTATTAAAGTCTGTTTCTCCATGGCGAATCAGGTACCACTTTTTTACTGTCATATGATCATTCCTATTAAAAATAATATCTGGGCTACTTCTACTGATGCTCCTAAGGTATCCCCTGTCTCCCCATCAATCTTTTGGTAAACGAACCAGCGAAAGGCAAGAGACCCTATGATGACCAAGCTATAAGCAAGGAGCCCTTTGAGCCAAAAGCCAGCCATAAGAACAGCCAGTGGGACAATCTGAGCTAAGAGGATGGAACTGGTCTTGGTTCCGGAAAAGAAGTTTCCAGAGCCACCAGATTCTCTAGCATAGCGCATCTTGTAGAGCTGAATGGTCAAACCAACCTTTCCAATCATTGATAAAGAAGCGACAATCAGCCACTTGGGCTGGGGAAGATATGGTCCCATGGCGATCATGAGGCCGTAATAGAAAATTAAGGCCAAGACACCGTTACTACCGATACGGCTGTCTTTCATGATTTCCAACATCCGTTCCTTGGAACGAGAAGAGAATAAGCCATCAGCTGTATCAGCAAGACCATCTAAATGGAAGCCTCCCGTTAAAAGAACATCAAAGAACAAGGTCAAAATCCAGGCAATGGTGTCAGGAAGTACCAAAGATGTCAAAACAAAAAATAAGGAGGAAATGAGCCCTAATAAGAGACCAAAGAGCGTTAAAACGGGAACTCCTTTTCGCACATAGGAGAGATCAACCGCTTTTGGAATCACAATCCGACTAAAAAATTGTGTATAGATAATCAGTGCTGAAATCATTTTAACTGCTGTGCTAGTCCACAAATAACTAAGTAGACTTCACTTGCCTCCTTTGCAATTAATTGATTGACCCGACCTTGAAGATCTCTAAAGTAACGTCCTAGACGCGTGTCCGGAACAATACCCAGACCCACTTCATTGGTGACAATCCAAAAAGTAGCTTCGCGTTTCTTCATAGCAGAAAGAATCTGAGACCACTCGGCTTCCATGGCTTCCAAAATTCGGGCTTGTTCGGCTTTACTTAAAAACTGCTCATCTGATAAGTAGCCTTTCTCGGGATACCACTCATTGACCAAATCAAAGAGCCGATTGGTCGTCAACATGGTCGCACAGTCTACTAAGTAATCACCGTGTTCGTCTTGTTCAATCCATCTAGCTAAGTCCCGGTATTGCTCAAGCGTATCCCAGCTTTGTGGACGTCTTTGTTGATGGAGCTTGACCCGTTCCTGCCACTCTGGATCCTCTTTCATCACGAGACCAGTTGCGATATAACAAACCCCTTCCTTCTGGATGAGTTTTGATTCAGCAAAGGAGGATTTGCCACTACGAGCGCCACCCGTGACTAAAACAATCTTCCCCATAATCTTCCTTTCATGACAACTGGCTAAAGGCTTTGTCAAAAGCAGCTAAAGTACGGTCCAGATCTTCAAAGGAATGGGCACTGGATAAGAAGTTGCTCTCATACTGAGATGGTGCAATATAAACACCTTCTTCTAAAAGCAAGCCATGAACCTTGGCAAAAAGCTGATGATCTGCTTCTTTGGAATCTTCAAAATTCAAAACTGGTTTTTCTGAGAAGAAAAATCCAAACATGGTTCCAACAGAGACTACTTGAAGGGCTACGCCATGTTTTTCTGCCAACTGGCGAAGCCCCTGACAGAGATAGTCTGTCTTTTCAACCGTTTGATCAAAGACTTCCTTGGTTAATAGGCGCAAGTTTTCATAGCCAGCTGCCATGGCAATTGGATTTCCTGATAAAGTACCCGCTTGATAAATATCTCCTAAAGGAGCAATTTGGTTCATGTATTGAGCTTTTCCACCAAAAGCAGCAACTGGGAATCCACCACCAATGACTTTTCCTAGACAGATCAAATCTGGATCGACTTGATACAAGCCCACTGCCCCTTGGTAATGAGCCCGAAAACCAGTCATGACTTCATCCATGATAAAGAGTGAACCTGCTTCTGTTGTGAGACGGCGAATCTCCTCGATAAATTCTTGGTGGCCTGAAATCAAGCCCATATTGCCGGCAACAGCTTCTACGATCACACAGGCAATTTCTGCACCGTGTTCTTCAAAGCAGGTCCGTAAAGCCTCTAGATCGTTATAAGGAAGGGCAATGGTCTCACGCGCCACCTCAGGAATCACACCTGCTGAATCAGCAATACCAAAGCTTGCTACACCAGAGCCAGCTTGTACCAAGAAAGAATCACTATGTCCATGGTAGCAACCAATAAATTTCACTACTTTTGGTCGTTTGGTAATCCCACGCGCTAAACGGATGGCACTCATGGTTGCCTCTGTACCAGAATTGACCATTCGAATTCTCTCTACAAAAGGGAGACGTTCTTTAATAAGCTTGCCTAGTTTGATTTCACGTGGACTCGGTGCACCATAACTAGTACCTTCCCATAGGGCATCTTGTACTTTTTCAAGAACATCTTTAGGAGCATGACCTAAAATCATAGGTCCCCAAGAGAGCACGTAATCCACAAATTGATTCCCATCTACATCATAGAGATAAGCTCCTTGAGCATGGTCTATAAAGAGAGGATTGCCACCGACTGCCTTAAAAGCTCGTACAGGGCTATTGACACCACCTGGGAAAATGGATTCTGCTTCTTTGAAGTAATCATTTGATTGTGTTCGTTTCATCTTTCATCCTAGCCTTTCAAATATCCTGCTACATCCTTGGCAAAATAAGATATGATTAAATCCGCTCCTGCTCGCTTCATTCCGATAAGACTTTCCATGACAACGGCACGCTCATCAATCCAACCTTGGGCAGCAGCAGCCTTCACCATACTGTATTCCCCACTGACATTATAAGCGACTAGAGGAAGATCACTTTGATTTCTTAGATCTCTCAAGACATCTAAGAAGGCAAGAGCTGGTTTTACCATGAGGAAATCTGCTCCTTCTTCTTCATCACTTTGAGCCTCCCGCAGAGCTTCTAAACGGTTTGCTGGATCCATCTGATAGGTTTTTCTATCCCCAAATGCCGGAGCACTCTCACCAGCATCACGAAATGGTCCATAAAAACTAGAAGCAAATTTAACCGAATAAGACATAATGGGTACCATGTCAAAGCCAGACTTGTCTAGGCCTTCTCGAATCGCTGTAACATATCCATCCATAGCATTGGACGGTGCAATGATATCTGCCCCCGCTTCAGCTTGACTAATCGCTACTTGGACTAAGCGTTCCAAAGAAAGATCGTTCACAACCGTTTCACCATCTAGAATGCCACAATGGCCATGATTCGTAAATTCACAGAGACAGGTATCTGCTACAAGAATGAGATCTGGATAGTGTTGCTTGATCAAGCGAAGGGATTTTTGAACAATTCCATCCGGATTAGAAGCTTCTGAACCAACTTCATCTTTAAGAGCTGGAATTCCAAAGATTATAAAAGATTTAATCCCGAGTTGTACACAGGATTCGACTTCTTCTAGAAGATCTGCTAAGGCAAATTGATAGGCTCCTGGCATGGAAGCCACTTCTTCTTTTTGCTCTAGATTCTCCTTTACAAAGAGTGGTTGAATAAAGTCATTGACACTTACAGTCGTTTCTCTGACCAAATCTCTCATAAGAGGATTTTTTCTTAGTCTACGATGTCTTTTAAAATTCATGTTCTTTAATCTCCTTTATGATCAGCTCAACCAATTTCACCATTGATGGACTTGAAGGAATATAGTTTACGGAAACACCACAATCTAAAACAGCTTTTGCTGTAGTCTCTCCAATAACGCCAATTTGGTGATGTTTTGGCAAAGAAAGCCCTTCTTGATAAAAAACATCCCAGGCTGATGGACTAGCAAAGGTCCATACACATGGTTCTTTTAAGGATAGAAGCTCTCTTATTTTAGCGATTCCCTCTTGATTGGCAACAGTTTGATAGAGGGGCCAAGCATAAACATCATGCCCCAATTCTTGTAACATTTTTGGATAGGTTGGATTAGCAAGATCACTGTGTGGGAACAAAATAGCTTGATGATCCCCGTATCGACTTGCCCACTCCTTGATAAAATCCACTCCATACTGGCTACTAGACTCAAAAGTGACATCAATATCTTGTTCTTTTAATAGCTTACTAGTCTGGCTTCCAATCGACGCAATCTTCAAATCAGGTCTCAAATAGGGAAGAAATAATTGGACGGTATTGGCACTGGTAAAGAAGACCCAATCAGCTTTGTCCAGTTTGTCATCCAGCATTGGTGGAATCGGATTGCCTTGCGTGCAAATCAATGGTGCATGCATCCATCTTACTTGGTTCTGCTCCAATAGGGTTTGTAATTCGACAGAAGGTTTCTGTTCCCTTGTAAAAATAATTAAGCTTCCCACCATTTGTCTGTTAAGGCTCCTTCTTCCATTAATTGCTCCAGAGCACGTTTGGGTAGGTCGCTTCCATCCTCAGACGCGAGAGCTACATGCAGGCAACGGTCTTTGGCATCTGCTAGCATAGCTTCTAAATGATAGTGACCATCCGTGAATTGAGCATGAGCTCCAACTGGGAAGGTACAATCCGCATTCATCAAGCTTAAGAAACTTCTTTCCAATTGGATGCAGTTTTCTACTTCTTTATCATGGATAGAAGCCAATATTTCCAGGACGTCCTCATCATCTTCCCGACATTCAACGGCTAATGCCCCTTGCGAAACAGCAGGAATAAATGTATGAGGATCTAAAAATTCTAAGTTGAGAGAGGGCGACTGATCTAAATACCCGATCCGTTTTAGGCCAGCAGCAGCTAACACGATAGCATCGCATTCGCCTTCTTGTAACTTGCGGATGCGCGAATCAATATTTCCACGTAAAGGTTTGAATTGGAGATCACTTCTTAGACTCTGAAGTTGGACCTGGCGTCGAATACTACTGGTCCCTACAACGGCTCCTTGAGGAAGAGTGGCCAAGGTCATCCCTTCTTCTCTATAGATCAGACAGTCTCTGACATCTTCTCGCTCCGGAATGGCACCAATGGTACATCCGTCCACAAGGATAGAAGGAACATCTTTTAAACTATGGATGGCGATATCGATGTCTTGATTTAAGAGCGCCTGTTCAATTTCCTTGACAAAAACGCCTTTTCCACCAATGGTTTGCAGAGAAACATGAACCAACCGATCTCCTTGGGTTTTATAAGGGACCAATTCAAACTCCACATCAGGATGGCATTCTTTTAAACGCTCTACCACCATTTTGGTCTGGGTCATGGCCAACTGGCTTTTTCTGGTTCCAACTTTAATGCTTCTCATGGTTTACTCCCTTTCCACTATGTAGATCGAAGATTTTTGCAATCAAGGCAATATCATATTCTGAATTTTCACCCACAGACATTTCTTTCAATTGCAACAAAGGCTCTTTCAAGATCTGATTGATAATGCTCTTCATATGCTTGGAAATTTGTTTCTTTTCTCGATCAGTAAGATCTGGAAGTTTGCGTAATAAGCTTTCCATAGCTGACTGCTGAGCCTGGATGGCTTTTTCTCGAATCTCTTGAATCAGGGGAATAATGCCTAACTGCTGCTTCCACTCTTCAAAACTCACTAGTTCATTGGAAATCTCTGCTTCGATATTTTTAGCAATCTCATTTCTTTCCTCAAAAAAAGCTTGCAATTCACTGGTAATATTTTCGATATTGTGAATGGTAATGGCCGAATTTGGATGGCAGGTCCGTGGTAAACACAAGTCGAAAACAATTGCTCCTGCTTTCACCATATGCGGATAGAGAATATAGCCTTCAGACTTGATAGCAGTGAAAATAATATCCGCATCTTTCACGGCTTCTTCTAAATCATCCCAAGAATAAGCCTGAATACGATCTTCTGTTAAATAAGGGTTAGCCTTGGAAAGGGTGCGATTGACCAAGCGGATAGACTGAAAAGGACGTTGTAGAACATACTTGGTAACCAATTGGCCAATTTCCCCTAATCCAATGACCACGATTTTGGTATTCTCATAATCAAGGTCTTCCTTATCCAACATTTGTAAAGAGGTCAAACCGATGGACATGGGACGGGCATTGATGCGGTAAACATCGTGCATTCTTTTAGCAAAGGTCACCGCTTGCCGAAAAGCTTGATTGAGGACGATTCCTGTCGTACCAGTTTCTTGGGCGCTCAAAAAGGCCTGCTTTAATTGACCGAGAACTTGTGTTTCACCTACAATCTTGGAATCTAAGCCAATAGATACCCGAAATAAATGTTCTAAGGCCTCATTGCCTTCTTTAAAGGTAAGATAAGGCTCCAAATCTTCAATATCTATCTGAAACCAATCCGCTAGAAAGTGCTTGGAATAATACCGACCAGTATGTAACTGATCAACCACTAAGTACAACTCTGTTCGATTACAGGTTGAAAGGATGACATCCTCCAGAATACTTTTTTCTGCTTTTAATTTTTTGAGCGCAGCAATTTTTTCCTCATCAGAAAAATGTACCCGCTCTAAAACTGATAAGGGTGCTACACGATGTGTGACACCAACATATAATAAATACATTCTATCCGCCTCGTTCTTATAATTGATCTAAAAGTTGTTCTATCTTTTTTCTAACTTCTTTTGAGCGTGATGGAGATAAACCATTGGTAGAAATCATGACGGATAATTCATTATTTGATGCAATTGCAACATTATAAAAGTCGGAATTTTTCTTATCCCCTGTATTATTCACGAACTGACTAGGGTGAGCCTCTTCCATTACTTTTTTATTGACTTCCTGGTTATCTGTGCAGGCAAATACCAATTTTGCCCCTTCCAAATCCCCAGTTTGGTAGTTTCTTTGAATCCATTCAACCTGCGATTTGGGAATCGCTTCATTGATTTCAGGACTAATGACTGTAACCTTGGCCCCTTCTGACAACAAGGTCTTAATTTTACGAGCTGCCACTTTTCCTCCACCAATCACCACTACTGGTTTATTTTGGATATTCATCATGACAGGATACATGGCTATTTCTCCTCTTTTCTTTCTCTAAAAATCTTAGCGCTTCGTTTATAGACTGTATCTTTGACATCTAAACGATGGTTGACCAAACGGGCCACCACGAAAAAGTAATCTGACAAGCGATTAATATAAATCAGTCCAACTTCGTTAACTGTTTCATCTGCTTCAATGACAGCTACCATTCTTCTCTCTAAGCGTCGTGTCATAGTACGAGCTACATGAAAGAGACTGGCGACCCGATGGCCGCCAGGAATAATGAAGCGATCAATCTTTTCTGGAATGTGCATATAAGCATCCATTTTTTCTTCTAGGAAGGTAATATCTGATTCCTTTTGTTTGTATGGTCTCAATTCTCTAGGAGTAGCAAGATCGCTTCCACAGTCAAATAAATGTTGCTGAATCTCTTCACATTCCTCTCTGATATCATCTAATTCTTTGTATTCCTTCATTTCAGATACCAGGTAGCCAACTTGAGAGCACAATTCGTCCATGGTCCCGTATGCCTCCACACGAATATGTGTCTTAGACACACGATCCCCACCATATAGTCGGGTAAACCCTTTATCCCCATACTTTGTGTAAATTCTCATTAAAGCTCTTCTCCGTTCATAATCTGGTAAATCTTTTTCATATCGACTGCATCACGAATAATTGCTGCCAGTTTATCATATTGCAAATCTTTGAATTCTTTGAGATCAATCGCCTGATCTGTGATAGGTTCCAAGCCCTTTTCAATTCGAATTTGGTTCAAATAATCGCGAGTCCATTGAGAGTTATCAAAAACTCCGTGAAGATAGGTTCCTTGGATTCGTTTATCTGGTGAAACGGCACCATCATACCTACTAGTCTCTTCGCCATTCTGAAGAACAATGCGAGAAAAAGGTGATACCTGATCAGAAATTTCAGTTTCTCCCATATGGATTTCGTAACCTTCTAGAATTTGTCCTTCGTGTTCTGCCTGGACTTGAGTTGTCCGTTTTGTACCCTGCATCTGCGTTGCGATATCCAGAAGCCCTAGCCCTTCAATTTCATCCAATTCAGACTCGACATGATTAGGATCAGAAATCGTCTTGCCTAATAACTGGAAACCTCCACAAATGCCAAAAATGCGAATACCTCGATCAGCGCACTGACGGATTTGATCAACAATCCCTGAATCTTGGAGAACTTTCATATCTTCAATCGTATTCTTACTTCCAGGTAGAATCAAGAGATCCGGATTCCCAATCTCATCCCCTGGCATGACATAACGAACCGAAACATCCGGTTGAATTTCCAAACTATGAAAATCTGTGAAGTTGGAGATGCGTTTTAGGGTGATAATAGCCACATCCAGATCTTTGTCATGATTAAAGCTGCGTCCTTTACTGCCTAAAGCGACACTGTCCTCACTATCAATGTCGATGTCAGCATATGGGATAACTCCTAATACCGGTACTTGAGTGAGCTCTTCAATCATATCAATACCTGATTGAAGCAGGGCTACATCCCCCCTAAATTTGTTGATCAAAACCCCTTTGATCCGTTTACGATCCTCTTCTGGCATTAATTCGATTGTACCATAAATAGAGGCAAATACTCCTCCCTTGTCAATGTCCGCTACTAAAATGACAGGCGCATCGACCAAACGCGCCATTCCCATATTGACGATATCGCGTTCGTTTAAGTTGATTTCTGCTGGACTACCCGCACCTTCTAGGATAATGGCGTCGTATTCCTGGTCTAGTTCTTGATAGACTTCTTTGATTTTAGGCAGTAACTCCTGCTTAAATTCATGGTAATCCACCGCATCCATATCTTTAAGGACTTTGCCCATAAAAACAACTTGGGATTTACGATCCGAAGTTGGTTTCAGTAGGACAGGATTCATGCGAACATCTGGATCGATACCTGCGGCTTCTGCTTGTACGACCTGAGCTCTCCCCATCTCAAATCCTTTTTTGGTGATAAAGGAGTTCAAGGCCATATTTTGAGATTTAAAGGGAACAACCGTGTAACCATCTTGTTTTAAAATACGACACAAACCCGCGGCAATTAAACTTTTACCTGCATCGGAAGCCGTCCCCTGAATCATTAATGATTTTGCCATAGATATCCTTCTTTCAACTGTTCAAACAGAATTTCTTCATTTTCAACAAGGGGCGTCTGGATTGCCTGATGAAGTTTGACAATCCATGGCACAGAAAGTCCAGCATCTAACAACAATTTTTCTTCCTGGAATACTTCATATTTTGTTCCTTGGGTCATAATCTTGCCTTTTTTGATGAGGTAGGCATAGTCACAACAGTCATACATGAGATCCATGTCGTGGCTGGTAACAATAATGCTGGTTCCATTGGAAACTAGTTTTTTCATAATCATGGCCATTTGGTCCCGCCCTTTAGGATCCAATCCAGCAGTCGGCTCGTCTAACAATAGAAAACGTGGTTTGAGAGCTAACATCCCCGCAATGGCTACTTTTTTCTTTTGGCCGTAACTCAAATATTGCACCGGTCGATCCTGCAACTCTTCGATGTCCATCAGTTCAATGGCTTCTTGAACCCGTTTCTCACACTCCTCTTTGGAGTATCCTAAATTCTCTAATGCCATGCCAATATCATCTTTGGCAATGGTATAAAACAATTGCTGCTCCGGATTTTGAAAGACCATATTGACTTCTTGCCGGTAAGCAAACAAAGCTTTCTTCTTATCTTGAATGACCTGATTATCCAAACTCACACTGCCTTCTTGGGGCTTGAGCAGTTTGGTCATGACCTTCATCAGGGTAGATTTCCCGGAACCGTTGGTTCCAATAATTCCAGTAATCTTTCCTTCCATGAATTCCATATTCACATGGTCCACAGCTTTCAAATCATCAAATAAAACTGTAATATTCTCTAATTTTAACATATTTTTATTCCTCTTCATCAATTTCTTTAGCTTGAGCAAATTTCAGGGTTAAGACATCATTTAAGCGCTGATTATCTGCCAATAATTTGACAAATAAGGTATTGGCTAATCTTCCCCAGCCAAGATAACTTTTTTTCTTATTTACAAATGAAAACTTCAAATCTAAGGTATCTCGAATGGTTAAAAATTCGATTAATACTAGAAAGATAAAGCGATACATAAGAACGATTAATTCCATTAAGATAGCCGGCAAATGAAGGGTTTTACAAAGCTTCATCATCTGGTTAAAGGGAATGGTTAAAGCCATAAAATAGGTTGAAATTAAAGAACAGTAAATTCTCATAACAATCGGTCCAACTTGTTTGGCAGAAGAATGAAAAACTCCTAAATAGCCATGACTTCCAACTGGAATGGCCATTAAAAACTGATGACTATTTTCACCATAGCTAATGACAAAGGTCGCCATACTTAATAAAATGAAAATAGACGGATAGCGAAACCAGCTCAAGTATTTTAAAATAGGAAGTCTAGCAATATAACACGTCAAGGGGACCATAATAGCAATTAGTAGAATTTGTAAGGGGAGGAAACCAGAGAAAGAAATAATCATTAACAAAATATACAAACTGAACTTATGCAGTTCTGGAACTGCAGTCCAACGGTTATTATACGCATAGCGATCAATTACAAACATAGTTTCCTCCCATACAAATACTTACTAAACTAAATTATTTTTCTTGATGTTTTTTTCCTCTTTGGTAACCGATGACATAGAAGATAATCCCCGCACCGATACTACCTTGAAGGGTAAAGAGCAAGCTTTCAACTTCTGATCCTGGTGGTTCAAACAAAGGTGAAAACCAAGGTTTATAGTCCTTTTGAATAGTCGAAATAGCATTTTCTGCAGCATCATCCGTACCACTATATTCTACTCCTTTAGGAGCAAATAAGAAAGCACCGACAATAATCACAACAATGGCAGCTAATAACAAAAGATTCTTGTGTTTTTTCATAGGAATAAGCCCTCTCTTTCACTAGCATTTTCAGAAATCAAGTTGTAGAAGATAACAGTAAGCAATCCTTCTACAATGGCAATTGGAATTTGCGTAATCAGAAAGACACCCAAGAATTTAATGGTTGAACCCACAAATCCAGTGGTTGGATCCGGGAAGACCAATCCAAGTTGAAGGGAAGTTGTTGCATAAGTCGCTAAGTCAGCAATCATCGCACACAAGAAGAGTGAGACTGGTTTAGATAGTTTCAAAGAACGACTGAATTTATAAACTGCAAATCCGACAAAAGGACCTACGACTGCCATTGAAAAAGCATTGGCACCAAGGGTTGTCAAACCACCATGGGCTAAAAGAAGAGCTTGGAACAACAAACAAATGGTTCCTAGTACACTAATAACAGATGGCCCAAACATAGCAGTTCCCAAACCAACACCGGTTGGGTGAGAGCTAGATCCTGTTACTGAAGGGATCTTCAATGAGGATAAGATAAAGATAAAGGCACCGGATAAGGCCAACATAGTTTTAGAGTTTGGATCTTTTGAAACAATCTTCTTAATCTTGATCAAACCGAAGATGAAGAATGGTAAAAATAGCAAGAACCAAACAATACACCATACTAATGGGAGATAGCCTTCCATAATGTGCATAGCAGACACAGGTTGCGGTCTAAAGATAAGTAGCAATACCAAAAGAGCAATTGCTAGCATTTTTTTATTTTTTTTCATAATTGCACTCCTTTTTCATTACCCCAATGGATGTTTCTTAACCAATAGGGTTGTAAAATAATCCAATTTGTCATTCACTGTTAATTCTGATACTCCGTAAAGGATCTTCTGCTTATCTGTGGAAGCATGGCTCACTAGAAATGTTTTTTCAATCAGGTTGTGTTTTTCCAACAAAGGAAGAACGACATCCAAATGTCTAGCCACCTTCATAATGACGACAGTATCATGAATTGCCAAGGCTTGGTCAATCTTATCAGCTTCTGCTGTAGCAGGTACCACTGCAAAGGACTCCTCATCCATGGTCAACGGTTGGCCCAAGACAGAAGCCATACTACCAAATGAGGTAATTCCAGGAATTGTTTGGGTATCGATGCTATCTCCAATTAATCTCAACAGGTAACTATAGGTACTGTAGACCATTGGATCTCCAAGCGTGATAAAACCAACATTTTTCCCAGCCTTCACATCTTCCACCACTTCAGTAGCAATTTGTTCCCACTGAGGTTCTTTCTTTTCTAGCGAACGAACCATCGGAAAATGACGTTGTTTAATTTCTAAGTGGTCACTGACATAGGGACTCGCAATCGTCAAAGCCACACTTTTAGCGCCACGTTTGGCTTCTGGCGTATATAAGATATCCAATTTATTCAGGATATTCTTTGCTTTAACGGTAACGAGTTCACTATCACCTGGACCAATCCCAATTCCATAAAATGTTGCCATGATTGACCTCCTATTGAATGATTTGTTCTAAGTGTTGAACATAGAGTTCTTGAACACTTGGGTATTCCCCAAGTCCAATCAAGTGTGTTTCCACTTGATAGCCTTTTTCTGTAAAAAAGTGTTTCCATGATCCTTCTTCATCCGAGCACAAATCATTGGTAGCATGATCCCCAGCCACTAACATAAAGGGAGCAAGATGAACTTTTTTAACGCTTTTTGCTTCCAGACGTTTTTCGAGTAACTCTACCGGAGGATAAGACTCGACACAGCCGATATAGACAGCTTCATCCGTCAACATATGATCCAATGCAGCATAGGCAGTAAAGGCATAATGCTGACTACCATGTCCCATTAGGATGGTTGCTTCATCTACATTATTATTATTGTATTCTTTTACAAGGATATTTGCAACATTTTCATAATCTTTTTCACTAAAAAGAAGAGGTTTTCCAATTTTTAGAATGTCAAACTCATGTTTCAATTGGTTGGCTTGATGAAGGACTTTTTCATACTCACTTCCTAGAATAACATGAAGCGGTTGAATGTATACTTCCTTTACACCATCCTTTTTCAATTGTTCCAAAAGTTGATTAACCGTTGGAACTGTGATTCCTTCATTTTCCTTAATTCTCTTAATGACAACATTCGAAGTGAAGGCACGATGTACTTGAAAATCAGGGAATCGTTTTTGGATGGCCTCCTCACAGGCTTGAATGGTTTTCTTCCGTGTTTCAGGATAGGTGGTTCCGAAACTAACGACAATAATCGCTTTACTCATTTTCACTTTCCCTTCTAAAAAATGTTTGGCAAGCTTCACAAACCGATTTTAAGGTTCTCTCTTCTGTTTCGATCAACTGATGATAGCCAGCTTTTTCCAATACAGATCTAGTATTGTCTCCCATGATAACAATCGGTTTCTCTTTCCAATTCTCTTGGGTTTTCTCTGCCATCAACACAAAGTGGTAAGCTGCAGCAGAGTTTGGCAAACAGATCAGCTGGATATCCTCTGCATGATAAGAGAATGATTCACTTTCAAAGTCAACAGAATGTGTGGTGTGGATCGGGAAGTTCAAAACTTCTGCTACTGCTTTTTCCTTAATATCTGAAGTGAGGATGATCCAGTTTCCTTCTTGCTCACTCATCCGCTTCACAAAATTGTCTTCTGCAACATCATTGATTTGATCATACAGGCGAATTCCTGCTTCTTTAATAGTCTTGATGGTATGATGTCCACTTGCTACAATCTTCAGATGACTGAGACTCCGAATATCCAGATTTTCTTGTTGCAAATAGGCAACAAAGTAGTTCCAAGAGCTTGGGTCTGTTACTACTAAACCGTCAATGTCAGAAAGTTGAGGAAGTTGCAATTCTTTTGCAAGCAATTTACTTGGTGACTGAAAAGCATACACTGTCGCCCCAGCATCCTTCAACAATTTAGGAAGCTTGGCATTAGGTGTTTCTTGCACCAAAACGGTTCGACCAAACAAAGGCAGTTTTTCATGGTAATTCAATTCCTCACGGAAAGCAACGACGTCACCAATCACAATTAAACTTGGTGCTTTCATCTGGTGTGCTTCAGCCAGTTCAACAATGGTCTCTAATTTTCCATCAATGGAACGTTGTTGAGGGTGAGTAGCCCATTCGATAATCGCTACTGGAGTTTCCTTATCGTAACCACGAACCATCAATTCCTCACAAATGGTCTGTAAGTTTTTCATTCCCATAAGGAAGACTAGAGTTCCTTTTAAGTGGGAAATCGCATCCCAATTCAATGCTTCACTGGCATCTTGTAGATGGCCAGTGAAGACATGAAAGCTAGTTGCGATATTTCTAAAAGTCATGGGAATGCCGGCATAAGCAAGGCCAGCAATCGCAGAGGTGATTCCAGGAACTACTTCAAATGGAATTCCTTCCTGGATGAGAGTTTGTGCTTCTTCTCCTCCCCTACCAAAGATATAGGGGTCGCCACTTTTTAGGCGAACAACTTTTTTCCCTGCTTTGGCTTTTTCAACTAGGACTTCCTCAATTTCTTCTTGGGAGACACAGGGTTGATTAGGAATCTTACCAACATAGATCTTTTCACAGTCCGATTTTGTGTAAGACAGAAGCATGGGATTCACTAAACGATCATAGATCAGAACATCTGCCTCCTCTAGTCTGCGAGCTCCTTTTACAGAGATTAATTCCTCATCACCTGGACCTGCACCAACTAGACTAACAAAGCCACTCATTCTGCCACCTCTTTCTTCAAATAGGCTTCCAATTCTTCAATAGTTGAAACCACTTTAGGATAATGAACGATTGGCCGTGAAATAATCACACAATCCATTCCTAGTTCTTGGCAACCTTCAATCTTTTCTCGAATACCACCAATATTTCCACTTTCTTTAGAAACAAATACTTCTGCTTTCGAGCGTGCTAATAATTCTTTATTGCATTCTTTAGAGAAAGGAGCTTTGATGGCATCAATTTGATCCGGAACAAGTCCTAGCTCTTCACAGCCCTTAAGGACTTCTGAAGTCGGAAGAACTCGGACCACAATGCGAGAGTCAGGCAAACCATGTACGAATAAGGGCAAAGTTTTACTTCCTGTCCCTAAGTAGACAGTTTTGTACTGCTTCTCTTTCATGTATTCAATGGCTTCTTCTGTCGAGTGAACAACCGTTGCTCCAGATAAATCATTTGTAGCTTGTCTCTCGAAGCGTACATAAGGGATGCCAGCCAGATTTGCTGCTTTCATTGCTTCCTGAGAAACAATGTCAGCAAAAGGATGGGAAGCATCAATAATTTCGTCAACTTCATTTTTTTTGATGAAATCAACCATATCTTGAGCAGTCATTCTCCCTTGAACTACATCTTGTCCAAATTTAGATGCTAAATGACGTCCATAATCCGAAACAACAGAGGTCGTGACAGGAATATTGTTTTGTGAAAGAAATTCAAGGACTTCCGTACTTTCAGCAGTTCCACCGAAAAGCAGTTTCATCATAGTGTGTATCCTCGAGGTGTGATCATGCGTCCATTTTTCACATAAGTTTCTTTGTTTCCGACAATGACAATCGTTGTCATATCTACAAGAGTTTCATCCAAGTCTTCAATCGTCGTCAAAATAATTTCTTCGTCCTTACGTCCAATATCTTTTCCGATTCCGACAATCGTATCTTTGGCTTTGTATTCAGACATAATTTCGAGTGCTCTTGACAAGTGCTCTGGACGACCTTTACTTCTTGGGTTGTAGAGACAAACTACAAAGTCCCCTTGTGCTGCTGCATGAAGACGTTTTTCAATCATTTCCCAAGGTGTCATCAAGTCACTAAGTGAAATATGGCAAAAGTCATTCATCAAAGGCGCTCCCATCACTGCAGCGGCTCCCAAACTTGCTGTAATTCCAGGTACAACTTTTACTTCAAGAGTATCGTTCTCTTCCAACAATTCAAGAATCAAACCAGCCATTCCGTACACACCTGCGTCACCACTAGAAACAACACCGACATTTTTTCCAGTTTCATGAGCTAGGTCGATGGCTTTTTGACAACGTTCAATCTCATGACGCATACCAGTCGCAACCATTTCTTTATCTTTTACAAGATCCTTGATCAAACGCATGTAGGTAGAATAACCAACAATAATTTCACAATCTTTAATAGCTTCCAATGCTTCTTGAGACATCAATTCTTCTTTACCTGGGCCAAGTCCAATAACGTATAACATATGTATTTCTCCTTAAATTTAAATATTTAATAATTGTTACCTAATTTACCAAGTGCAAATGTTGCACCATTTTGTGCGAACCGTTGGGTCAGCACATTTCCTTTACTTGCAAGGTCCGCACTAGCAAGTGCGACACTTCCCACACCTACAGTTTTCTTCACAAATTCCGATTGCGGATATTTATCAGCCACAACTTGTAATTCTTCATTAGAATATGTGACAAACGGACAATCTAGGTGTTGGGCTAATGCTAGTATAGCTTGTTCATTTTTTTTGACATCAATACTAGCTATTTTAGCGATTTCTGAACTGGAGATTTCCTCTTGTTCACAAAACGCTCGGAATGATTCCATAAAAGTTGAAGGTGGAAGATCCTTCTTTGCCCCAACTCCTAAAACATAGGGTTTTGGATGAATCAGGGCTACCACTTCTTCGTCAACCTCAACTGCTTGAGAGGTCAACCAAATAAATGGGCTCTTATTAGCAAGTACTTCCTGTATCTGATTTTCCTTAATGACTGTTAGCCCTCTCAGGTCAGAAACCCAAGACTTTTCTTGATAAAAATAGACACAGTCCTTATTCGCTAAATAAGAATTAAATACTTTCACTAAGTGGCGCAATTCTTCCCGCCACCCATTTACTTCTTTAGCAATATTATCCAAGGCTACAACATTTTGTGTATCTGTCGCAGTCGTGATCACTGGATTTGAATCTAATAATTCAGCGATTTTAAGTGTAACTTGATTGGCCCCACCTAAGTGACCACTCAATAAACTAATCACATGATTGGCTTTCTCATCCATAACGATCACAGCAGGATCGGTTGTTTTGTCTTTAATAACAGGGGCAATGCCTCTGACAACCGCACCAATCGCCATGATACAAATCAAGACATCCACCTCTTGGAATACTTTCCGAAGTCCTTCAATGACACGTCCTTCAATCGGTACCGTTCGAGAGTCAGCGATTTTCACAGTGGTATAGACTGGACAATCAATCCCAAGTTTTTCCTTGAGCTCTAGTCCTAAATTTTTTGCATTGTTAGTAACCGCCACAATAGCGTATCGAGGGGAATCATTTAGCATGCGAACTCAATCCTTTACGGAATTCATGGTGGAAATCTTTGTGATAGAGTTTAGAGTAGTAAAACTCTTCACCCAAGAAATCTCCAACTAAAATCAAGGCAGTTTTTCTAATTTTAGCTTCTTTGACCTTCTCAGCAATGGTCTCCAATGTCCCAAAGACCTTGCGTTCATCTGGCCAAGTTGCCTTATAGATTACTGCGACAGGTGTTTCTATTGGATAACCACCCTCAACCAATTCAGCCACCACTTTTTCAATGCCTTGTACAGATAAGAAAATGGCCATAGAGGTTCTGTGCTGAGCATAGCTTCGGAGGGATTCTCGTTCAGGAACTGGGGTCCGTCCGGCCATGCGAGTGATAATCACACTTTGAGAGACTTCAGGGACCGTATATTCTGTTCCAATACTTGAAGCTGCACCTAAGAAAGAGCTCACTCCAGGAATACAGTCAAATTCAATGCCTCTCTTCTTCATCTCTTCTGTTTGCTCACGAATAGAACCGTAGATAGAGAAATCCCCTGTCTGCAAGCGGACGACGTCTTTTCCAGCTTTAACAGCTTCTTCCATGACATCGATAATTTCCATCAAATGCATAGAAGCACTGTCATGAATCTCCGCACCTTCTTTACAGTATTGAAGGAGATCTGGATTTACAAGAGAACCCGCGTAGATAACTACATCTGCTTGGGATAATTTGCGGTAACCTTTTAGAGTAATGAGATCCACATCACCAGGTCCTGCACCGACAAAATGTACAATTGACATATATTTAATTCCTTTCTGGTTTTACAGCTGAGACAATGATCGTTGGGTTTTGCTGTTTAAAATAGTGGCCCTTGCCCAAAGCAGACCATCTACTAGCTTGAATAGATACAACATCTAAGTCTTGCCATTCCAATTTTTCAGCAAGTTGAATAGCTTCCATAGCATTTTCCAAGAGGATAAAGTTTAGAACAAATCGTCCTCCAGGTACCAACAAACTTTCACACCACTCAAAGATTTCTGCCATATTGCCACCGGTTCCACCCACAAAAATAGCATCAAACTGTCCATCTAGGTCAACAGGGGCTTTTCCTTTTATCAGATTAATATTTTGACAACCAAAGTAATCAATATTTTCCTGTGTCAGTGTAACTGCGTCTTCATTTTGCTCAATTGCAACGACTTCTAAGTTCGGAAAAGATACAGCTGCTTGAATGGTTACACTGCCTGTACCAGAGCCAACATCCAGCATTCTCTTTGCCTTGTGTAAGTCCAATTTATCAATACTGATAGCCCTGACCTCTTCTTTTGTCATTGGGACCTTTGCCCTAATAAATGCCGAATCCTTCATCTAAAATCACCACCACATTCATTTCATATTGTCGATTGACAACTTGATCTTCTGCTAAAATTTCGATGTTTTCATCTTCATAACTAAGATTTTCACCGATGACTAAGACTTTTTTCAAGCCTCGTTTTTTAACTTCTTGAGCAATTTCATATGGACCAATTTTTTTATCGGTTACCATAAATACTTTTGGTAAAGAAAGAATGAAATCAAAATTAGGAATTTTTGCGTGACTACTTGTCAAGTAGGCTTCATTCATAGGCAACGATACCTTGCTAGCCAAATACTGGAAAGACGAAATTCCTGGCTGAATAAGCACGCGCCCTTTAAATTTCTCAGACAACCATTTTCCCAAACCATAAATCAAGGGGTCCCCTGAAGCCAAATAAAGTATGGTCGATTCTTCCGGATAAGACTCTATTAATTGAGCTAATTCTGAAAGTTTTTTTGGAGGTACGACACCTTTTGACTGAAAGGCAGCTGGAAGAATTTCCAAATGACGCTCACTTCCAAGAATATAGTCTGCATTTTCATAAATCTCTTCACTTCCCAAAAGTCCATAGGAAGGGGCTCCTGGCCCTATTCCAATTACATAGATCACGTCCATTCCTCCGCTATTTCTTCTAATGTTTGGGTTGAAGCTAGATACCCAGCTTCTGTCCCAAAGGTTACTACATCAATGCTCACTTCCGGCTTCCGGTTTCTAAGCAAGCGTTCCGAACGGAACTTCATTTTGTCAACCAAGACCTGATAAACTTCCTCATAATGATATTCCTCAATCAGAGTTCCGGCTGCATCTGTTGTAATGCATTGATCCACTTTTTCAAGAAGTTCAACTGGGGCACCTAACAAGGCTAGGTTAGCCATGATGATCTCCATTCGCGCATCTGAGTCTTTACTGTGAGTTGAGAAAATCCCACCAGCGACCTTTACAAATTTCCCCATATGTCCAACCATCAGGACGCGAGTAAAGCCAATCCGCTGGACTTCTTTAAGGACATGCCCAACAAAGTTACTCATGTTCACAATTCGATGAGGTGGAATCCCCAGCACATTGGTCGCAAAATCCTCGCCGTAATTCCCAGGAGCTAAAACAACTGAACGATAGCCTTGATTGTACAACATGGTTAACTCAATCGTAATCGAAGCTTTCCAACTATCCTCAGACATTGGGTTAACAATTCCTGTCGTCCCCAAAATAGAGATCCCTCCTACAATGCCTAACCGAGAATTATAGGTTAACTTGGCTGTTTCTTCGCCCCCAGGAACTGAAATGATAATTTCGGCTCCGCAGTCTGGCCCCAACAATTGACGGGCTGTTTTTTCAATCATCGTTCGAGGGGTTGGGTTGATTGCTGCCATTCCAACATCACATTTCAGCCCTTTTTGAGTTACTCGGCCAACTCCTTCCCCACCATCAATGATAATTTCAGTTGAGTCAGGTAAGAGAGTTACAGTCGAATAAATAAGGAGACCGTGCGTTGCATCGGCATCATCACCACCATCCTTTTCGACAGCGGCACTAGCAGTCAGTTCACCAAAAGAAGGATTTTTGATATCCATCGTTACTTCGACTCCATTTGCTGTAGAAACGGTAACTTTTTCTTCGATATCTTGATTTAAAATCATACTAATAGCCGCCGCAGTTGCTGCAGTTGCACAAGTACCTGTAGTAAACCCTTTTCTTAATTTCTTTCCATTAACATATGAGTACTCATCCATAGTGTTCCCCTTCCTTACATTATTTATTTGGGACTACAAAACGTTGGTAATCATCCATTTCTTGTTTGTATTGGTAGAGGATCGCATTCACTACTGCTGCTGCAATCGTACTTCCACCTTTACTTCCCAATGCAACGATGGAAGGAATGGAACTCTCATGTAATTTTTGTTTTGATTCTGCAGCTCCTACAAAGCCAACTGGAACGCCAATAACAGCATCAGGGACTAATGTCCCTTCTTCTACCATATCTAAGACTTTAAAGATAGAAGTTGGTGCATTTCCAAACACAAATAATTTTGGTCCTAATTCATTAGCTGCATGCTCTACTGCAGCCATAGAACGCGTAATCCCTTTTGCCTTGGCTTCTTCAAAGATCGCTGGTTCATTAACCAAGCATCTGTAGGCTACACCAAGCTCATCAAGGATTCTTTTATTGAAACCACCTAGAACCATGGTCGTATCGGTGAAAATAGTTCCTTTATTTTTAATAACATCTAAAATATGGTCGATAGCATCATTTGAAAATTTAATATTGTAAAGGTAATCAAAGTCCGCACTCGCAAAAACAACTCGTTTCCAAACTGCTTCATGAAATGGATTATCAAAAACAATATCTGGGTGCTCCTGATCAATGATTTCTTGAATTTTTTTAAAACTAGCTTCTTCAATCTGATTTGATACTTTTATATAACTCATAAATGCCTTATCCTTTTTTATCATTTAAAGCTGTAGAATAACGAACATAGTCATCGGTCACAATCGTTTGCATTTGATAAATAATCGCATTAATAATCGCTACGACAAGGGTGCTTCCCCCCTTACGCCCTTCATTTACCATAACAGGCAAGTCAGTCGCTAATAATGCTTCCTTAGATTCTAGGACATTGATAAACCCAACGGGAACACCGATAATTGCATCTACTTTAACATTTTTCTCTTTGATTAAATCAAGGAGGTGGAACAAAGCTGTGGGTGCTCCTCCAAAAGCAAATACTTTAGGTCCTTCTATCCCAGTTGCTTTTTCAACAGCTGCCATGGCTCTAGTAATATTTTTTTCCTTAGCAAGTTGGATGACATCTTCATCGTTAATTAAGCAACGGTAGGAAACGCCCATTTGATCAAGAACTCGTTTATTGATCCCATTTAAGGAAATGCTGGAATCAACAATGATTGTCCCTTTTTTTTGAATCACATCAACGATTCGTTCATTAACATGGTTGATAAACCTCATGGTATAGAGATAGTCAAAATCACCAGTGGTATGAATAGCGCGTTTAATAATGGCTTCTTCCATATCTTCATGGAATTCATAATCTGGATGATCCTGATCGATCACCGATTGAATGATCTGAAAACTTTTTTCCTCGATTGAGGAAGGGTTTTTAATATAGGACATATATACTCCTCTTTTAATAATTTACAACGATGAGATAAATAATTGACAAAACGAAAGCTGAAATCGTTGTTGTCATATAGAGCATAGAAATGGATGTTAAAATATCATCCGGCTCTACATTTCTTGTAGGATCACCAATAGTTGGTTTTGTAATCAACTCACCATGATAGATATGAGCTCCACCTAATTGAATCCCCAGGGCACCTGCCACGACCGACTCAGGGAAAGCACTATTTGGACTCGCATGTTGGTAGCGATCTCTCCAGCCAATTTTTATGGCATTTCTGAAATCCAATTGCAGGACTCTGGCACTTGCCATCATAAACAACCAAGTTAAACGGGCAGGAATGAGATTGACCAAATCATCTATTTTAGCCGAAACATATCCAATCTTTCGGTATTTGGCTGTTTTATAACCGACCATTGAATCTAGCGTATTAACAGCTTTGTATCCCATTGCTAATACGGGCCCGCCAATAAATAAGCACAATAAGGGGCCGATCACTCCATCACTAGCGTTTTCTGCGACGGTTTCAATGGTCGCATGACAAATTTCAGGTATGGTAAGCTGATCTGTTTCTCTCCCTACGATCATTCCCACTTGATACCTAGCCTTCTCAATGGAACCAGACTGAATAGCTTTATATACTTTGAGAGCTTCAAAAGCTAGAGATCGAGTTGCTAAACAGGTGTAGGCTAAATAAATCCACAAAATCCAATAAAGAATCGGGTGAAGCTGACTAGCCCCCCACAAGATTCCATACGTGATGGAAACTGTCAAAGAAACGGTCCATATCCAAAGGAATATTCCGAACAGAACAGGATATCTCGTTTTTAAGTTTTCCATCCGTAAACAAGCATAAATAAAATTTCCAATTAGTTTGACCGGGTGTGGCCACGAATAGGGATCTCCAATTAACCAATCAAGAAGAAGAGCAATAAAGAGTGCAATAACTATCATTTTTTAGACTCCAGTATATAATCGATCCAACTCTTTAGGAGTTGCTCATTCTGATATAAATGAACATGGAGGTAACTGGCAAAGGTTTTCCCTTTCTGATATCCCCCTGTCCAATTCGAAACCACTTCTCCATCTCTTTCTTTTCTCAGATCTAAAACTGTTTTTTCAGAAGTATTGAAAATTGAATGATGGAACTCATGGCCTCGAATTTCCGTACCAGACGGACCAAATAAAGAATCTTCATTGGTAGTTGCAAAACAATAGCCAAAACGTTTTAGCCCATTCGTCATCACACTAGTCCCATCAAAGATACCAACCATTTCGTAGACCTGATCTTCTATCTCAAGATTTTTTCCAAGATACATCAAGCCTCCACATTCAGCGTAGATTGGGATTCCCTTTTGATGAGCATCTAAAACAGATTGTTTAAAGGATAGATTTTCCGATAATTCTTTAGCAAATAGTTCCGGATACCCCCCACCAAAATAATAAGCATCGGCTTCAGGTAACTGTTGATCCTTCAAGGGGCTAAATGGAATCAGGGTGACTTCAGCATTTTTCAATAAATCCAAATTATCTTCATAATAGAAATGAAAAGCATCATCAAGAGCATAAGCAATCGTTAATGGAATGGTATGTTGAAATTTGAATGGAGAAGACAATTCCAGTGATGCTCCGTCAACTTTTTCCAATAAACGATCAAACTGGATCGTTTTTTTAGCCTGCTCTCCAAGAATAGCAAATTTTTCTTCAAGATCATCCATCTCTACATCAGGAATCAATCCCAAATGTCTAGATGGGAGTTCAACCTGAACATTTTTTGGAAAATAGCCTAAAACTTCTATATCTGTATAGCGTTCAATTGCTCCCTTAATCAACTGGTAATGCGTTTCTGAAGCAACACGGTTCACAATAACCCCAACGATGTTGACACCAGGGTCAAATGAAGAAAAGCCATGGACAATTGCTGCTGCTGAAGTTGAAGTCGATTTCCCATCAATAATCAATACAACAGGTAGATTGAGCTGTTTTGCAACAGATGCCGAAGAAGCACAATCTTTATCTGTTCCTAATCCATCATAAAGTCCCATTACTCCTTCTACAACTGCTACATCACTATTTTGATGCCAACGATAATAGGACCACTTTAGATAATTGGAATCAGGGATTAAAAAATTATCCAAATTTCGGGATGAATTTTTTGTAATACGACTATGATATGATGTGTCAATATAATCCGGGCCTATTTTATACGGCTGAACCTTATACCCCATATCTGTTAAAGCTTTTAATACAGCTAGTGTTACGGTTGTTTTTCCTACACCACTTGATACACCAGCCAACATAAACTGCTTCATGCTAACACACCCCTAACTTTGAAAAAAATAGAGCTACAAAAAATACACTATTTTTTGTAGCTCCGTTGCTCTATTTTATTACTTAGCACCTCGTTGTGCTCTTCTATATCCTTAAACACTAAAGATGCTTTTATTCTAATATAAATTATAGTATTTGTCAATAAAAAATTGGAAACGCACTCAAAAAAGAGCACACATACGGTGCTCCTTATAAAACATTCTATGTAAAGTTGATTAACCTTGCCAATCTGCTGGATAAGTCACATAAATAAATCGAGCCTTATCTTTAACAGAGAATTGAATATCGCTACCTTTTGGAATAAAGATGACTTCACCTGGACCAGCACTCATGACTTCATCACCAGAGATAACATCCAATCGACCTTCAATAACGTAGTCTACTTCATCATAATCTAAGTGCCAAGGGAAGGTTGTCTTGTCCATGGTCATCAACCCTAAGCCAAGACGAGGACTTTCTTCTAATGTCAAGAGATCTCGAGTGTATACTTGGTGTTCTGGATTTCCTGTATCCAAACGATCTTCAGGACGAACATCTAGACTTGGTAGTGAAATAGAGGTTACACCAGCTTTACTTACACGTTTAGCAGAACCTTTACTCGCTAATTCTTCTAAAAGAATTTTTCGAACTAAAGATTCAATATCTGTACGATTATAATCCATTTACCAATACCTCCAATTAGGCTTCTTTCTTAGTCAAGAAGTAGGCAAGTAATACAGCGGTAACCCCACCTACAAACTTACCAATCATCATTGGAACAATCATCTTAGGAGCTTGACCAGCAGTAAATCCTAAGTGGTCCCCAATAACGAATGAAGCAGATACAGCAAAGGCGATATTCAAGATTTTACCACGTTTATCCATATCTTTTAACATTTGGAACATGGCAATGTTGTTTGCCAAAGAAGCAACCAAACCAGCAGCTCCAACTTCGTTCATTCCCAATGATTTACCAATTGCAGAAAGAGGTTTATTAGCTACTTTGGTAAAGACTGCCACTAAACCAAAGGCACCAGCCAAGGTTACTGCGATTGAACCAACAACAACAAATGCTTCTTTTAGGGTTTCTGCACCTTTTGGATACAAATTAATCAACCATTCATTTCCAGTCAAGAGTTGTGCAGCACCAAATGCTAAACCTAATGTTGCAATCACAACAATAATTTGACCAAAGATTTCAAATCCTTTAATCATTCCATTTGGAATAAGAAGTAAACCTAGGAAAATAAGAGCAGAGACGATTACGATAGGGATCAAGTTGATTAACAAAGTACCAAATGATAAACCTGGAACTAGAAGTCCACCAACTAAACATCCGACAGGTACGGTTACCAATCCGTACAAGATACCACGGGCTAAGAATGGACGATCTGATTTTTCAATAATCCCTAAAGCAACAGGTATCGTAAACACAATTGTTGGTCCCATCATAGAACCTAAAACATAGGCTGCAAAATCACCAACAGCTTTATCTTGTGCCAAACTTAAGGCTAAAGGAGCTCCCCCCATATCATTCGCAATAAAGGTAGTCGCAAAAATAGAAGGATCCGCACCAACCATTCCATAAAGTGGAACAATTACAGGTTTCAATAAATCTGCAAGCAAAGGAGCTACAACCATGATCCCAGCCATTGACAAAGCCAAGGCTCCCATAGCCATAATACCTTCTTCAAACTTTTCACTTAATCCTAGTTTCCCACCGATACATTTATCAACTGCACCGACAAGCATAAACAGAACCATAATGTAAATGATAATTTCATTTATACTCATAAATTAATCCCTACTTTCAATAATCATCCAGTTGATACTCAACTTTATCAATGATACCCACTATGACCATATCTACTGGGACATCCTGTCTATTCAAACTCACACGAGCTGAACTTCCTGTAGTGACCAACACTTGATCACCTTCACCAGCACCAATACAATCAGCAGCAATGACTAAGGCAGGATCTGTTTGATGGTCATCCAGTTGTCGTTCGACCACTAAAAACTTTAATCCATTAAGTTTTTCATCTTTTCTCGTAGCCCATAGACTTCCTTTCACTTTCCCAACAAACATCTCGCTACTCCTTATTCTTCTATTATAATATTGTGACGTTTCAAATAGTCTTTCGCAAGAGCGGTCACAATCATTCCTTTTTTAATCCGAATCCTATCATGATCAGATAGGTTCATTTCAATTAACTTTTTTTCAGTTAATAAGCCAACCTTTTCAACAGATTTCGGTTGAGTTTCATTCTTTGTCACATCATTTAAAGGTTTATTGTTTTCTCCACCAGTAGATTCTTCTAGCAATGATAGCAATTCTTCTTTTTTATAGAATTGAACACCATATCGAAGAAGTTTTTCGTACTGTTCTTGAAGATCTTGAAACAATAAGGCTTTTGAGGTTTGTTTAAACTGATGGAAGTCAAATGATTCTACTGGAACCAAAACTTTCTTTCCTTTCAACAAACTTTTAATGACAACAGCTTCATCAGCATTTAGCGGACACAAAGAAGCGATTCGCATCATTGCATCAAAACCAATTGATTCTACTAGAATGATGTCAGCACTACTTGATTGTTTCACAACTTGATAACCTTCTTTCGTTACGATTTCAGGAATATCAAATGCTCCGATAACAAATATTGATGCCTTATGCGTTTCAACCTGTATTTTATCCATTAAACGGTCTGTAATCAAATCTACGATCTTATCTAGATTCTCCATTTTTGACCTACCTCCAACAACCAATACTAGTCTTTAATAATCCGACCACGGATTCCTTTGCTAAAACCACAAGCATTGGCTTCATCGTAATCGATATGCATATAAGTTGCAAATTTTGGACTCACACGAATCACAACGTCGTCAAAGATTAAAGGCCTTGCTCCTTCAACTTTAACTTTTACAATATCATGATTTTTTACGCCCAATTTTTCAGCATCTTCAGGTGTCATATGAACATGGCGTTTAGCAACAATCAAGCCTTTGTCCAAAGAGACAGACTTATCACCATTTACTAAGACAATACCTGGAGTACCTTCGATATCACCACTTTCTCGAATAGGAGCTTTAACACCTAATTGCAAGCAGTCCGTAAGTGATACTTCAACTTGTGATTCTTTTCTAACAGGACCTAAAATAACTACATTATGATAGGCTCCTTTTGGTCCCACTACCGTTAATCGTTCCTTTGAAGCATACTGACCAGGTTGAGATAAGTCTTTCGCCTTTGTCAATTCATATCCTGTTCCAAACAGTGCATCTAATTCCTTACGACTTAAATGGACATGTCTACCACTAGCTTCTACTTCAAACGAACCATCAAGTTCATTTTGAATCCTATCAATAACTTTATCAATTAAATTTTCTAATGACATTGTTATTCTCCACATTCTATTCTAAAGTAAGCCATACTAATACTTCAATCGATTTCAATAATGCGATCAGTTTCTCAGCATAAATATCCTGAGTACCGGATACTACAAGAGCTAATTCCTTTCGAATATTAGCAATCTCAATATATAACTCATAACACGAAAGTTTCCAACTCTCACATTTGAAATCAACTTGTACACTTCCTTGATCCAACTGTTTAATCACCCGAACAGATTGTAACTCTTCATTCGTACCAAGATTTTGATTATAGTATGATATATCATCTTCAATATAACAACCTACAATTTTTTCTATAATATGGAGAAGATTTCCTAATTGTTCTACTTTGTCATCAAGAAAAGCAAGGTGGAGTTCTTTTTGGCATCTTAGAAAATACGTATATAGTTTCGTTAGCTTGAAAAGTAGTGGATACACAGCAGACTCTTCTAGAGACGAAACAGTCTTATCAAATGTTATGCTAATCTCTGTTTGAGTTTTTATTTTCGAATCAGTATAAGCTATCTGAATATGGCGATCATGCAAGAAACCTCTTGCTGCTGGAGTCAATTTATCATCACTCGAGAGTTTGAGAACGTTTTGCTCACTAACCTGTCCATCTTTCATTAGCTTTCTAATTCGAGATTCAGTATAAACTGTCATGCATTCACATCCTTCTACCACAAATTAACTACAGGGATACAACGAGGTTGAGATGTAACTTCCCAACCTCGCTCAGCTATTAACATGAATGAATATTCTTTACATCAAAATGCTTATTCCTATCAAAACATTAATTGCTGATTACCTGCATGAGAAATTTTGAAAATCTACTCTTTATGAGGTAGGATTACTTCTACTTCTGAATGTGGACGTGGGATGACATGTACTGAAATCAATTCACCTACGTTTTCAGCTGCTGCTGCACCTGCATCTGTCGCAGCTTTAACCGCACCTACATCACCGCGAACCATTACAGTTACCAATCCAGCTCCGACTTGTTGTTTACCGATCAATGTAACGTTTGCTGCTTTCACCATAGCATCTGCCGCTTCGATAGCACCTACTAAACCTTTTGTTTCAACCATTCCTAATGCGTTTGCGTTTGACATATTCTTTTCCTCCTATTATAAAATCTAATTATTCAGCTGATGGATGTGGTAGAATGACTTCTACTTCTGAATGTGGACGTGGGATCACGTGAACTGAAATCAATTCACCTACGTTTTCAGCTGCTGCTGCACCTGCATCTGTTGCAGCTTTAACCGCACCTACGTCACCACGAACCATTACAGTTACCAATCCAGCACCAACTTGTTGTTTACCAATCAATGTAACGTTTGCTGCTTTCACCATAGCATCTGCTGCTTCGATAGCACCTACTAAACCTTTTGTTTCAACCATTCCTAATGCATTTGCGTTTGCCATTTTAATTTCCTCCAATTATGAAATGAATAAGTTATTTAGTTAATTTTGATAACACACGTTGAACAAGCAGATCAACTAATTGTTCTTCATCTACTTGCTTATCAACTTCACAGCGTTGACAGTCAAGATTTTCTTGATTTTCAGCCTTTCTCAGATCTGACAATTCTGCAGTACCATAAGCGACACGGCGAATATTAATCAAATTCAACGGGCTGACATTATCAGATGTTGCGCTTCCACCTACAGCTCCACAACCTAAAGTAAAGGCTGGGAACAAACCTGTTGTAGCACCAACTCCTCCTAAAGCAGCAGGAGTATTGACCAAAAGTCTTGAAACAGGTTTTCTTAAGGCAAATTCTCGAACGACACTTTCATCTTGGGTATGGATAGCTAATGTGTGTCCAGCTCCTTCATGATGAAGAATTCGAATACTCAACTCACAAGCTTCTTCCCAATTTTTAACAGTGTAGAAACCAAGGACAGGAGCAAGTTTTTCCATAGAATATGGATATTGTTTTCCAACTCCTTCACCGTCAGCAATCAAAACGCGGGCATCATCTGGAACAGAGATTCCTGCTAGTTTAGCAATCACTTGAGGTGTTTTACCTACCATTTTTGGATTCATTGCTCCACTAGGTAGAATAATGAAGGAACCAAGTTTCTTAGCATCTTCTTTTGGAACGAAGTAAGCACCTTGACGTTTAAACTCTTCAACAACCTTATCTTTTGTTTCTTCTTCGACAATGATTGATTGTTCAGAAGCACAGATCACACCATTATCAAACGTTTTTGAATCTAGGATTTGACGAACTGCTTTAGGAATATCTGCAGTTTTTTCGATAAAGGCTGGACCATTACCAGGACCTACCCCAATAGCAGGTGTTCCTGATGAATACGCAGCTTTTACCATCGCATTCCCACCGGTTGCCAAAATTAGGTTTGTATCTTTGTGTTTCATCAATTCATTGGTTGCTTCAATAGAAACACGTTGAATCACACCGATAGCACCTTCTGGACAACCTGCAGAAACTGCTGCTTTTTTAATAATATCTACAGTTTCATTGATACATTTTGCTGCGTGTGGGTGTGGAGAGAAAACAATACTGTTTCCACCCTTTAAAGCGATAAGAGCTTTATACATGACTGTCGAAGTCGGATTGGTTGAAGGAATTAGCCCTGCAACAACCCCAACTGGAACTCCAACTTCAATAACTTTATTTTCCTTATCTTCGCTCAAAATTCCTACTGTACGCATATCCTTGATTTCTTCAAGAATACCTTTTGAAGCAAGGGCATTTTTTAAAACCTTATCTTGCCACTTACCAAATCCAGTTTCTTCAGCAGCCATTTTGGCTAAACGTTCCCTTTGATCATAACAAGCTTTAGCTACAACTTTTACGATCGTATCAATTTGTTCTTGACTCATCAATGCGAGTTTTTGTTGAGCTACTTTTGCTCGTTGAATCAAATGGCGAACTTCTTGAATAGATAAGAGATCTTTATCTTCAATATACATTCAACTTTCTCCTATGATTTCAATTTTAGTAAAGCTTGAATTAGTAATTGTTTGTTCGCAAATTTAATTTCTTTCTTAGATAGATTGATTTTATTTTCCCGATAAGCAATACTTCTTAATTCAACAACTTTGAATTTATTTAATTCTTCCTCAGAATATTTTTGTTTTCCTTCTGTCGAAATTTCCTCTTCCGTCACAATATCAGAAACAATCCCTTCAACGATGGCTTCTTCAACATCAGAAACTATGTCTTCAACAATGACTTCCTCAATAGCTGATTGCAATGGTTCTGTAATAACCTCAGCTTCTTCAACTGGGTCAAGTGATTCCAAAACACTTTCTTCTTCTAATGAGACACTTTCAACTTTAGGAACTTCTTTATTCTCTTCCTTACGGATTGGGTTGAGGATTAAATCAGTTTGTGAGTCTAACCGTGCAATCACGTGACTATGAAGATAGTAAGGTTGATCCTGTGCAATTTCAACTGCGGCTTCTACAGCTGATCTTACTGCACTAACGTCGCCTACTAACTGAACTGTGTTCAAACCTGACTTAACAGTTTCTATATTTAATAGTGAGACATTTGCAGCTTTCAAAGCAGCATCTGCTACAACAACTGCTCCAAGAAAACCTCGCACTTCAATTAATCCAAGTGCTTTTTCTACCATGAGCATACCTCATCTTAATAATTCTTTGGATTATCTGCAATACTTAGAACAGTTCGCGCAAATGCATCGCAAGCAGCACGACAAGCAGATTGAGATCCAGTTAATAGACCACCCGCAAAGTTTGTTTCACTTGGTGGACCATAAAAGGCTCCAACCGATACATCTGCAGCTTTCAAAGCAGCATCTAGCGCAACCATAGCTTCAGCAGGAGGTGCAATCAAATAGGCAATTGCTGTACCTTCTTCTGCATTGGCACCTTCTGAAAGATAGCTACCTGCTCTAGAAATACAATGAGCAAAATATGGAATGCTATCATCGTCATTTGCACTGTAGAAACTTGCCCCATTTTCAATTTCATATACAACAACGTCTAGGCCACTGCGAACTTCTTCTGGATTAGGTCCGGCAAGGATACCAATAACTTCACCTGCTAATTTTGTTGAGGCATTAACAGCTCCAGCATACATACTACGAGCATAAACAACTTCAACATCAGCTGCTTTTGTTGCTTCATCTAAAGCAACATAGGTTACATCATCGCAGTCAGAAGTAACAATTCCTAAACTTCTATGATGTGGTTTCAATTCCAATGATGCTGCTAACCCTGCATCTACATTAGAAATTAATAATGCACTTAATACGTTAGCGCCAAGTCTATCATTTCTCAAAATCTAAACCCCATTTCTATTTTAATTCTACACCTGACTTCTTATTATCAAGAATCTTCTTGATAATTTCAGCCACGTAGGCACCAGCTTCAACCGCTGGAGTTCCACCCTTATGGATATTGGATACAACTGTACGACGAGATTCAGGCATACCAACTGTTGGTTTGTAAGCCATATAAGCACTCATTGATTCTGCTGTTACCAAACCAGGCCGTTCACCCACTAGCATACAGATGACCTCAGCTCCTGTAAGTTCAGCAATCTGGTCCATAGCCGCTACCCGAGCATGTTTGATGAAAAGAACTTCATTATAGTCAAGACCAAACATTTTCAACCCTTGTTTTAAAGCTGGTAAGAAATCTCTTACGTTCGCTTCAATGGCTGATGAACTCAATCCATCTCCTACAACAATTTGTACTTTTGGATTTGGTTTGCAAGATTCTTTGATAATTTTTTGTTGATCTTCTGGGAAGAATCTACCGTAATCTGGTCGAGTTAAGTATTCATCTTTTGTTGAAGCTTTTGTTTGAACTGGAATGAATCCCATTTCTTTAACAAAATCATCAGAAACATAAGAGAATACCGCATCTTGCGCCGCTGCGTGGTCAGCACGGAAGCGAAGAACTGTTTCAGTCTTGTAACGATTTCCTGCTCTCCACAAGCCCAAACGAGCTGGTGTGAATTTTTTAATTTTACGATAAGCTTCTTCGTTAATGGCATTTGGAATCAAAAATTGTTCCTGAATATCCACTTCTGTAATATCTGGAATAATTCCATCTTCAATAGTAGTCTCTTCCTTATCTGGTTGAACACTTGGACTTTCTTTCGTCTTCAAATTGGAATCTACTTTTTGCTCCTCTTTTGTTGACTCTGCAATGGCATCTGTATCCAACTCACTTAACAAAGAACGAATCATTTCTTTTAAATCTTGTTCATTCACTGTTAATACCTCCTTACTAATTTTGTTTCATAAAGATAGATCCGTCTCCACCGATTTCAGTAAGATGACCATCTTTCATCAATCCCATTTTTTCCATCCATTCTTCAAATTCTTTGATTGGACGTTTGTTCAATAGATCACGCATTGTAGCAGTTTCATGGTAACCGGTAGTTTGGTAGTTCAACATGATATCATCACCATGAGGAATTGCCATGATGTAGTTTACATTCGCTGCTCCAAGAAGAACCAATAGGTTTTCAGCGTCATTTTGATCAGCTTTCATATGGTTAGTGTAGCAAATGTCACAACCCATAGAAATACCAGTCAATTTACCCATGAAATGGTCTTCCAAACCAGCACGAATAACTTGTTTTGAATCGTACAAATATTCTGGACCGATGAAACCAACTACTGTATTTACCAAGAATGGATCGAAGCGTTTTGCAAAACCATAACAGCGAGCTTCCATTGTTACCTGGTCGGCACCATGGTGAGCATCTGAAGATAATTCAGACCCTTGACCAGTTTCAAAGTACATTACGTTTGGACCAGCTGAAGTACCAACTTTTTGAGCAGTATCTTTAGCTTCCTGAATAACCTTTGCGTCAAAACCAAATGCAGCATTTCCTTTTTCAGAACCTGCGATAGATTGGAAGACCAATCCAGTTGGTGCACCTTGGTTCATTGCTTCAATTTGAGTAGTAACGTGAGCAAGCACACAGTGTTGAGTTGGAATCTTATACTCTTCGATAAAGTCATTAAATTTATGAAGAATTCGTTTTGTACTTTCAACAGAATCATCAACCGGGTTGAGCCCTAGAAGAGCATCTCCACATCCATAAGCAAAACCTTCCATTGTAGAAGCCATGATACCATCAGGATCATCTGTCGTATGGTTTGGCTGCAAACGAGAAGAGAATGTTCCAGGTTCACCAATTGTTGTATTAGCACGTTTGGTAATGATAATCTTATTAGCAGCGACGATCAGGTCGAGGTTTGTCATCAACTTCGCAACCGCTGCGACCATTTCTGAAGTTAATCCACGAGATAGCCATTGGATATCCACATTTTGGTGATTGTTATCCAAAATCCACTCACGAAGTTCAGATACTGTCCAATTTTTAATCTTTTCGTATGTTCGAAGATTAACATCATCGATAATGATACGTGTTACTTCATCTTCTTCGTATGGTACAACTGGATTATTAAACAAATCCGAAAGTTTCAATTGAGATAAAACAACCTTAGCTGCCACGCGCTCTTCAGAAGATTCAGCAGCTACGCCTGCAAGTTGGTCACCCGACTTGTATTCATTTGCTTTGGCTAGAACTTCTTTTACTGATTTGAATTCATAGACTCTTCCAAATAATTTTGTCTTTAAAATCATTTAAAGTCTCCTCCTTTAATAATTTCTTAATTAAAAACTAACGTTTTAACAACGACCGGTAAGACCGATCCCTCAACCACAGGATTTCCGATATCAATGTAGTCGCCGTTTTGAACATCAACAGAGTCAATACATACAAACGGATAATCTTTAGGTAATGAAGCAAACAAACATTGCCCCAATACCTTGGCCATATCTTCTCTAACAACTACTATTAATGGAATATTCTTTCGAATACTTTCCTCCATTCCTACAGTGATAGCGCTTGCATATTCTTGTACTCTAACAAAACTTGGACTTTTTTCTCCATTAATCGCTAAAGCAACCTGTTGAACTTCATTTTCCAAGGTAAACCATTCTAATTTATCGCGAATAATTTCAGTTAATTTTTCGCAACTTTCTAGCTCGTCGTCTTTGGCTAATTTCAATACAGGTATATTTCTAATCGGTAACGTCTTAGAAATATAAGTGATCGTACTACCACTGACCTCTGTTGTATGACTTCCAGCTCCAACCACAGTAGCCCGAATTGTCTCAGCAGATTCAATCACTTTCTTTTGTTCAAAAATTTTCGAATGATAAATTGCTCGTCCTAGTATGATTCCAATATCGCCATAGGCAAAATCACTTTTATCGGAATTTTCACAAATAGCATCCGCTACTCCACCGGAGAACGAAACACATTTTAATTCATAATCGAGTCGCAATCCATGGTTAGTTTCTAAGAACTCATAATAGGGAGCATCTACTTCGAGTCCCACTGCCTTCTCCAAAACTCTCACCAAAATTTGGATCAATTTATTCAATTCATCCCTATTGACGATTTCATCTAAAAACAGTCGTAAATTTTCTTGTTTTATAATCTCTTGTAGTTTCGGTGATATATATTTAATTTTCAGAGTACTAGGATCAACCTTTATTAAACGACCGCCAATATCAAAGCAACCTGTATCAATAACATCTCCTTCGCGAAAAGCCGCAAAGTTTGAAGTTCCACCTCCAATATCTATATTTACAACTGAAGTATGGTGTTCCTGTGAATACTGGTGTGCACAAGCTCCCTTGCCTGCAATAATACTCTCTAGGTCAGGACCTGCTGTCGCAACAACGAAATCTCCAGCGTATCCGCTTAAAGCCTGTAAGACTTGACTAGCATTTTCCTTTCTAGCAGTTTCACCAGTAATGATGACTGCTCCCATTTGAATATCTTGTTTTTCAATTCCAGCTTTTTTATACTCTTGGATAACAAAGTCTTTTATTTGATCCACTTCTATTAAAGACTGATGTGAAATGGGAGTAAAAATGATATTACTCTTATAAAGGACTTTCTTATCCGTTATATATACCCGCGGAATTGTAAATACAGAAGCAATATTCTCAATGGTAAGTTCTGACAGGACTAGTTGAGTGGTCGCAGTTCCGAGGTCTAACCCAACACTCAAAATTTTTTCCGACATAGGAAACCTCCAAAAAAGACGCTTAAAGAATGCACTGAAACATAGGTTTCTTGCATTCTTTAAGCGTCATTGCTTTTCGACTGACTTCATTGTTAGTCTTGAATTATTTACATTTTAAAAATTATCTTCACTTGCGTCCCCTCATGATTTGAGTTGATGACCAGCCTTCCAGATAATTTACTCTCTACAAATCTTTGAACTAGGATTAAGCCAAGATGCTCTTGACCTACGGTTTCGACATTGTAACCGCTACCATTATCAATTACTTGTATACGTATTATATCATCATTCTTTGTGATTTGCAAACGAATACATTGATTTTTTTGATTTTTTTTATGTTTTTTTGAAACAAAAGCATGCTCATATGAATTTTGCAACAATTCATTTACTACTAATGCTAGCGATGATGCTCTATTATGATCCAAATAGATATCCTCACATACATTCAATCGTAATTGAACATCTGTTCTTTCAGCAAAACATCGTTGAATGTTAGAAGATACTGTTTCTATCAAGGGTTTTAGTGAAATTTTTTCATGCTCTTGATTAGAAAGAAGTTCATAGGTAGCTGCAATAGAGAAAATTCTATTAATACAATCTTCAAAAGCAACCTTGGTTCCCGAATCTTTGACCTGTGCACCTTGCAAACGTAACAAAGAAATAATAGTCTGAAGATGATTTTTAACCCGGTGATTAATTTCTCGTGAAGCAATCAGATTTTCTTGAATTTCTTTTTCTTTACTTTGGAGCTCAGTGACATCCCTTATGGTAAGAATCGTTTGATGGTTTCGAGCATTGGGATAGCACTTGACTTGAAAATAATGTTTCCCATATTTGATAGCTTTATTCCTATCAGAAAAATGATCTCCTATTAATTCAGAAAAAACCGTCCCATCTAAAGAAAGATTATCATAGTGCATTCCTTGGATGCTCTCCAAGTAGCCCAATTTACTTCTATATAAAAGAACTGCTGATTGATTACAGTGAAGCAAAAATCCTCCCTGATCAAATACTAATACTGCGTCTTCTACATAATCCAATAAGGATACTTCATCTTCTCTGACTGATTCTTTCGGTGCCTGAAAAATATAAGAATGATCACCCTTAGATTGTTGGAGAGAAAAACTGGATGAGAAACTATTTGAAAAGTCACTTTCAACAATTAAAGTAGCAATGACTTTTTCCCCTCTAACGATTGGAAAAACTGTCTGTTCGATGGCTACTCCTTCTTGCGATTGTCCGCGGAGACCTACTGAAGGAACACCGGTTTGAAGAGTTCTGAGTACTCCTGGTTCGTTTTCTAAAAAAGCAGATTGCCCGATAACTGTCTTTTCATATAAGCTCTCTTTTGTATGAGGTTTTCTATGAAAAACGACGATTGCATGATCAGAATAAATATTTTTGACATCAATGAAGACATCTTTATCCATAAATTCTTTGCTGGATAAAACGGCCTCTGATTGACGAATTAAATAATCAATATCGGCCTCATTTAAATCCGTTTTATCTTCACAAAATTTCTTTATTTGATTATTGTACTTCATTATTTAATAACAGCAATTTTGCAATTTCAATCATTGGAACACGTTTTTGCATACTAATTGTTCGAATCTGTTTAAAGGCTTCAGGCTCAGAAAGATGATCTCTTGTCATCAAGAGTCCTTTTGCTTTTTCTAAAATAATTCGATCATCGAGTTTTTTACTAATTTTGATTAATTCCTTGGAAAGTAATTGCTGTTGCCGTCCCTTCTCTATACAAACTGCTATTGTAGGAATTAAGGATTTTGCATCCAATGGTTTCACTAGGTAGGCACTCGCACCTGTCAAGCTTGCCTTTTGAACATAATGATCATCATTATACGCGGAGAGGATAATCACCCCGTATGCTAATTCATCATCTAGAATTTTTTTTCCTGCGGATAACCCATCTAGTAATGGTAATTTTATATCCATTATCACTAAATCGAAAAAATGTTTTTGGCAAAGTTCAATAGCTTCAAAACCATCACTTGCTTCTGCAGCCACTTCATAATCTGACTGTTCTAGAATTTGTTTGATATCCAAGCGAATAATCGGATCATCATCACAAATTAGTATTCTGCCTTTCATGAAATCCTTCCCTCGTATGAAATTATGTTCTTGTTACAATTGTACTTGAAAAGCCTAGAATTTCTTCTAAACCATTCAATACCGCATGGAGTGATGCATCTACAGATGCAACATCACCCGTCATGACAACCGATCCACTAAAGCGATCGACAAAACCAATCTGAACTCCTGCTGCTTTCGTTGCAATATCAACAGCAATAATTGCGGCCTCACTTGGAGTGATAGTCAATATTCCAATGGCATCTTGAAAATCAGTCTGTAAACCCAATTTTTCAAAAATAACTGGATCAGGACTCGCAATCAAATGAGCTAATGTGACTTGTTTCCCAGGAACATATTCCTGAATCATTCTTTGTTTTTCTGTCATTTATTACCACCTCTAGATTGGTTTTACAATAAATATATTTCTAAATAATTTGATTATACACTATTTAGTACGCGCTTTCAACATAATTCATCAAATCATTGTTACAATATTCTTTCAGTTTCTATATTATAACTGTGATATCAAGCGATAAACCTCTCGAGCAATCATTAACTCTTCATTTGTTTGGACGACAAGGATTTTACAATTGGAATTGGAATCTTGGATATACAAACTGCTATTCTCATTTAGCTCTTTGTTCATAGACATTCCGAACACCTCTAATTTATCAACGATCAAGGAACGGATTAGGGCTGCATTCTCTCCAATTCCTCCAGTAAATACTAAGGCATCAAGTCCATCAAGATCTACTATATAGGAAGCGATCGTATGGGCCACACGATTCACAAACATCTCAATAGCTAATGTTGCTTTTTGATTCCCTTCCGTCGCTGCTTGAATCAAATCACGCATATCATTGCTCATTTCGGAAATTCCAAGGAGACCTGAAGCTTCATTCAGTAGTTTCTTAACTTCATGGATTGGAATCTTCTGTCTTTCAACCAAGTAAGGGATGATCATTGGGTCAATACTGCCACACCGCGACCCCATCATTAATCCATCAAGAGGGGTAAATCCCATGCTCGTATTTATGGACTGCTTGTTTTTGATAGCACAAATACTGGCACCATTTCCTAAATGACAACTAATGATTTTTACATTTTCCTTAGCATGCTCTTCTTGCTGAAAGATCTTTTCTACCGTTTCTGCAATATAGGCGTGGCTGATACCATGAAAACCATATTTTCGAACATGAAATTTTTCGTACAAACTATAAGGCAAGGGATAAAGGTAGTGAACCGGTTCCATGGTCTGATGGAAAGAAGTGTCAAAAACAGCAACATTTTTGATGCTAGGAAAATGAGTTTTAAATGACTTGATAACAGAAAGACTGATCGGATTATGACTCGGTGCCAAATCTCCTAAATCTGAAATGATCTCCTCATTTTTTTCATCTACCAATACAGATCCTTTAAAACTCTCTCCACCATGGGCAACCCGATGACCAACTCCAACAATCTCTTCTATTGAATGAATTTCCCCACTCTCTACAAGAGCCCCTAGCAAAACTTGAACAGCAAATTCATGGCTAGGAATACAAACATTTTTTTGAACTTGGTTTCTTTTAGTTTGATACTTTACTTTACCATCTTTAAAACCGATTCGATCAAAAATCCCTTTAGCTATAACTGCTTCACTTGGCATTTCTAGTAACTGAAATTTCAAAGATGAGCTTCCTGCATTGATTGCTAATATTTTATTCGACATTTTTTCACCTTCTAAATAAAGAAGTAGGACAGACCTCATTTCAATAGCTTCTGTCCTACAATCTATTATGTACAACTTTTTAAACAATCATGCTTGTTCTCATCAAGTTGTATATTTTCTGCCTTTTTCCGTATTCCACGATTACATGATATTGACAAGTAGGACTGCTAAAATCGCTCCAATAGTAGGACCTACGATTGGAATCCAGGCATAAGACCAATTTGCATCCCCTTTATTTGGAATCGGTAAAATAGTATAGGCTAAGCGAGGACCGAAATCACGGGCTGGATTGAGGGCAAACCCTGTAGTTGAACCCAAAGATAGACCCACTGCCATGAGTAATAAACCAACTAGTACAGGTGTTAGTCCAGGTGTTATTTCACCGTGAGTAATCATCAGCAAAGCAAAGATAAAGAAGAAAGTCGCAATAATTTCACTTAGTAAATTATAGAAAGGATTTGGAATCGCTGGACCCGTTGCAAAAATGCCCACTGAATTTCCTTCTTCCTGACTTGTTTCCTTAAAGTGTGTATGGTACATCACAGTTATAATCGCAGCACCAACGAAAGCTCCTGCTACTTGCGCAATGATGTAACCAAACACTTGATCCCAAGGGAATGATCCGCCAATCGCAAATGCAATGGTAACTGATGGATTTAAATGGCCACCTGAATTATAAAATCCTGCCGTATAAATGCCTAGAGTAACTGCTAAGCCCCAAGCAAAGACTGCTGTGAACCAGCTAGGAGCAAAATTTTTAGCGATTGCCTTGTTCAAATTGAGAGATGCTCCAAGACCATTACCAAAGACTATCAGGACCATTGTTCCTAAGAATTCACCTAAATATTTTTCCATTATGATACCTCTACTTATTATCTATCGATGGCATATAACGCAATTTCTTGGTCTTGTATAGAATTTCCACCACTGACTCCAATGGACCCCAGTAGATGTTCTCCCTCAAAAATTGGAACCCCACCAGAAAGACTGACAATTTTATTGTCCAACATCATTTCCAATTGATATAACCATTGTCCTGGTTGAGTTAATGGTTTTAAATCTTTTGATTCCATTTTCATTCCTACAGCAGTATATGCTTTTTTATAAGCCATCTCATCACTAACTAATAACGCATTTTCCATTCTATACGTCATAATGACTCGAGCACTTGAATCCAGAATGGTAATGACCACTTCAACTTGTAAATCTTTTGCTTTTTTTACTGCTCTTTGTACGATATCCCACGCTTTTTGATAGAGTGGATTGGAACAACTCGAATGATTCGATTCAACAGGATAACGATTCAAAATTTCTTTAATAATCTTTAAAGCCATTTTTTCAATTTTATCCTCATTAATCGTCACTATAACCACCTCCTACTCATCTTGAATTAAAATGTAACATCAAAAATCGAACTTGTATTAAAGGGAACGCCTTTAACTAACCTAGCGGCATTCGTGCCCAATAAACGTAACTCACGATTTCCTACACGTTCATATTGTTTAATTCTATAAACATATTTTTCTTCCGGTAAATTCCTATAATGAAGTACGACGTCACTTTTATCAGCTGCTATCCCTACAAGTAATGCCGATTCATGAGAAGCACGATGTGCCGTTACAATCACATTTTCAATTATGTCTGCTTGAATGTATTCAAAAGGGATTCCCTCTTCCTCAATACCGAAACCAATTTGATCAAAAACAGCTGTTTTACTATCTTTTGGGATATAGAAAATGATCTTTGGTTTATTAGATAATTGAATAGTCATAACGGCCACCTTTTGCCTCTCTAGCATAAGTCAAAATTAAACCAGTGGCTACGGCATTTCTTGGTCCTTCATTTCCTCGAACATTCCCTCGACCTGCTACAATTGCATGTTGTGATAACGCCTCTGTGACTAACTGTGGTATTTCAAAGTCTAATGCAGAACCACCAACAATGACAACAAAAGGAATATCACGAATATTTTCTGTTGGACTAACCCGTTTCAGCGCACGTATCGCATTAGTGACAAAAACACGCTCTTTAGCAGATTGTCGAACTAGTCGAATTTTTTCTATCGAATAGTCCTGGTTATTCAATGGGACAAATTCTTGATCTCCTTTTACAATCACTACTCGAGCAAATAAATCACTAGATAAGGGTTGATCAAAGAATTGAACAGTCCCATCTTCATGTCGAATATGAAAGAGACTTTCCACTTTCGCTAATGGGTATTTTTTTATATCCTCAGCCAAATGACGGTTCTCAAGACCAAGCTCTGAATTTATCAGCATGGTGACCATATCTCCCGCTCCTGCTAAGTGAATCGCATGGATTTCCCCGTTGTTATTAATAATAGAAGCATCTGTGGACCCAGCTCCCAAATCCAAAATCGCAAGCGGAGTATCCGATCCAGGGGTGGTCAATGCTCCTAATATAGCTGCTTCTGCTTCAGAGCCACCAATTTCTACTGGAATTCCCAACTCATGTTCAAGTTCTTGGGCAATAATAGACATCTGAAGCCTGTCCGAATTGACCATTGAGGCAATTCCTACGGCCTGTTCCATAGAAAATTCACCTGCCAGTCCACCTTGAACAGAAATTGGTACAAAGGTATTAACTGCCAAAAGATCTTGAATGGCTATCTGGTCTTGACTTTTATCTGTCAATTTAGCCATAGTTTGACGGACTTTTTCAAGCATCCCACCAACGTTTGTTCCTGCTTCTCCAATTACATTTTTGATGTTTTTGGCAAGAACTACTTGTTCCATGATTGCTTCAGATCCCTTGGAGACGTCTACTCGTAATATTTGGTTCTCACCAATAATTTGAATCGTACCAGCTGGAATTTTACGTGCTTTAACATCTCCTTTAGGAGTTTTAATCACAACTGCAGAACGATTTCCAATTAAGGCACGCGCAATAGGAACAATACTCTTTGTTTCTTCAGGATTCAATTCAAAAACTGTTGCAATTCCATAAGGATTTGATAACTGTGTGATGACCTTTCCCTGTTCCACAACTTCAACAGCGGCTAACATACCCAAGGGTACCTTGTCGATGTACAGAATTTCATCTACAATTGGAATTTTAGAGTTTAAGCGATTATTAACTAAGACTCCATCATCTGCTTGAAGAACAGCTCCTCTAATATTGTAACCGTTTACAAAATAAGCATTGATTAATTGAGCTACTAGATCAAAATCGATTTCCTTTGGAACAACCACAATATATGGTTCTGTTTTCACTTGATTAATTAGGTCAAGAATATGAACAGTTTTCCCTACACCTAATCCAAGACCTCCAGGAGTCCTAGGATTATGCCCAATCATGGTAGATTCTGTAATGACCGTTTCCGTTATGGTCTCCATTGCTACATCCCCAATAACTGGGGTTGCCTCATTAATGCGAATCAAATCAATATCTTTAATATCTAAAGACGTTTTCGCCATCAATTTACGAATAGAGTCATAAATGCCATGAACATTTTCTTTTGTTCCTTTTATACCAGTCGTATCAGAAATTGCTGATGAAAGAAAATGAAGTTTGTTTTGGCTTTTATCGAAGCCTGCAAGTGCAGTTTCTGTTGAGGAATTCCCAATATCAACACCAATGATATATTCCACTGTTTTCCTCCAATTCTCTTTTGCTTCTAATTGTCACCTTTCAATTTCTTACGACGTTCATAATGTTCCGCAGCTTCTCTAATAAATCCTGCACAAATCTTTGCTTGATATTGTGTTTCCAATTCTTCTGCAATGGATAAGAGTTCCTGTTTAGAAGAACGATAAGGACGTAAGGCATTATAGATTTCTAGAACACGTTTATCAGGAACTCGTGTTAATTCAGCTGCCCGTGTAAAGTTATATTGAATGGCCTCACGACCAGAGTTTTTCGCGATTTCACCTTGCTTAATTAAAATCTCGGGTTTAATCCGTAAATCTTGAGAAGATATTTGTCCTGAAAGTACATTTTCCAATGTAACATCTTCAAATTTTTTGTTATCTCCAATTTTAATCCAATCTGGATGCTTTTTTGAAATTGGATAATCATTAGCCGTAGCTTCGTCTTGATTAGCACTTGAAAAGCTTGGAGCACTTGTCTCAGAACGATTCATTTGTTCCAAGATTTGTTTTACTAATAATTCAACTGATTCTGCCATTTTGGACCTCCTACTTTAAATTAACACACACTCATCTGCAGGCTTACCTTTTACGACTAATTTTGTTTCTTTAATGTGAAGCAAAGCTGAGTAAGCCTGATATTTAGGACGTGCCATTTGGTCATTCAAGGTAGGAACAGGATTTGGTGTTTCACCTTTCGCATATTTGGCAGCATTTTTTCCGATTAGGCGATAGGTTTCTGGTGTCAATAGTGGTGCTTGAGGGAAGAGTTCGAGATTACTTAACGGTGGTAAATCACGTTGGTGAATCACAGTTGTTCCTTTAGATTGCACCCCAATAGAAATTCCAGAACCAGAAAGGTGGTCCCCTTCAACAGCCACGAAAGCCACGTCAGATGAACGATAGACTTTAACAATCCGAGCTTTCAATCCTTCTTCTTCAATCCCTGCAACTAATTGTCTAAGAACCTCAGTGTGCGGAATATCCACCATCGTTTTAACCTGCTGTTCTCCAAAGGCTGGACCAACTGCAATCACAACTTCATCAACAGATTGACTTGGCTGTGCAACGCCAATTTTCCGAATTACAGCTCCCTCATTGATGGATGCCGTAGCTGTAGCATCTACCTGATGAGGCTGTTCTACTTTAACGTCTGATTCCGCTTGTACTTCTTTTAATACACTCTCGATGATCGAGCGCAACAACGTTTCATTTATTTCTGTCATCGTTCGTTCCTCCTATATATCACGAGGGTCAATCGCAATTGGAATATCCTTTACTTTTTCCCAATCTTCACCAACTAAGCGATGTCCAGTACCGACACCAACATAATCGTTTGGAGAATTAATCGCTGAAATAACATTCCAATCTTTGTCGAAAATAGCAGATGTTTGCAAAAAGTCACCCGCAGCACGTTGTTTAAACAAATTCAAGAGTTCATTGGCAATTTCTGGGAAGCCATTGTTGGCCAAAGCCTTAATAAGATCCACACCTTGAACACCACGTTCAAGGATACCTTGAGCCGCTTTGATGTCTTCAACCTTATCACGGTCAGGCATATCTTTTGAACCATGTGCATAAGTTGCTGCTTCCACTTCTTCATCTGTGATAGCTGGCAATCCCAAACCTTTAAATAGAGCTTGCATCACGCGCGCCGCTTTATTCCGAACCTTGATAACTTCTTCTTCACGAACAGGGCGCAAACCACCGTCTACACGCAAATCACGTTGGATAACATTGTAGTCATCATAGTCATCTGCATCCCAGTTAGATCCTGCAAACATATTGTCATAGTTCGGTGTCGCAGAATAACCTGAGTTAATAAAGTCTGTACCTGGAGCCAACTGCATCAAGGTACGTACAGAACGCCGCAAATCTGAGTGAGTAAATGTTTGATCATTTGAAGATGCACATTCAAGGTCCAGCATCGTCGCAATTAAGTTTTCAGCAACGACTGCACGAATACCACTTGGAACTGCTGCAGGAATACCAATACAACTAACAGATCCATTCTGTGTTCCCTGAACACCTGCTGCTTTTGTAATATATAGACAGCGAGCTTCCAAGTAAAGCATGGACTTGCCTTCTGCTTGTCCCATTTGAACTTCTGAACCAGTACCTGAAGTAAAGCGCATCTTCAATCCACGAGAAGCGTAAGCAGATGCCAAAAAGGCTTTTGACCAAGGTGTGTCATCACCATCTGTAAATACATCTTCTGTACCATAAACAGAGATTGTTTCAGCATAAGCTGTGAAACCACGCATACCAAATTCAAGTTCTGTCGCTTCTTCCAATGAACATTGAGTCAAGACTCCAGGACGACCAACTTGAGAACCGATCATGAGAGACAAGGCATTGAATGGTGCATAACGAACAACGGCTACTGTGGTTTCCTGTTCAGCAAATCCACGTAGTGCTCCTTCTGCAGCATCCGCAGCAATTTGTACTGGATTATCGTTCACATTTGTAACGTGTGCCTGTGTTGCTGTTTGTTTACGTGTCCGCATTTTTTGCAAACACATCATGATTTCAACAACATTCATGTGGTTTACGACTTCACAAATTTTTGCTGGAGTCATGGCTTTGGTTAATCGAACAATTTCAGAACGTGGTACATTCGGAGTTAGAATTTTATTTGCAATCTCTTTAGAATCCATTCGAACAACTTCTTCTGCATGTTTCAAATCAATTCCATAAGTCGCAATAAACTGATCGATTAAATCAAAATCTTCTCTAGATTTCCCATCTAATTCAACCACAATACCATTCTCAATTCGAATACTAGGCTTTGGATCGTTAGGGCTATCCATAGCCACTAATCCTTCTTCAACCCACTCTTTTACAAATCCATCCTGATTAATAGGACGTTTACTAAGTACTTCAAACCGTTTTGATTTTGTCATGATTCATTCCCCCATTCTCTAAATGTAGGATGGTTGATCATTCACTGGTGTATCACCGAGACTTCCTAGCAACTGAAGTCCGATTTCTCTTGCGGAAATGACAGCCTGTCTAACCGCTCCAGAGTCACCACTGATAAACAAAATGACCTCATTTGAATGGCTCGTTCCACCGTTACCTGGCGAAGCATAACCAACAACATCAACTGTAGCTGATTTAACCGCAGTATCCGCCATAACTACTCCGATAGCTGCCGGTGCACCTACAATTAAACCAAAGGCACGACCAACTTCAGCACCGAAAGCTGTTTCAATAGCATGACTTGCTCTAGCTGTATATTGCAATTCAATATGTCCTGCTTCATTCGCATAGACATCTCCAAATGTTCGAGTTACTTCTTCTAAAGTAACTTCTACAGCCCGACGAACATCTGACACATCTTCTCCACCGAAGATAATTAAGCTACCATGACCTGCTCCACCTTTTGTGTCACGAGGCAATTCAATACTAACGATCTCAGTATTAGTTGCTTTCACGGCTTCATCTGCAGCCATAATATGTGGCCCAGCACCAGTACGTGCACCAACAATACCAATAGAACGATAGTATTTAGTCAACTTCATAGCATCTAACAATTGTTGATCAACATTGGCAATCACTAGACCAATGGTATCTCCAATTGGATTTGCTCCAACGAATTCTGTTACATTACAATTATTTGCCATTTTATTACTCCTTTACGTATGTTAAAAAAACGACTGTAACGAATCTAAAAAGCCTGTTCTACAACTTTCAATAATTCTTCAGCTGTTGGAACTCTTGGATTTGTAATCGTACATTTATCCAATACAGCTGCTTCTGCAATCTCACGCTTATTCGCATTAAAGTCTTCAATTCCTACTCCATAAGCGCTCAATGAAGTTGGATGATCCAATTTCTTCTGAAGTTTTCGAACAGCATCTACTAGTTGTCTGACACCAAGAACAGGTGTAGAAGCACTCAAGCCCAATAAACGAGCAATTTGTTGGTATCTTTCAGCTGTTTCTTTATTCAAATTACCTGTTCGAACACCATTTGCAGCGACATTCGCATTATACTGAATGACATGTGGCATTAAAATGCTGTTCAGACGTCCATGAGGAATATGGAATTTAGCTCCTGCTGCATGGGCGATACTATGGTTGACACCCAATGAAGCTGAGTTAAATGCCATCCCTGCTAAGGTAGAAGCTACGTGCATTTTTTCACGTGCTTCCAAGTCATGCCCGTCTTTATATGCTCGAGGTAAGTATTCAAATACTAATTTGATAGCCTTTTCTGCCAAAGCGTCTGAAAAATCAGTTGCTTTCGTTGAAACATAGGCTTCAATCGCGTGTGTCAATACATCCATTCCAGTATCTGCAGTAATATTTGCTGGACATGTCGCTACCAAATTCGAATCCAAAATTGCGACGTCTGGCAAAATATCCCAATCTACGATCGGGTACTTCTGTTCCTTCTCAGCATCTGTAATAACAGCGAAGCTTGTAACTTCAGATCCAGTACCGCTAGTAGTAGGGATAGAAATTAGTTCAACATCGCTAAATATTCCTTGTTTCTTAGCAAAGTAATACATCGCCTTAGAGGCATCAATTGCAGATCCTCCTCCAACAGATAAAACGATATCGATAGATTTTCCTTCCGTAGCATGAATTCCTGCTACAATAACATCAATCGGAGGATCCGGAACGATATCTGTAAAGGTGATAATCTCATTGCTAGAATCCAAGTGAGTGAGAATATGATCTAATTGTCCTGATTCTTTAAGAAACGGATCAGCAACAACTAAGAAGGTTTTATTATGATAGTCTTCCAACTTAGCTAGAGCACCTTCTCCAACATAAAGTTTGGTTTTGTAGTATATGTTATACATTCTTTCTCCTTTCTTTTTTGAGTTTCATATTTTACCTCCTTTACTAGTCGAAACTCTTAAAACTGCATAAAAAGAAGCCACATGAAATACTGCCAAAGTGAATTGAAATTTGGCATATTTCATATAGCTTCATTGCTTAAATTTGTACCTCTTTGTACTTTACCAAGAGTATAACATAAAAACGTTTTCAACGCAAATAAATAAGCATATATTTTTGTATTTTTTAATTTATTTAAGTCATTTCACTTGCAGATTCCTTCAGAACATGATATCATTAAAACATAGAAATGATTTTGGTACTTTTAAGGGTATGGAAGCTTGGTGAAAATCCAACACGGTCCCGCCACTGTGATAAGCTTTGCTTTAAGTCAGGTCTTTATTCTTAAATTTTAGTAGATTTCACGCCTCGATGTAAGGTGGTGATGTCAGATAGGAAATACACCAAAATAGTGCTTTCCCCTATTGACTCTACGTATGAGTACGTATCATTTTCTAAAGATGGATTTTCCATCATCTGCAAAGGAGCAGAGTCAATATTTGGAAAGCTACTGTTAACCAATGAAGCTTAACATTAGATTTGTACGCTGTTGTACATCCAGCTTTCGAATTTGGACCTTGTCCTTCCCTTTAGGGGAGACAAGGTTTTTTTATTTTCTCTATTTAAAATGATTAGACTTGAAAAAGCACTACCCCTATATTTGGTAAGGGTAGTGCTTTTATTCTAGTTATTGTTTTGTTTTGCCCAACGCTCCACATCTGCTTTGGTAATATTATGGAACACCTTAGCTCCTCTTTCATAAGGAATATCCTCACGATGTTTTCGATAATTAATAACCCGTGCAAGTGCAAAGAAATAGTCAGACAAACGATTAATAAAAATCAAGACTTGGTTATTGATTTCATTTGTCCACATGGTTGCAACCACCAGACGTTCTGCACGGCGAGCAATGGTTCTTGCCACGTGAATCATCGAAGCAATCTCATCACCACCAGGTAAAATAAATCTTTCTAGAGCAGGCGGGATATCCGCATACGTATCAATACGTTCTTCAATCCATTTGACGAGGCTTTCATCCACCTTATATGGATATACACCATGTGGAGTAGATAAATCTGAGCCGCAATCAAATAAATAATTTTGTAACTGATACAATTCGTCTCTCAATTCATCATCAGGATCCATTTTACTAATGGTATAACCGATCCAAGTGTTTAATTCATCTACGGTACCATAAGCATTGACACGCTCTGAATCTTTTGCAATGCTTTGGCCACCTACTAATTTTGTAAGACCTTTGTCTCCGGTTTTTGTATATAATTGCATATTTTCCTCCTTTATTAGCCTTTATCTAATGTCGACGTAGTCATCCCGGTGTAGTTTTCCTTCTTCAAAAGTAGGCATATGCTCTATAGTATATACCGAACTTTCCATTAAAAAGAAAGCTAATGGGCATCCGGAACCTTCACCTAAGCGCATATCCATTTGAAGCATAGGGGATAATCCTAGGTAGTCAGAAACAATCCGATATCCTGGTTCTGTTGAACAATGTGATGGGAAACAATAATCTAAAACCTCTTTCTTTAATCGAGAAGCAATCAAGAGTCCCGTTAAAGAAATCAGTCCATCGATGACACAAGGCAGTTGGTATTGGGCACAGGCTAAATAAGTACCAACCATCCCCAACATATCCAGGCCACCAACTTTGGAGGCTAGATCAATGATATCACTATAAGGCGCATGACTAGTTACTGCCTTTTGAATGACCGTTGTTTTATGAGCCTTCATCTTTTCCGTAACTCCCGCTCCATATCCCGTCACCTCTTGTGCAGGAAGCCCCAAAGTTGCGGCAATAACTGCTGCGGAAGTCGTGGTATTTCCAACCCCCATCTCACCAGTTCCAAACAAGGTATAGCCCTGATTAATCAATTCAACTGTTCTTCTATACCCAACCAAAATCGCTTCTAGGGCCTCCTCCCGAGTCATGGCAGGTTCCTTTAGCATATTTCGTGTTCCATTTAGAATATGGTCTGGATTATCAGGATCGATTGGGCTTTTACAACCAATATCAATGACGCAGATATCTGAACCTGCATGTTCAGCAATATTAGCCACCCCTGCTTTCCCATTTCTAATATTATTGGCTACAATAAATGTTGTTTCGATAGGGTTTGAGGAGATTCCTTCATCGCAAACTCCATTATCCGCTACATAAATCATGACCATTTTCTTCGTCAGTTGGATATTGTCAGGGAACATCGCATGTAATCTAGCATACATTTTTTCCATTTTCCCTAATGCACCCAAAGGTTTTGCTAATCGATCACAATAGCTTTTTCCCTCTTCTAATGCTTTAGCATCAATTGGGACAATATTTTTTAGGATGTGATTTAATTCTTCTTGCCTATCCAAAGATCTCCTCCACCTTCTTCACTTCTAGCCCATCATATATAATTCTGCTTAGATTCCTTATAGAATAATAGCTTGCCAGAGGATGTTGGGACAGTCGTTCTTCTAACTTATACAAGTGACGGAGCTGATCTTGGGTCAGCAGAATACCAACAATGCTACCACTATGAGCAACATTAACTCCTAGTAAACCTAATTCAGTTGTAATTTCTATAATATCTTCTAAATAGGGTTTGGGCAGCCGTTTGTTATTCAATAAAGCACTTCTAGTCGCCACCTGGCCTAATCGCTTTACATTTTGTGTATCACAAGCCGTTTGGAAATCAGTTAGCAATTTCTCGGACTGCTCAGCAGGATACAAAGGACTTTCCGTCATTCTTATGAAACTCGTTGTATCAACGATTTGATCTGGCTCTAGCATATAAACATATAGATTTGGTTTCCATTTTGTCTGCCATTTAATCTCACCATTAAGCGGATTCATCACAGTCCAGTCCGAAAATCCTACGGAATCACTTGGTTCAACCTTTGAACAGAGACTCGTTAGTAGAGACACTGACACTTCTTTATGCTTATAGGCAGAATAAGCTCCTAAGATCGAGAGCATATCCGCTGTACTACTAGAATAACCCTTTCCAATAGAAATATCTGTTTGAAATGAGAAGTCGAAATCTATTTGATCTGTTAGTTCATTGATGACTTGCAGCATTTTAGGCCGCAGCCCTTCTTCCATGACACCTGTTTGAGGGCCAATCACCACTTGACTTTTCTTTTCAATGCCATAAGACATCAAAAACTCTTCACCATCTACCACACATTGAAACAATTCTCCGCAAGAGCCTGGACAAGATGCTTTTATCGCCCCCATCACTCTTCTTTTCCTCCAAGAATCGCTTCCAAGGCAGCTAATAAACAGCTATTCTCCTCTCTACTACGAACCGCAATGCGGTAGTAATCACTCGTCAAATTGCGATAGTTCACACAGGAGCGGATAAAAATGTTATGGCGCCATAATTCTTCGCGTAAATCCTTAGATCCCGTATACTGAAAGAAAATATAATTGACACTTGGTTTTAGAACCCTTAATGCAGAAAAAGTTTTCAAGGATTGATAGAGGAAGTCTTTTTCCTTCTGTAGCCATTTTAAAGTTTGAGTTTGATAATCTCGATCCTTTAAAATCACCGGCAAGGCTTGAAGAGCCAATGCATTGATCGTCCATGGAGCCCGTCGTTCATTAATTTTTGCTAAACAAGGATGAATCCCCAGAGCGTAGCCTAAGCGTAAGCCTGGTATAGCGTAAAATTTCGTTAGAGAGCGAACGACAATCGCATTTGCAAAATCACTCAAGTACGGAACAAAACTATATGCTTCCTCGTCTTCTAAAAAGTCAATAAAAGCTTCATCTAGAATAAAATGAATATTCTGTTCCAGCAATTTTTTTCCGATTTCTAGCAAGTGACCAACTGGAGCAAGGGAGCCAGTTGGATTGTTAGGATTACACAATAGGACAACATCTCCAGCTTCCAGATCTTCTATAGCTGTTTGAAGCTCTTCCACCGTCCAATCAAAATGAGGAGCTGTTAAACGATGATATAGAATCTCGGTTCCTTCTTGATAAAAAGCCTTTTCATATTCCATGAAGGTGGGACTTAAAATCAGTAATCTCTTGGGTTTTAAGGTCTGAGCTAGTTCATAAAATAATCCCACTGCACCATTTGATAAAAGGATTTCTAGATCATGATTGCCATGATGATCCCTCAGCAAATCCTTTTCATATTGGTTTGTGATATCCGGATACTCTGTAATTCTATCAATACTGTCCACTAAGACTTGACGGAGGTTTTTAGAAACTCCAAGCGGATTGATATTCGCACTAAAATCAATCCACTTTTCAGAAGAGTTTCCATTCTTTTCAGCTAATAGACGTCCATTCCCTCCATGTTCAACAATCATACACATCTCCTTCTTGAAAGCTAAAATAGTCCACTTAGATTATATCATGTTTACTCAGTCTCAAGAAAGTCTTTTAAAGCATCGATTCCAGTATTCTCAGTAGAAGAAATCTCAAAAATCCTTGTTACACCCGCATCTAACAATTGTTTGCGTGCAAATTCTAATTGCTCCTCTGAGTCGACTAAATCAATCTTGCTAATGATTCCAATCACATCTTGGGTAAATAATGAAGAAAATCCTTGAGGAAAAGTTTGCATGGTTGAATTCCCTGCAATTAAGAGTCCAATGATTTCAGCTTCTGCTGCAGTCACTGTTAAAGCATTGTAATAGCGTCTGTGTTGTAAAAATTCCCCTGGCGTATCAATAATACTATCGTGGAATTGAACAGCCTGCGTTTTAAAATACTCAATATCTAATCCTTTTAATCGTTGGGTCAGAGTTGTTTTCCCTACTCCCACTGAACCAACAAACATGATTTTCTTCATAAATCTCCCCTATTTTTTAATTAACTGCGCCTCATCAGTTCCTAACTTGATTGTTTCTCTACTCTTAACTAAAACACCTTTGTTTTCATCACGACCTTGTAGGAAGTATTTGGCATCTTTGCTATCATATGTATCTACTGCAGTCTGTGAAAGTAAGCCAATTCCTTTGGATGGATCCCGTAATAGGTTAAAGATGATTCCCATCTGTAATCCTTCAAAATCTTTCAACATTGCATAGTCCCCATTACTATCTCCAGCAATTAGAATAGGATCTTGGTTCCCATGTTTATCTGCTATGAACTTCTTAATTGTTTTTGTTTTTCCTTCACCTTGTGTTTGGAAGTAGTCGTTATTGTATTCTGATTGAATGACACCAGAATCATTTTTAACAAGTTCCATTCCATAGACATGGTCTTCAGTAATATTATATCCAAATTTTTCCTTAGTAGCAAAAGGAACAATAACATCACGGAAGGAAGCAGAAACAACATAAACATCTATGCCATTATCTTGTAGTGTTTTATAAAGATTTTGCATCTCTTTTACTGCGCGAACACCACGTTTAAATTTGATTTCTACTTGACCAGCTTCACCCTTCAAGCTTTCTGGACTTTCCCATGTTTCATAAACCAAATCTTCTTTCAAAGCACGTTCAATTGATTTTTCCGATACCGCTTGAACTTCTTTAGATGTCATACCAGTAAACAAGTAAGTTACCCAAGGATAAGAAATATCTGAGCTGAAAGTTCCACCAATTGCTTCGTAAAGATAACGTAATTTAGCACTGAAATCTTTATATTCGTCTAATTTTTTTACTTCTTCGAGGCTCTTAGAACCTTTGAATCCTTTGTATTCATTATAAATAACAGTATAATCAGATACGATATCCTTGGCGATCTTATCTATATTAACTGGATTTCCTTCTTTGTTGTTATGTTCTTCTTTGAAGTTGTCTTCTGGAATATTGGTCCGAATGGCCTTATCCAACTCTTCTGGGGTCATCTTAAATTCTAAGTTTTCGATTTGATAGGTGAAAGTTGCTTCACCAATATCATTGATGACAGTTGTGTTATCCCAGTCAAATACAGCATATGGTTTTGCTGATTCATCATATTTTGAACTAGTTTTGCCATTTTCTTTAATGACATTACTTAATTTCTTATATAGTTTGTCCTCCCACTGACCACGTTCAAGGACTTGATCTTCTTTCTTCACGCTTGTTTCCTGACTAGCTTTACTAGACTCAGTTGTTTTAGACGACTGAGAAGCCTGACAACCAACCATAAATAAGGCTAGACCACAAACTAAAAAGAGACGATGTTTCTTCATGAGAAAACCTCCAAAAAAAATTTTTAATTAGAAAAAAGGCAACAAAGAACCTATGATTTGAAACGGTTGCGCCATTGCAATCATAGGCCTCATTGCCTTTTATATTATTCCACACCCATTATACTAATTAGCTGATTGAATGTCAACCGAAAACGGTTACATTTTTCATTTGTTTGTAAAATTCTTTCATTTTATTGAAAGAAATATAAGAAACTATCTAACGACGATTACTAATATAATATAACTCCTTTTCGAATCCTACTTTCCTAGCTTTCAGAAAAGTCATTTTCATTGAGTTCTCCTTCTTCCTTTGCTATACTTGGGATATCAAAGAAAGGAGACAAGCCTATGACATTGTCCAATAAATTCACACTTTCTCTTGCCTCACTGGCAGTTCTTGGTCTTTTAGCAGCCTGCTCGAACCAGACAGCTCAAACACCTGCAAGCTCTGCTAGTTCACAACAGATCGCATCAAGCGCTTCAAACTCTAAGGATTCTCAAACTGCTAGCCAGGGTGAAAATCTTGATGGTACATACAAAGGGACTGATGAAACTGATCAGATCACTTTGACCCTCTCTGGTACAACTGGCACATGGGAAGAGGTTGAAAGTGATGGCGAGAAAGAAAGCAAGCCTGTAACCATTCACGCTGATAATCATACTCTTACTGTAGGAGATGATCTCAAATTTTACAAACTAGAAGGTAACCAACTCACTATTGAAGATGACGATCGCGATCCTTCTGATACCATTGTATTAATGAAATAGTATAAAAAATAAGAGGTTAGGATGTTGATCCCACCTCTTTTTTTCAACTTAATGGAACTGCATTCCACCATCCACGATAATGGTTTGGCCTGTGATGTAGTTTGAATCAGGTCCAGCAAGGAAGCTGACCGCTGCTGCTACATCTTCTGGTTCTGAAAGACGTTTCAAAGTGATATCTTTAGCGAATGTTTGCATACCCCATTCGTCATCTTTACCTGCATTCTTCCCAACTTCATGGGCAATATCAAACATCATTGGAGTCTTAACGATACCAGGTGCATACGCATTGACAGTGATGCCTGAATCTGCCAAGTCACGTGCCAATGTTTGCGTGATTCCACGAACAGCGAATTTAGTACCACCATAGACAGTCAGATTAGGGTTACCAACGACACCAGCCTGTGAGGTGGCATTGATGATTTTTCCTCCATGGCCAAGCGCTTTGAATTGAGCTTGTGCAGCTTGAGCACCCCAAATCACGCCACCAACGTTAATGGCAAAAGTGCGCTCAAATTGTTCTTCTGTAATCGTATCAAGTGGTGTAGTTGGTGCAACACCAGCGTTGTTGACGACGACGTTTAAGTCTCCAAAATGGTCAACAACCTTTTGGAAAGCCGCAGCCACTTCTTCTTGTTTAGACACATCAGCTACGACTGCAAAAGCATTATCTGCTGATAACTCAGCAACTGCTTTTTCAGCTGTTTCAGCATTGTAGTCCAATACTCCAACCTTAAAGCCATCTTGCACCAAACGTTTTGCAATTGCAAAACCGATTCCTTGACCAGCACCTGTGACAATAGCTACTTTAGACATATGATTCCTCCTTGGCATCAACGATACCAACAAACGTTCCTATAAGAACAGCAAGGGTTGACAACTAGTTTTGAGTGAATCTATCATAAGTTCCTTCCAAAACTATGCTAACAGTATACTCCTTTGTGAAAAAAGTGTCAAACTTTGGCCTGTTATTTTTTAAAAAAATTTATTTATATGATATTTTTATTTAGTGATAAATGAACTAAAGCGTGAAATAGAATATGGCTTTTAACCAAAACGGATCACTATTCTATTCTGTAAAAACTACATAAAAAGAGATTAGGACAAAAGTCCTAGCCTCTTAATTGTTTTTGGATTGTCGAGCAAGACGCAGTGGTTGAGTGGGCTCTACTACGCTGATTTCATCAGCTTTTACAGCCCTACTCAACTGTGCGGAGGTGGGACGACGAAATCGAATTCTAACGAATGACCGATTTCTGTCCCACTCTCTCATAAACTATTCATTTGATGAGTCCCTTTAGTCATCAGACTCCGCAAATACTTGAGTGGCTTTGACAGCTTTCTTCCATCCCTTGTACAGCTCTTCTTTCCGGGCTTCATCCATCTTGGGTTCAAAGATTTGAGCTGCTCCATGAAGAGATTTTAATTCATCTAAGTCCTTCCAATAGCCTACTGTCAGACCTGCTAAGAAGGCGGCACCTAAAGCTGTCGTCTCCAAGTTTTTGGCACGAGCAATCGCAATCCCAAGAATATCTGCCTGAAACTGCATTAAATAATCATTTTTCGCTGCTCCTCCGTCTACTTTTAGGACAGGGATAGGAGTTTTGGCATCTACCTCCATGGTGTCGATGATATCGCGAACTTGATAAGCAATGGATTGAAGGGTTGCTTTGATAAAGTCTTCCTTAGTCGTTCCCCGAGTAAGGCCAAAGACAGAACCACGCGCCTCTTGATTCCAGTATGGGGCTCCAAGACCCGTAAAGGCAGGGACCACATAGATTTCATCCTGGTTCTGGGACTTCAGAGCATAGACTTCAGATTCAGGAGAACTGTCGATCATACGCAGACCGTCACGAAGCCACTGAATGGCACTCCCAGCGATAAAGATAGATCCTTCAAGGGCATAGTAGACCTTGCCATTGATCCCATAACCAATCGTCGTCAGCAAGTTATTTTCCGATAACTGTAGCTCCTCACCCGTATTCATAATGATGAAGGATCCAGTTCCATAGGTATTTTTAACCATACCAGGTTCAAAAGCCAATTGGCCAAAGAGGGCAGCTTGCTGGTCTCCTGCCATCCCTGCAATCGGTACTTGTCCACCGTAGAAATGGAAAGGAGCTGTCTTGCCATAAATCTCAGAGTTTGAACGCACTTCAGGAAGCATGGCTTTAGGAATGTTGAGAATTTCTAAGATTTCATCGTCCCATTTCAGTTCCTTGATATTGTAGAGCATGGTCCGGGCAGCATTGGAATAGTCTGTCACGTGGGCTGCTCCATCCGTCAGCTTCCAGACCAGCCAAGTATCAATGGTCCCAAAGAGTAATTCGCCTTTTTCAGCTCGTTCTTGTGCATCTTCTACATGGTCCAAGATCCAACGAACTTTCGTTGCTGAAAAGTAAGCATCGATGACCAAACCTGTCTTTTGGTGGAAGGTTTCTACATAGCCTTGGTTTTTTAGCTCTTCAGCCAGTGGAGCAGTTTGCCGTGATTGCCATACAATAGCATTGTAAATGGGAAGACCCGTATTCTTATCCCAAACAACTGTCGTTTCCCGTTGATTAGTAATGCCGATCGCCTCGATTTGATTGGGCTTGATGCCACTTTCAATAAAGACTTCAGCGATCACCGACTGAACAGAGTTCCAAATCTCATTAGCATTGTGCTCCACCCAACCAGCCTGCGGAAAAATCTGAGTGAATTCCTTTTGACTAGAGCTAACTTGCTCGCCTTTTTTGTTAAAAATGATAGCCCGTGAACTAGTGGTTCCTTGGTCAATCGCCATGATGTAAGTAGTTTCTTGTGACATAAACTGCCCTCCTGAATTAGGTACTTAAAAATATTGGTCTTACACAAACTAGTATACTCTATTTCATCCCTTTCACGCCACTATTTGTGCAATATTTAAAAAATAAATTTTACACAAATTTTTCTACTCCTTCTAACTCTATCTGATCAAGTTAAAAGAGCCCTGAGGCTCTTCAAACTAGTATTTTAAATACTTATCAAGATCAGTTTTGATCCAATCGATTTAAAAATTCCATGGTTGGGCTGTCGTTTCTGTCCTTCTAAAAGATATCTGTCCCAAGTTTCAACATTTTCTCAAAAACCTCCCACCGAAATTCAGTGAGAGGTTAACTTCTATTTCTATAATTTTCTACTAGCCACTAGCCAAGAGGCTACTAGGATTTCGAAACTAACCAGAAGGATAATCTGAGGAAGAGAACTCTGAACCAGCATGAGAACTGCTAGACTATCGATCAGCATATGAGCGAGGATACAAGGAATAGCTCCTTTCGAGTACTCCTTGAGCGCTCCAAATAGGAAGATATTCCCTAGGATCATCAGGTAAAAGATGAGATAGTTGGATGAACCCGCTGTAATCCAAGGGAGTTGATAAATAGGGATATGCCAGAGGAACCAGACAAGGGAAAGAACCATCAATGTAGAAGTAAAAAAGATGCCAAATAGACCAGGCTAAAAAGGTGATCAAAGTAGCTGAAAGATAAGATCTTTTTTCATCCAAAGTTGGTTGAAAGAAATAACGCCAGCCAATTTCTTCAATCCCACCAAAAAGAAGAGCCTTGAAAAAGAGCACCACTGGCAAGACCAACGATTGAGTGGTAATCTTACCACCTAAGATAAATGGGAAAAAGTCGAGCAGCAAGAAAACAAGCACCAAACAATAATTTGCTAAACTGTCTTTGACTTGAAAAAAAACTTTGAGAACTTGTTTGAAACTAGATTGATGGTAACTAATGCTTGCAAGACTGCCCCACAAAGCTGATGACAAACCACCTACAATCATAGTGATGATCCCAATTGGTGATGTAAAATCAACCTTGACTCCTCCTGCTCTTAAAAACCAAACCAGAAGGCTGACACCTAATACTTGACCAAAGGTTCCTAACAAATACATAGATAGGGCTTGCTTTCTACTCATTCGTGATTCCTTTTCTATTCTTTCATCTAGTTCATGGCTCTATTAGATTTGGAGCATCCCCCTAATCCGCATCGACCCAAAGATGGTATTGTTCACAGTGTAGACATCGAAAGAGATAGCCACACATAGAACCATCCTTGACTAAGTATTCAGCTACATCCTGAAATTCATCACGCGCCTCATATTCTTCCAAAACTTGCTCAACAATGCCCATCTCTTCCAGTTCACGAGTGCCAACTGTCCCCAGATAGGCACAGTAGTCTTGGCAACAAGAGAGCCAATATTCGCCCTGCCAGCTAATATAGCCTGGAGTTTGACTGAAGAGGACCTGGTCTTTTTCCTTATCCATGACCCCTTGCCAATCAGCATCTTGGATAAAGTCTGCTTCAATCTTTTGGGCAGCACGACCAGTAGAAATACAAGTTGGACAGAGATGTCTTAACTCTTCTACACAATAAGGTCTCAGTGCATAGTAGATGGTGTGGTCTTCCCCACACGAAGGGCAGGTCTTGGGCTCCCCTTCCTTAAAGGCACCCGTCGCTAGTGGGTCCGGATGATATCGAAACTGGGGTAAATCTTTTACTTTCTCTCGGTGAGCCTCTTTTTCTTTTTCGGTCAAGGGACGAGAGAGCGCAAAGCGATCTCCATGACTTAGACTCATCTTTTCTAAGGTGAAAAGTTTCTTAACTTGCTTGCGATCAGACTTGTCTACTAGCTCTGAGAAGAGAGCAAAGGCACTGGCATACAAGCCCAACTCCTGATACACATCCACCAAGACCTGCTTAGCTTCTAGAGTTTCCACTAAGGTCAGCCGATCCGCAAATTCATAGAGAGCCAGCACGCTGGATGAATCCTTATCTTGCGCTTGGAACCGCTTTTTTAAGTGGATATATTCTTTCATAGAATCGTTCATAGAATTGCTCACTTTCGTTTTTACAGAGAATCAAATCTTAGTTTTGTTTCCTTCAGGTGATTGTATTCTACCGTTGAAAATGTACTTTAAACCCATACTTACCAGCATTTTGCTTGAGTTTTTCAACCAACAGTTCATTCTGTTTACTTTTACCAAAAAAGAAGGGAATGGTCTTTCCATTTCTGAGTTCGATATAGAAAGCATAGCGACTCCCACCACCAGCGCGACCACGAAAAATTGCGTACGTGATTTGCTGGATCTCTTTCAATGGGATCCTGCGACGGCTGAAACACAGAGACACATGAATATAGAAGATGCCACGGTTAATATGGAAGGGAGCAAAGAAGGGACCACCACTACGCCTCGCGATTGCCCTTCTTCTCAGGAAAAGGAGAAGACTGAAAAAGAGTAAGAAAACGAGCACATATATAATTGGAGTATACATCATCATCTTTCTAAACTCTAACACGCTACCCTTCATCCTCTATTTCATTTCAACCCATTTTTCATTGTCCATGATAAAGGGCTTTGCTAGACCTTCACCGGTGTAATCTTGGTATTTGGTCTCCAAGTATTTGTAGACATCTTCCTTGGTCGCAAATTTGATGGCTTGGTAAGGCTCTTCAAAGGTTAGCTTTTCAACAAAGAGATAGCCGTCCTTTGCAGGAACCAAGACACCGACGTGCCCGACAAAAAGGGTATTCCCGTCTAGGTTATCATGAACGATAACGGAAAGCATGCGGGCATTTTCATTGAACTTGAAGTGAGAAAAATACTCTTCCATCTTCTTGGCATGGACTTTGACATCCGTTGTCGCCTCTGTCGGAACCCGTGAATACAGAATGTTAAAAGCTTCCTTGTCTGACTCATCGAAGATCTTCCCTTTGTCAATGGCATCATTGTCCACGAACAAGAGTTCACTATCCGCTTTCATCTTAGGAATCCCGATGCGATTCTTCAGCAAGGTATAACTATTGATCCGGCAGTTGGTCCCGACGAAATCGCCCTTCTGCTTGGTCCACAAGTCACTGATCTTCTCGACATTGTAGTCTGTTTTCTTGAACTTGCTGAAGTCACCCGTCAAACCGACCGAGCCGACAATGCTATCATAGTCCGTTACTAGACCAAGAAATTTGTCTACACTTTCCTGATCCAAATAAGCAGACAAGAGAGCCCGCACTTCTTCGACACTAGCCTTGCTATTGAGGTTGCTGTAAGTTCCCTTGTAGAGCTCCTTGTCTGAACTAGATTTCTGCACAGTGGAAGTTTCCTTCTTTTCCTTGGATTGCTTTTGGTTGGTCCCACAAGCCGCTAAAGCAAAGATCGCCAAGGCACAGCTAGTAAGGAGCATGATTTTTTTAGATGGTTTCATAGATTAGTTCCTTTTCTCTATACTAAGATGTTTTGTAACATGATACATTTCTTTTTCCTATCGAATCTCCTTCTCCTATATTATAGTTTAAAACTGACTTAGCTCCAACTATTTTTCACGAAATGAGGAAACTTTATAGGTAGCAAAAAAGAGCTGGCAGACTGTCCAGCTCTTCAATGTGTTACAAAAATCAAAATTAAAACTATTGTTTAATTCAACCAATCTATTTTGGCATGTTCTATTGCATACTCAGCTTCTTCTTGAGTAAATTTTCTATTTTCAACAAGTATTTCTAATATCTTTTCTTTCGAAATGTTGCTACCATTTGCATAAGATTCCGCTTCTTTCACAGCGTTCTCCCTCCAATCGAAATGAACTTGTTCTGCAGCATAGTCAGCCTCTTCTTGAGTAAATAGTTCAACATTTATAAGTTGCCAAACTAATTTTTCTTTTGAATAACGATACCTTTGAAGTGATTTTGCTGCTAAAACAGCCTGCTCTTTCCAGTCTATATTAAGCTTATATACAGCATACTGGTTGGCTCCGTCTGAATAATTATAAATCTTTATTTTATTTTTGATAGCCTCCTTCGAAATAGGAGAATCCTTTGACAGTTGCTTAGCTGTTACATATGCCCTTCTAAATTCTTTTTCTACTAAAGCTGGATGAAAAAGCTTTATCACAAGCAAATTAAATAATAATTCTAAATCGTCCTTATTTCCATCACTTGAAGAAGCATATTTTTTATAATCATAATTCTGCGTACTAGAACTTGAAGAAGCGTATTCTTGTTTTGATGATTCAAAATCATCCTTATTTCCATCACTTGAAGTAGAGTATTTTTCTTCAGAATCAGTTACTAATGATCCTGAATATGAACTTTTCCATTTATTATAACTTATTTGATACTCAATTGCCATCAAAGCTAGCATTCCCGCAAATAATCCAAAAATTGTAAAAATAAATATCAAAAATTTTTTCATAATGAATACCTTTACTTGTTTTTCTCCAATGGAATCTTTCATCTCTATGAAACTGCTTTCATTAGTATTATATCATGAAATATTGTTCATTTTTATTTACTAGTGTAAAAGTCTTTATGCTAGTGAATAAAAAAGTGACTGCAATCTTTCAACTGCAATCACTCGTTCAATGTGAGATAAAAAAATAACAAAAGATTATTTAATCTTGTGTTTGTTCATCTTTTCTTCAAAGATAGCTGTCATAATCTTGCGGAGCTCTTCTCCTTCTTTTTCAGGAAGTTCTCCTTGACGCTTGGCCACGGCATAGTGTTCAGGATATTGCTTTGCTACACGCTCAACTGTCTTGGTCGTCGCATGCCCTCTGACAAAGAAAGGAATACGCTTGATCCATTCTTGCGGGACTAAAGCGAGCAACTTCTTCGCTGCTTCTTTATCAGAAATCTCAGCTGTACTCAAACCTTGGTTGATCTGTTCTTGTTCTTTTTCTGTAAAATCTTTTAATTCCATAGTAAATTCCTCATTTGTTTATCTAAGGACACATTATACACCTATGTAGGATAAAGTACAACTATAGGAACCGAAAAATAGACCAAGGGTAAGCCACACTTATTTGTGTTTTTCTATCTCAGTTTCAAATAGACTAAGCATGCTACCATGGTGAGATCTAACACAGTTATTATCCCAATTCCAATCATATTTTTTGACTAAGTCACTCATCACTTTTAATTTGGGACTTTGCTCTATTACATTTGGATCAGGTTATTTTTTTTAAGAATCAGCATTCAATTTTACTTTAAATCGTAATTCCAGTCTTCTCCATCTTGGTAGTAAAAAAATTCAGACAGGTCTTCTTCAAGAAAGATACGAAGCATATCCTCCATATCTAAGGAGAGGTCTAGATTTGGCAATTCTTTCAGGTCCTCCCACCAGACTCCCCCCTCTTCAGAGGATATTAATTCTCCGTCAAACTTTTCTGTCTTATAAAAGTGAACTACATAACGAATGCCGTCTTCTACCCAATCTTTCATTCCACAAATCTGGGGAGAAGCAATCCTTAAGCCAGTTTCTTCCTTCACTTCACGGATTACTGCTTCCGTAAATGATTCTCCCGCTTCGACATGACCTCCAGGAAAGGTTATGCCTGGCCAGTCCTCTTTTTTACGATCCATAACAAGAACTCTATCGCCGTCTCTTACCATACAAAGATTTGTAAACTCAACAGTCTCATTCATACAAATACTTCCTAACTATGTTTGTCTTTTTCTTTAAGGATAGGATAAACAATCTCTACCCTATTCTTCTTTTAGTTGCACTTGCGTATGGGCTAGCAGGTCACCTAGGTGCCTCTTATCTTTCCTAAACATCGTCATTACCAGTAGCAAAACTGCGAGGAGAGTCGCCGAAATAGAAAGGCTAATGGATAATCTATCAAAATTACTATAGAAGCCATGAATTGTGCCCATATGACCGAGTTGCCAAGGTAAAAATTTAATGGTATTTCTGATCAAGCTAGCCTGAACTGTTTTTTTCTGGTAGACCAGCTCAAGTCCCGCTTTTACCTTCCCAAAACTGCCATCATTTTTATAATCCAAGAATGTGAACAGGAGCGTGATTGGTAGAACAGAGGTGACAAATACAAGCCACTGCGACTGAATTTCTGTAAACTCTGGGACGCCATTAAAAAAGATGATGTAAATAAGCATCGAACCTAAAAACAGAAGAACTAAATAAGCTAAAATGAAAAGATAATCAAACAGAAATTCTGTCATTCTTTTTTTAAACGAAATAGGATTGATAGCTGACATCCTCATCACTGTCTCCCCCTTTCTCATCTCCCATTATAATATAAGGGCACGAATAAAGAAACTATTAATAAAAAAGAAAGACTGCAATCTTTCGATTCCAGTCTACTTCATTCCTAATTTTCCCTATAAATAACAAATCCATTTGGTTGGATAACCAATTGATCATCAGAGATGCTCCCAAGGCTGATCAGATCTGCCTGTCCTCTTTCTAAGACAACGTCTTTCTTCGACTGGTTAAAGTAGGCTTTGAGAATCTGACCCTCATGCTGCCATTCTACTGCTACCACATCCGGCTCCACTTCTTCCAGACTCACTTTACCATACTGAATCATGCCCGCTACTTCTTTTCGGAGCTGGATCAATTCCTTCATAAAGTTGAGCATGTCATTGTCCGCTGCCACGCGCTCCCATGGCATGACACGGCGGCAATCTGGATCTGGACCACCGATGAGGGCTAGCTCCGTTCCATAATAAATACAGGGCGTTCCTCGTTGCAGATAGAGGAAGGCGAGGGCAGACTTAACGGACTGGAGATCGCCTTTAGCCGTCGTCAGGATGCGCTCTGTATCATGCGAGTCCAAGAGGTTGAACATGACCTCAGAAATCTGCTGCCTGTAGTACATAGACTGGCTATTGATCTCCCAAATGAAGCGTTGCGTCTCCTTATGCCCCCGCAGGAAATAATCCTTGATACTTTCAGAGAGGGGATAGTTCATCACCGCATGGAACTCATCGCCCTTAAGCCAAGGTTGGGACGAATGCCAGATTTCCCCGAGGATATAGAGGTCCGGATTCTTGGCTAAGACCGCCTTACGGAAATCCCGCCAGAATTGATGGTCGATCTCATTGGCCACATCCAGTCGCCAAGCATCAATATCAAACTCTTCAATCCAGTAAGTCGCCACCTTCAAGAGATAGGCCTTCACCTCAGGATTAGCCGTATTGAGCTTAGGCATAAAGCCTGCAAAGGCAAAAGCATGGTAAGATAAGTCGCGACTATTCCACAGATTTTCTGAGGAGATAGGGAACTCTTTGATATGGAACCAGTCCTTGTAAATCGAATCCTCCCCGTATTTGACCACATCCTGCCATTGGGGTGAATCATAGCCAATATGGTTAAAGACGGCATCCAGCATAATCTTCATCCCACGCGTATGGGCCTCTTTCACTAGCTGGCGGAAGGTCTCCTTATCTCCAAAATGTCGATCAATTTCAAAATAATCAATGGTATCGTACTTGTGGTTGCTCGGAGATTCAAAAATCGGGCAAAGGTAGAGCCCTGTAATCCCTAACTCCTGCAAGTAATCTAAGTGATCGATAATCCCTTGCAAATCACCACCAAAGAAATCCAAGATTTGAGGGTCAATAGAGGCATCCCAAGGACGAACACCTTTTGGCGAAATAGCTGGATTCCCATTGGCAAATCGCTCAGGAAAGATTTGGTACCAAACCGTCTGCGCCACCCAATTTGGAACAGCACACCCATCAATCTCATGGATAAAAGGAAGCTTAAAGCCGTTCATGACGAAGTCCAGGTTCTGCCTGTTGTAGGCTGCTACACCTCGATCTCCGTATAAGGTCTTCTCTCCCGCTGTGTCCTCTAATTCAAAGAGGTACTGGATCCGGGCATGGCGGACAGATACCGACACTTGCCAATAATCAAAGAGGTCGTCTGTCGTCACCTTGTCCATTTCCTTAGTTGCCTCATAAAGATCCTCTATAAAAATAAAGGGATCCCCATAGTGCAAGACAATCCGTTTGATATCCTCTTTCTTAGTCCGGATGCGAATATGGAGCTGGCCATCCTTATAAAGATAGGCGTACTCCGATTCAGGCCGGTGATAAATCGCTGTTAATTCCATCTGTCTCGTCTCCTACTATACTCTCTTTTCATCATTTACCGCTTTATACAAACGATTACATAAAATCATTTATTAGTATACAACTTTATGAAAAGGTTTGCAATATGTTGAGAGAGATAATTTTAGACTACTAACTTTATAAGATTGTAATGCACACAAAAAGCCCAGTATTTGGGCTTTTTCATTAGCAGAATAACTGATCCTCATTCCTTACTTGTATGCCGCTTTCCAAGACTTAGCGCTTGCTCTTCTGACATTTGAACAACCTTAGAAAAATTAGTATTGCGAGGCATATTATCTAGTGAGTACCAATAGACATCCGCACTCCCATTTCTGGCTACATAAACAACTGGAGCCAGTTGAGGAGTTGGTGCTGCAGGCTCTACAGGTTGGACTGGTGCTGCAGGCTCTACAGGTTGAACTGGCTGTGCAGGCACTGCTGGCTGACTCGGTTGAGGGGCTTGACTTGGTTGCGTCTCTACAGAAGGACTAGCAGATTGTGGTTGACTACTTGGTTCTGTCGGCACTAAAGATGGCTTGGCAGTTCCCTTCAGATAATCAATAGTCGCATTCTTAGAGTAGTTGTCCAAGGTAACGGTGGTGATTCCATAAGCATCTACTGACTCTTTGGGACTACTTAGATGGATAGGTAAAAGGTTGCCATCTCGATCAATTCCTACATATTGCAAGGTCACCTGCCGAGGAATCAATTCATCCCCCGTGTAGACAGGTATCACCTTATAGTCTAACCAGTAATTTGGGTGGGTAGCCAGCCAGCTATCGAGTCGTTTCTCGTAGTAGAGCATGCCCTCCACATTGCTATCCGCTGTCCCTTTATAATTCCCCGTATTGGTCCAAGCAGTTAGAGGAACCAGATTTTTCCCTTCATTGGTCAGACCGCTAAACTGATAGCCAATCAAATGCCCTCTGTGGAACAACCAGGCCTTCTTTCCCTTGTTTCCATAAGCGATCTTATAATTGTGCCATCCAACCGGATTATAGCTGAGCCGTGGTTCTCTTTTTTTCTTTGGCTCATCCTTGTCCTGCAGCTGAATATGAGCGGAGGTCGCACGACCTAAATGGTCAAACTCCCCTAGAACGAGTTGTTTGTTACCAGTAAAAGGTAGCAGGTTAAGACTTTGATAGTCGAGTCCAGTTTGCTGGGCTTGAACCCCTTAAACAACGGCCATGGACATAAAAACCGAGACCATCGCAACAATAACATTTTTCAAAAATCGTTTTGTAACCATGATTGAAACTCCCACATTTCTATATAGTGATATTATAGCAGAAAAAACGGTTACAGATATAGAAGATCTGTTTAGATTTCGATTTTTTGTTTTATTAAATAAAACGATGGATCCCCTGCACTAAGTTTTTACAACAAGTCCACCGCTATGCCAGATTCCTTAAAAACTGCTTTGACTTTGTCGAAATTGCTGGTCATGATAGTTGCTTCTTTCAAGTTCGGAAACTGGTTCAATTCTTCCATACTTACTTCATTGAGATCAAAAATCTCATCTTCGCCATCCCACTGAGGAATCAGATTCATATAAATCTCATTACCACCGTCCATATCAATCTCTTGGACATGCTTGGCGTACTCCCTAGGGATTTGGAGTTTTTCAAAATACTCTAAAGCTGGTTGAATGATCTCCATGCTTTCGGTATCAATATCCAAGTCGCTAAACTCTTCTGCGAAATCAAAAATATCAAAAGCAGGCTTTAGAAGCTCTTCTTCATACATCAAGACTTGAATAATGGCTAGTTTAAAGTTCAAATGATCAAAGTAAAGAAATTCTTCAGAAGTTTGATTAGTGTTGTTTTTGCCTTCTTCAATAGCCATAGTATTTTCCTGTAAGTCTCTTGTATGTTTTTTAGCTACTTTTTTCTTGAAAAAACGAAACATCTTTTTCTCCTTATTCTATGTAAACTGACAATATTCAATCCTTAGTATGGTCTTCTGATTCTTCAATCCTTTCCACAAACCAATTGGCCATCTTTTGGTTCTTGCTTTTATAAGGGTTAGGGTGAAACAAGGTGAAAGGGGGGATGCTGGCATCTGGGAAGAATAGTTCTACGCTTATCGTTCGCTCGCGATTATGATTGACGTAGGCTGTAAAATAGATATGGTAATGTCCACTCACATCACCACCATTATCATACTCGCCCCTAGCAGTATTTGGCAATAAGGTCACAGATTCTATGCCCTGCTTTTCCCGAGCTAAGTTTGCGATGATCTCACGCTTAATAGCAGTCTCATGATTTCTGACGAAATTCCCATCATCACTATATCCAGGATGCTCACTAAGAGAATAGAAAACAAGGACCATCAGAAAGGGTAGAGAAATTAAAAAAATGATTAGCTTATTTGATTTTAACATGGAGGTTCCTCAATCTACTTATAAAAAATCTTGACCAAATCCTGCTTTGCACTGAGGATACGAGCAACATACACCCTATGCTTCTCCATATAATAAAATGCGAGATAGTTCTCTATTGGCATATAACGATAGGGTTTTCCATCATTCGTCATCTCACCATAGCCCCGGCTTGATACCAGAGGACAGGCTTCTGGAAACAGTTCTAGGGTCTCAAGAGCACTTAATAGCAAATCAACTTTGCCGTCTGCAGCTTGCTGGCTATAAAAATCCACAAGAATATAGTCGTGAATGTCACGCAAGCCCTGCTTAGCACGATCTGAAAGAAAGACCTGATAACGTTTCAACTTAGTCAAGACCAAATTCCTTTCTCACATCGGCTACAGAAGTAACTTTTCCTTGAGCGATTTCCTGGTGCCCCACTAAAATCTCCTTCTTCAAATCCTCAAAGGCCACTTGATACTGCGTGTTCTGTAAATCACTTGAAACAAATTCTTCTGGATCCACAGTCCCGTTGGCAACTTTTCGAAGTGCCGCATTCAGGACATCTGACACAGAAATTTTTTGATCTGCAAGCACCTCTTTTGTTTTTTGGTAAAACATCGCATCTGCGCGAAAATTCACTGCTTTCGTGTTTGCCATTTCTACCTCTCCTTTGTACATACAATTTGTATATACATTCTACCATACAAATGAGAAGGGATTCAAGTGAAAAATGGATTCCTCTTTCACTAAATAAAAGTTGTAAGAGATAAGAAATTTGAGTGCGTAATTGGTGATAAATAGTTTTAAACTGAAAAAGGTGATAGATTGTTCTGTCTATCACCTTGTGTTTTGTATTTACGAAGTTCCTCATTTCCCCTATTATACGAACTTCCAAAAAGAAAAGCCTACGATAGGCTTTTTCATATGACAATATCTTTATACATATCTGGTCTTCTGTCTCTAAAGAGACCCCAATTCAGGCGCTCATTCGCTCCCTTGTCAAGGTCATAAGTAGTTAACAAGATAGCTTCGCCTTGTCGTTCTGCTTGACTTAAAATAGCTCCTGTTTCATCAGTCATAAAGGATGAACCGTAGAAATTAAGACTAGAACTTTGCCCCCCATTTTCCTCACAAGGAGTGACTTCTTCTAAACCATAACGATTGGCTGCAATAACTGGTACAATATTTGCTGCTGCGTGTCCTTGCATGGTACGTTGCCAATGACCACAACTATCTGTATCCAAAATAGGCTCTGAACCAATGGCTGTTGGATAAAAGAGCAATTCTGCGCCATTTAGTGCCAGGCAACGGGCTGTTTCTGGGAACCACTGATCCCAACAAATGCCAATACCAATCTTGGCATAGCGAGTATCCCAGACCTTGAAACCTGTGTTTCCAGGAGTAAAGAAGAATTTTTCTTGATAATAATGGTCATCTGGTATGTGTGTCTTCCGATAAACGCCTAGTACTTCTCCATCTGCATCAATGACAGCAATGGAATTGTATAATACATTGCCATCTTTTTCATAGAAACTGATTGGTAAAACGACCTTTAGTTCCTTGGCAATCTCTTTAAAATGCTGAATAGCCGTATTTTCTGTCACCGACTGGGCATACTGGTAGTAGTCATACTGACGTTCCTGACAGAAATAGGGACGTTCAAATAATTCAGGCAAGAGAATAATTTGGGCTCCTTTGTCTGCAGCTTGTCGAACTAAGCGTTCAGCTGTTTGGATATTGGTTTCCACATCCTTAGCGCATTGCATCTGAATAGCTGCAACCGTTACATTTCTCATCTTTTTCTCCTATTCTGGAATTTGTTGGGTAATACAGTGGATATTTCCACCACCTAAAAGAATATCTCTTGCAGGAATTCCGACAACTTCACGGTCTGGAAAACACTGGCTCAGAATATCCAAGGCCACTTGGTCGTTTTCATCCCGAAATTGTGGAACCAAGACAGACTTATTAGCAATGTAAAAATTCACATAGGAAGCTGCTAAACGTTCACCTGCATAGCGTTCTTCTTCACCTTCTTCATAAGTATAGCCCGGCAAATCCTCCTCTGTAACTACTTGATGAATAGCTGGGATTGGGAGTTTATGAATAGTGAAACTCCGGCCTTTTGCATCAGTTTCCTTCTCTAAAAGAGCTAGATCTGCTGTAGACATGGCATACTGAGGATCGTCTTGGTCGTCCGTCCAAGCTAAAACAACCTCAGCAGGACCAACAAAGGCTGCAACATTGTCGACGTGTTCATTTGTTTCGTCTTGATAAATACCATAAGGCAACCAAATGACTTTTTCGGCACCGAGGCTCTCTAGTAAGGTCTTTTCAATCTCTTCTTTAGTCAGCTGAGGATTGCGACCAGGACTGAGCAAACAACTTTCAGTCACAAGTATAGTTCCTTGACCGTCACTATGAATAGCTCCGCCTTCCAGCACAAATGGTTTGGCATCGTAAACAGGTATATCTAAGACTTCTGCAAAGCGACTGGCTACTTGGTCATCTGCTTCATAGTCTTGGTAAAGACCGTCAACAGCACCACCCCAGGCATTGAAAGACCAATCTACCGCTAACTTTTCCCTTTGATCATTGAGGAGAATAGTTGGACCAGTATCACGTGCCCAGGCATCATTTGTCTGAATATCTAGATAAACAACATAGTCTCCAAGATAGGATTGTGCTTCAGATAGATAGTCCTCCTCAACCAAAAGGTAGACTGTTTCCCCCTGAGCAATCGTTTTGATAATCTTGCTAAAAGCTGCTTTAGCAGCCTTTCCTTGAAAAGGCCAAGAACCTGGTCGAGTAGGCCATATCATGAGAGTCCCATGATGGGGTTCATACTCTGCAGGCATCCGATAACCTAATTTCTTTGGGCTGTCCATCATGATAATCTCTCCTTAAAGTCTTGGTAGCCAAATGCTTTGACTAGACTGCACTCACCCTCTTTATCCATGAGATACAAACTTGGAAGCCCAATGCCGTTAAAGGTATTATTTTTGACAAAGGAGTAAATAGCCATGTCTTCAAAATAGAGGCGATCACCGATTTCAATCGTTTTTTCAAAGCTGTAATCCCCAATGATATCCCCTGTAAGACAAGTATTTGAAGAGAGTCTATAAGTATAAGGTTTTTCTTGCGCTTCAAAACCATCTCTCAATGGAGGGCGATAAGGCATCTCAAGAACATCTGGCATATGGCAGCTTGCTGAAGCATCTAACACCAAGGTCTCAATCCCGTTTTCAACAATATCTAAGACTTCTGTCGCTAGATAGCCCGCATTAAGGGCAATAGCTTCTCCTGGCTCGATATAGATGTCAAGGTTATAAGTTTCTCGAATGCGTTTAATCTCAGAAATCAGTAAGTCCACATCATATTCATCTCTCGTAATATGATGACCACCACCCATATTGAGCCATTTAACTTGATGCAAATAGGCTCCAAACTGCTCTTCTACTGCTTTCAAGGTTGTCTCTAAATCATCTGCCCCCTGCTCACAAAGGGTATGAAAATGAAGCCCGTCAACCAAGTCCAGCAAATCACTAGGTATCTTGTCTGAAGTCACTCCAAAACGAGAGCCAGGAGCACAAGGATCATAAAGCGCGTGGTCACCCTGCGTTGAACATTTAGGATTGAGGCGTAGACCGACACTGATACCAACTTCACGACAACGTTGACCATATTTTCGTAATTGTCTCTCTGAGTTAAAGACAATATGATCAGATATTTTAAGCAACTCTTCCATATCTGATTCCTTGAAAGCTGGCGCAAAAACATGGACTTCCCCAGGGAACTCTTCTCTAGCTAACTTAGCCTCATAGAGTCCACTAGCCGTCGTACCTGACAGATACTGACTAATCAAAGGATAGGTTTTATAGAGGGAATAAGCCTTTTGAGCCAGTAGAACCTTACAGCCAGTTTTTTCTTGAACCTCTTGTAAAATGCGGCAATTCTCTTCTAATTTTCCTAAGTCAATGATATAAGAAGGTGTTGGTACTTGTTCTAACTTCATTAGTCCACCATTTGTGGATTTTCAAGCACAACCCATGGCAAACCGTATTTATTCAAAGCTTCCATGAATGGGTCTGGATCCAATTCTTCAAGGTTATAAACTCCTGGTTGTTTCCAAGTACCATCCATCACTAATTTTGTCCCAATCATGGCTGGAACACCTGTTGTGTAAGAAATGGCTTGTGAACCAACTTCTGCGTAACATTCTTGATGGTCGCAAACATTGTAGATGTAGATGGTCTTTTCAACGCCATCTTTGACACCTGTAAAGATACATCCAATATTAGTTTTACCAACAGTACGTGGGCCAAGGCTGGCAGGATCTGGAAGCAAGGCTTTCAAGAATTGGATTGGTACGATTTCTTGTCCGTTAAAATTAATTGCATCTGTACGAAGGAGACCAACGTTTTCCAAGCATTTCATGTGAGTTAGATAAGATTGACCAAAAGTCATAAAGAAGCGAATTCGTTTAACACCTGGAATGTTCTTTGCTAATGATTCGATTTCTTCATGGTGGAGGAGATACATGTCTTTTTGACCAACTTGAGGGAAGTCATACTCACGTTTGATAGACATGGCTTCGACTTCTACCCATTTTCCATCTTCCCAGTAAGAACCTGGTGCAGAAACCTCACGTAGATTGATTTCTGGGTTAAAGTTTGTCGCAAATGGATAACCGTGGTCACCACCATTACAGTCTAAAATATCGATATAGTGGATTTCGTCAAAGTAATGTTTGAGTGCATAAGCTGAAAAGACGCTGGTTACCCCTGGATCAAAACCAGATCCAAGCAAGGCAGTCAGACCTGCTTCCTTGAATTTCTCTTGGTAAGCCCATTGCCATGAGTAGTCAAAGTAAGCTGTAAAACCAAGTTCCTTACAACGTTTCTCATAAATAGCACGCCATTCAGGGTCTTCTGTGTCCTCAGCCTCATAGTTGGCAGTATCGATATAGTGGACACCTGTTGCCAAACAAGCATCCATAATAGTTAAATCTTGGTATGGTAGAGCTACGTTCAAAACAGCTTGTGGTTTGTAGCTTTCAATCAAGGCAATCACTTCTTCTACCTTGTCAGCATCAAGAGCAGCTGTCTCAATCTTAGTATTTGTTTTGCCTTCTAATTTAGCCTTCAAGTCATCACATTTTGACTTGGTACGGCTTGCAATCATAATCTCTTTAAAAGTTTCGCTGTCTTGACAAATCTTTGAAATAGCAACCTGGGCAACGCCCCCACATCCGATAACTAATAAACGACTCATTTTCTTCCTTCCTCTTCTTCTAAAATGTCTTCTACATACTTAGGCAACATAAAGGCACCAATATGTAGGTTTGCAGTGTAGTATTCTGTGAAAAGCTGGCGTTTTTTCCAACCTTCCTTGTCAAAATCTTTGACAGGGTGGTATTTTTTAGATGCAAACCCAAATAACCAATAGCCTGCAGGACTGGTAGGGATATGTGCCTGATAAACTCGACTGATTGGAAAGGCTTGATTAACCTTACGGTGCATGCTTCGACAAGCTGACTCATCTTCGTCAAAGAAGGGACTACCATGCTGATAAATCATGATTCCGTCCTCTTTCAAGGCTCTATAGCTATTGCCGTAAAATTCCTTGGTAAAGAGCCCTTCCGTATGGCCAAATGGATCAGTCGCATCGTTAATGATAATGTCGTAATCATTTTCACAGTTTCTCAAAAACCTAAGTCCATTTTGGTAGTAAATAGTAACACGAGGATCATCTAGCCCAGCAGCAAAATCTGGAAAATATTCTCGACAAACCTCAACCAGCATCTCATCTGGTTCCACGATATCGATTTGTTCCAATTCTGGATAGAGAGTTAATACTTGGGCAACACCACCGTCACCACCTCCAATAACCAAGACTTTCTTTGGATTGGGATGGACAGCCATAGGAACGTGAACTGTCATTTCGTTGTAGACAAAGTCATCTGCATCTGAAAATAAGACATGCCCATTTAAAATCAAAATCTTCCCAAAAGCTGGAGTATCTAATACTTCAATATCCTGCCACTCACTTTTTCCAGCATAGAGTTGTTTAGCAGTTCTAAGCGACAATTTCACATCTGGAGTATGAACTTCAGAAAACCATAAATCCATCTAGTTCTCCTTTCTCTTAATAACGTTGATATGATTGACCTCTGGATCTTCCGTTCCTTGGAGGGAACAACCACGTTCCTTTGCAAATTTGATATAATCGACAAGACCTTGTGTAATCCGTTCACCTGGCGCTAGGATTGGAATTCCTGGAGGGTAACACATGACAAATTCCCCACATACCTGGCCAATGGACTCGTCTAATGTTAAGCTTCTTCTATCTGCATAGAAGGCTTCCTGAGGAGATAGCACCAACTCAGGCTGGATATATTCGCCAGCGATCAAGTCCTTTCCATCTCGCGAGTAGAGTCTCTTGATATCAGCCAAAGCACCTACCAAGCGTTCAATGTCTTGAATGCGGTCACCAATTGAAATGTAGGCCAAGATATTGCCGATATCACCAAACTCAATTTGAATGTCATATTCATCCCGTAAGAGATCATAAACTTCAATCCCTGTTAGACCAATACCCTGAGTGTAAACTGACAGCTTGGTTACATCAAAATCACAAACCGATACACCATCTACTAGCTCTTTTGAGTAGGCATAGTAGCCACCGATGGCATTGATTTCACGACGAGCGTACTCAGATAGCTCAATGACCTTCTCAAATGACTCTTTACCACGAAGAGCCAAATTGCGGCGTGAAATATCCAAACTAGACATTAACAAATAGGATGCTGATGTTGATTGGGTCAGGTTAATGATTTGACGCACGTACTCAGGATTCATCTGATCGCCAACTAAAAGAAGGGAACTTTGAGTCAAGCTACCACCGGACTTATGCATAGATACAGCTGACATATCTGCTCCTGCATCCATAGCGGATAGAGGAAGTTTATCTGTAAAGTGTAGATGAGCACCGTGAGCCTCGTCTACTAAGACTTTCATTCCTGCAGCATGAGCCATCTCTGTTAATCCCTTAAGATCTGAACAGATTCCATAGTAGGTTGGATTGTTTATTAGGATAGCCTTGGCATCTGGATGTTCCTTGATTGCTTGGGCAACACGGTCATTCTCAAGCCCCAAAGCAATACCGATTTTGGGATCCACACTCATCTCGATATAGATGGGAATAGCACCGCATAAAACGAGTGCATTAATAGCTGATTTATGGACATTTCTAGGAAGGATGATTTTATCACCGGATTTACAGGTGGAAAGAATCATGGTTTGCACGGATGAGGTTGTCCCGCCAATCATTAAAAAGGCATGGGCAGCTCCAAAAGCCTCTGCTGCTAGCTCTTCTGCATCTCTGATAATCGAAATAGGATGCCCAAGATTATCCAAGGGCTTCATAGAATTGACATCAATACCAACGCATTTTTCCCCTAAAAGTTCAACTAACTCTGGATTCCCACGGCCACGCTTATGACCTGGTACATCGAAAGGAACAATCCTTTTCTTTCGTAACTTAACTAACCCCTCATAAATGGGAGCTTGGTTCTGATTTAACATTATGAAGACATACTCCTTTACTTTATTTTCTACACCTGAGCTAAAATCAGGTGTTATAGGAAACTTATGAAAAAAGAGCAGGTTGGCACCTGCTCTACAATCTACTGACGTGTTTATGCTTGTTTCTTTTGAGTATGTCTGTTCCTGATGTTTCCTAACTCTCTAGTAGCAAATATTACGTACTTTATTGATCGTTTCACAAGATGACGTGTGCTTTCACCACACTAACAAATGTATACGAATTAGAACTAATGTCCTAACATCAACTTATAAAAGTAGGCTTTTAACCCTATCAATAATGTGGCTTTTCAACCACGCTTCGGCATTCAACCCTGCCTGTCCGTAGGCATTTTTTACTCGGGTTTATATTTGCTAGAAAACATCATCTCATTTTCTAAGCTTCATCAATATATCATGTTTTCAGAGACTTGTAAAGTATTTTTCGAACTTTTTTTAAAACCATTTAATATTTAGTTCGTGTAATTTATTCAACCCAGAAATAGAAATCGTTTTAAATTTAAATCAAAAACAAAAAAACGAACTAAATAAATTAATTCCTTTAGATAGGCATAAGCGAATTCAACTATTCAAAATCGTATTTACTCATCACGCGCTACTTTGGCAGCTAGTTTAAAATCAGTCATCAAATAATTTTCATCTAGACGGATAAGACTATAATACTCATTCCAAAATAGAGAGTCACTGTTACTTGACCACTGTAATCCATACCATAATTGAGTGGCATCACTTGTATTTGATGGTGGGATTGACCATAGATGCTTTTTGAAAGTTTCTTGAACACGTGGAACATCAAGTCGAGTTCATCCAATTTCAAAGTGATAGCCGGTAGATTTTTTGGATTAAAATACTCCACATCAAAACTATCTTCTTTTTCTAAAGTATATTCCGGGATTTGCGCTACAAAGGCTCTTCCCTCTTCTAAAGAATCAAACACGACTAAATCTTTTTTATAATCACCTTGATACAATTCCAATATAACCATCGATAACCCTCCGTCATTCAGTATCGGTCCGCATAACGCCTATCTATTATTTTATTACAACCGTTTCTTCCCATCGTCTGAGCACATCTTTCAAAGGCTCATCGAGATAGCTATAGGCCTTGTCTTTTATCCAATCAGGGATTCCATAAGCTGCTTCGGCGATACTTCCTGTGATAGCAGCAAGAGTATCACTATCCCCACCAAGAGAAATCGCATTTCGAATAGCATCTTCAAAATCTGTACTTTCAAGAAAGGCAATGATGGCCTGAGGTACCGTATTCTGGCAAGTTTCATTAAAACGATAAGTAGGACGAATTTCATCTAGTGTTTGAGAAAGATTATATCCATACTCTTGTTCTATGTATTCCTTGATGAGTCTCTTACACTCTGTAAGATTATCGTTGGTCGGTTTTCCATAGTCGCCACTGTAACCTCCAAAGTAATAACGACACATAAAGATAGCA
>NZ_JBDGEA010000019.1:0-48161 GCF_040908565.1 Streptococcus parasanguinis | reverse complement strand
AGTAGGGCTGTAAAAGCTGATGAAATCAGCGTAGTAGAGCCCACTCAACCACTGCGTCTTGCTCGACAATCCAAAGATAAATAAGAGGCTAGGACTTTTGTCCCAGCCTCTTATTTGTTATAGTCAAAGCGAATGACTTGCTCCGTTGCATCTACATGGGCGTGGACTCCGAAGGGGATAATTGCTCTTGGAGTTGCGTGTCCGACATTCAGATTATAGACAATTGGGATATTGCTATCAATGGTGTCCATTAAAGCATCCTTATAGTCGTCATAGAAGGTTTCATCCATAGGTTTTCCGACCAAGAGTCCACTGATGACTTCAAATATCCCAGTTTCTTTTAAAGCCTGCAACATTTTTTTGAAATCATCAGGTTCAGGCTGTTCTTGACTTGTTTCTAGCAATAGAATCTTTCCTTCCCAGTCGGATAAGTCAGGGAAAAGTTTGTATTTTTGGCAGAGGTCTGTGCTATCTGCGTGTAGAGAGTTGTCAAAAATATCATATAGAGACTCAAGACAACCACCGAGGATTTCCCCATCGAACTGAGCATTGCCTTGTAACAAGTCAAAACCTGTATTTGCATGGCTGACACGAGGTGTTCCCAAGGCTTTGGGACTAAAATCAGTCCGTTCCTCATACCAAACGTCACTAGGTCGAATTTCTGAGATTCTTCCCGTCTCAATCAATTCTTTGAAGTAGTGGAGGCTATATGGCAACATTTCTTTGTCTAACTCACAAATGTCTGCTAGAAAGGATTGGCCATAAAAAGTCTTGATTCCTAGTTTATGCAACATGAGATGGTTCATGGTCGTATCCGAGAAACCGAGAAAAATCTTTGGTTTGATAACCTTTTGTAGTTGGTCATTTTCAAAAAGATAAGGTAGCAAGCGATAGGTATCGTTTCCACCGATGGCGCATAGGATCATCTCGATGCTATCATCAGAAAATGCCTGAATCAAATCCTCTGCACGAGCTTCAGGATGTTCTTTGATAAAATCTAAGCCTTTTAGCGAATGAGGTAAAAAGATAGGATTGAGTCCGAGGTCCTTGAGACGTTGAATACCCAAGTCCACTTCGTGCTTGACAAAGTCTTCACCCATAGTCCCACTAGATAAACTTATAATACCAATAGTAGAAGTCATATATTATCCTCCTAGAAAAAATTGATGCTATTGTATCACAAAAGATGAGGGGGAACAACAAGAATTAGAGTCAGAAGAAGGCTTTTAGATCAAGAAAGTAGTCAAAAAGCAACCGCTCGATATGGTTGCTTCGGAATATAGATAAGCTCTATCAACAATAGAAAATAGCCCTTTAGAAGCTGATTACCACATAGTTAAAACTCTTAGGAATGTTGATGTAATAGTGTTTCTAAGAATTTTTTACTTTATACTCTAAAAGAAAAAGATTGAAGAAAGTTGTCCAAAATGGACTTTATCTTCAATCTGTTTTTTAAATAATTTAGGAAATTGTGTTAAAATGAAATGAAAATTACGAATAGTATAAGTGGGAGGCACCATGAAGGCGGAAATTATTGCAGTTGGAACAGAAATTCTAACAGGACAAATTGTGAACACCAATGCTCAATTCTTGTCTGAAAAATTGGCTAGTTTAGGGATTGATGTCTATTATCATGTGGCGGTAGGAGACAATGAAGGTCGCCTCTTCTCGACCATTGAGACAGCTTCAAAACGCAGTGATTTGGTGATTTTATGTGGTGGACTTGGGCCAACAGAGGATGATTTGACCAAGCAAACCCTTGCTAAGTTTTTAGGGAAAGAACTGGTTTTTGATCCAACAGCGCTTGCTAAACTCGACACCTTCTTTGCAAGTCGCCCTGATTATGTCCGGACGCCCAATAATGAGCGACAAGCACAATTGATTGCCGGTTCAATCCCCCTTCAAAACCGTACAGGTCTCGCGGTTGGAGGTTTGATTGAAGTCGACGGTGTGACCTATGTCGTTCTACCTGGTCCACCAAGTGAGTTAAAACCCATGGTCAACGAACAATTGGTGCCTCATTTGACGACAGGGGAACAGCTCTTTTCAAGAGTCTTGCGCTTCTTTGGGATTGGGGAGAGCCAGCTGGTTACGATCCTAGCAGATATCATTGAAAAGCAGAGTGATCCGACGGTTGCCCCTTATGCCAAGACAGGAGAAGTGACCTTGCGTCTGTCTACAAAGGCGAAGGATCAAACCGCAGCAGATGCGAAGCTCGATGTCTTAGAAAAGGAAATCTTATCACGTCACACGCTGGACCATCAACCCTTGCATGAACTGTTTTACGGTTATGGAGATGATAATTCGATGGCCAAGGTGGCCTTTGATCTCTTGAAAGGGACTGGTAAGACCATTACAGCTGCAGAAAGCCTGACGGCTGGCCTTTTCCAAGCGACTTTGGCAGATTTTTCAGGTGCGTCCAGCATCTTCGCTGGTGGTTTTGTCACCTATAGTCTGGAAGAAAAAAGCAAGATGTTGTCTATTCCAGCTCAAGAGTTAGAGCAACATGGAGTGGTGTCTCATTTTACAGCTCAAGCCATGGCTTCACAGGCCCGTAAGTTAACAGGATCCGATTATGGTGTTAGCCTGACCGGAGTTGCGGGGCCAGATAGTCTAGAAGGGCACCCAGCAGGGACTGTCTTTATCGGCCTTGCGACTCCAAATGGAGTAGATAGTGCCCAAGTCAATATCGCCGGACGTAGCCGGGCGGATGTCCGCGAAATTGCAGTTCTTCATGCCTTTAATTTGGTACGCTTGGCTGTATTAAATGGTGAAAATTTGGTATAATGAAGCTTGTGCCAAATGAAGAATAATTCTAAAAATGGATAGGAAATGTGCCTTTCAAAGACCGGAAAACGTCGGTGAGTTGCATGCATTTCCTGTATAGCAAAAACATAGGAGAAAAGAATGGCGAAAAAACAGAAAAAATTAGATGATATCTCTAAGAAATTTGGAGATGAGCGTGAAAAAGCGCTCAATGATGCCCTGAAGTTGATCGAAAAGGATTTTGGTAAGGGATCGATCATGCGTTTGGGCGAACGTGCAGAGCAAAAAGTACAAGTCATGAGCTCTGGTTCCTTGGCGCTTGATATTGCCTTGGGTGCTGGTGGTTATCCAAAAGGTCGGATCATCGAAATCTATGGTCCAGAATCATCTGGTAAAACAACCGTTGCCCTCCATGCAGTAGCGCAAGCACAGAAAGAAGGAGGCATTGCTGCCTTTATCGATGCCGAGCATGCCTTGGATCCATCTTATGCAGCAGCTCTTGGGGTCAATATCGATGAACTTCTCTTGTCTCAACCAGACTCAGGGGAACAAGGACTTGAAATTGCTGGTAAATTGATCGACTCTGGTGCGGTTGATTTGGTGGTTGTCGACTCTGTTGCGGCTTTGGTACCACGTGCAGAAATCGATGGAGATATCGGGGATAGCCACGTTGGTTTGCAAGCGCGGATGATGAGCCAAGCGATGCGTAAACTCGGAGCTTCGATCAATAAGACCAAGACCATTGCCATCTTTATCAACCAATTGCGTGAAAAAGTTGGGGTCATGTTTGGGAACCCTGAAACCACACCTGGTGGTCGTGCCCTGAAATTCTACGCTTCTGTTCGTCTAGATGTTCGTGGAAACACTCAAATCAAGGGGACTGGGGACCAAAAAGATACCAACGTTGGTAAGGAAACCAAGATCAAGGTTGTGAAGAACAAGGTAGCTCCACCGTTCAAAGAAGCCATGGTCGAAATCATGTACGGGGAAGGAATTTCACGTACAGGTGAATTGGTGAAGATTGCAACAGATTTGGATATCATCCAAAAAGCGGGTGCGTGGTACTCCTATAATGGCGAAAAAATTGGTCAAGGATCTGAAAATGCTAAGAAATTCTTGGCTGACCACCCAGAAATTTTTGACGAAATCGACCACAAGGTTCGGGTTCATTTTGGTTTGATCGAAGAAGACGAAGCAGTGAAAACCCTTGATAAAACTGAAGAAGCAGCTCCTGTCGTAGAAGAAGTAACTCTAGATTTAGATGACGCGATTGAAATTGAAGATTAATTTTTTTCAAAATAGGTCGCTAGACTGATGGTTTTTGTGTTATAATTTAATACGATAGTATTATCGTGTAGCGAAAGGAGTGCATGCATGATTAAAATTTATACAGTGTCAAGTTGCACCAGCTGTAAAAAAGCAAAGACTTGGCTCAACGCTCATCAGCTAACCTATAAAGAACAAAACCTCGGTAAGGAAGGGATCACCAAAGAAGAATTATTGGATATCCTTACAAAGACTGAAAATGGAGTGGCAAGTATTGTCTCTTCAAAAAATCGATACGCTAAAAATCTAGGAGTGGACATCGAAGACTTGAGTGTCAATGAAGTCATTGACATCATCATGGAAACACCTCGTATTCTTAAAAGTCCGATCTTGGTAGATGACAAACGTCTCCAAGTGGGCTACAAAGAAGACGATATTCGTGCCTTCTTGCCACGATCAGTTCGAAATGTAGAAAATGCAGAAGCGCGGATGCGTGCAGCTCTTTAAAGCGATTGAAAATCAGAAACAATTTGTTTCTGATTTTTTCTTTTTAAAAATCGAAATGGAAAGCAGTTTACTGCGCCATTTTACCAAATCTATGATACAATATTTTAGAAAACAATAACTAGTAAGGAATGGAAAATGAAAAGGAAAATCTTCTTATTGGGTGCACTTGCCTTGTGTTTGACTGGATGCGGTCAAAAAAAACAAGCGAAAACGCCAAATTCAAGTGAACAAAAGGCAATCCAAGCAAAAGCAGAGCAACTGCAAAAGGATAATAAGAGTATCCTGCAAAAAGCTGAAGAAAATAAAGTCATCACTAGAACCTTTGTCTTTCCAAAAGATGACAAGGGGACACAACAAACGCAAATCGTCACCTATGTGGGGAATACCTTTAAAAAATTGGAGACCATCAATGTGACGGCAACAGATGAGGAGTTGAAAAAAGGGATCCAACAGGTTGGAGTCGAGGAAGCACAAAAGCAATTGAGAGAATCCTTTAACAAGGACGATGCCTTTAAGGAAGCTTTGACAGTGCCAGGTTTCACAGCTGATTTAACCTTGGAAAATGAGAATGAATACAAGGTAACCATCACCTATGACTTTGAAGCGATGGATGTGAAGAAGGCCGAAGGCATGACTTACTTCAAAAACAATCACTTACCAGAGTTGTTGAAGCTGACACCGAGTCAATTTGCGGATAATCTTATCAATGCTGGAGCAAGTGAGCAAAAATAAAAAACAGTTTAGCTAAAATAGCTCAAAAATGCTTGAAAAAGCCGTAAAATCAAGGGCTTGGCCGTTGTGGAAAACTCTTAATTATGGTATAATAGTAATATTCTAAGGAAAGAGGGTGTTCTTGTGGGATTTACAGATGAAACAGTACGTTTTAATCTTGATGATTCAAATCGTAAGGAAATTAGCGAGACCTTGAAAGATGTTTACTTGTCACTGGATGAAAAAGGCTACAATCCAATTAATCAAATCGTAGGATACGTACTCAGTGGTGATCCTGCCTATGTACCTCGTTATAATAATGCACGGAACCAAATTCGTAAATATGAACGAGATGAGATCGTGGAAGAATTGGTACGTTATTATTTGAAAGGGCAAGGAATAGACCTCTAATGAGAATTATGGGATTGGATGTTGGCTCAAAGACCGTTGGGGTTGCTGTGAGTGATCCTCTCGGCTTTACAGCTCAGGGTCTTGAAATCATCCAAATCGATGAAGATAAAAAAGAATTCGGTTTGGAGCGCTTAGCTGAATTAGTGGCTCAATACAAGGTGGACCGTTTTGTTGTGGGCTTGCCGAAAAACATGAACAACACCAGCGGACCGCGTGTGGAAGCCAGTCAGGCTTATGGCGCCATGATTGCTGAAAAGTTTGGGTTGCCAGTCGACTACCAAGATGAACGGTTGACAACAGTTGCTGCAGAGCGGATGTTGATTGAGCAAGCAGATATTAGCCGTAGCAAACGCAAAAAAGTCATTGATAAGTTAGCGGCGCAGCTTATTTTACAAAATTATTTAGATCGCAATTTTTAGAAAGAAAACGAGGAAGAATAGTATGGCACATGATCATAACCACGACCATGAAGAACGTGAATTAATCACATTGGTGGACGAACAAGGAAATGAAACCTTGTTTGAAATTCTTTTGACCATTGATGGCAAAGAAGAATTTGGAAAGAACTATGTCCTTTTGATCCCTGCAAATGCAGAAGAAGATGAAAACGGCGAAGTTGAAATCCAAGCTTATTCATTTACAGAAAACGAAGACGGAACAGAAGGCGACCTTCAACCAATCCCAGAAGACTCAGATGCAGAATGGGATATGATCGAAGAAGTCTTCAACAGCTTTATGGAGGAGTAAAAACATCCAGTGCATGTTTTTACCCCAACTCCAAGAAATTAGAAAGAGTTGGTAAGTCCGGGGGACTTGCTGTAAAAATGAGAACGAAACAATTACAAAAGAAAGGAGCGCAAACGTCAGAGGAGGTTTTGTCGCTTTTTTCTTTTAGGAGGAAGATGTGAATAAGATTGAGCAATGGATGAATAGTCGGATCGGTCTGAATTTTCGATCGGGACTGGATCGTATGGAGCAGGCAGTGAGCCTTTTAGGGAGGCCGGATAAGGCCTATCCTATCCTTCATGTGACAGGAACCAATGGGAAGGGATCCACAATCGCCTTTCTGCGTCAATTGTTGATGGCTCATGGGAAGAAGGTTGGGACCTTTACTTCTCCTCATATGATCAGTATCCATGATCGGATTTGTATTGGGGATCAGCCGATTTCAGATGAAGATTTTACTCGGATTGGCCAAGAAGTCCAACAAATGGAGCAGACCTTGCTTCAAACCCAGGACCAACTCTCTTATTTTGAGATTATCTGCCTCATGGCTCTCTTGTATTTTAAGGAACAAGCTGTGGATGTGGTCTTGCTGGAAGTTGGTATCGGAGGGCTTCTGGATACGACCAACGTAGTGACGGGAGAGATCGCAGTGATCACTTCAGTTGGCCTCGATCACCAAGAAACACTGGGAGGGACGATTGCGGAAATCGCCCAGCAAAAGGCAGGAATCTTTAAGAAGGGCAAGAAAGCTGTTGTGGGTCCCTTGTCGGATGATGCTATAACTGTTTGTCAAGAAAAAGCGAAGCAATTGGATGTGGATCTCTACGCCTTCCAGAACGATTTTGGCTTAGAGCAGGATCGTTTTTGGAATGAAAACGTGGAACTTGTCTTGCCGTCTCTGGGTTTGAAGGGTGATTACCAACGGGAAAATGCTGCAGTAGCTTTGGAGGCCTTTTTCCTCTATATGGAGGGCCTAGATCAAGAAGTGGATATGGAGCAGGTCAAACACGCCTTGCAAGAGACAAGGTGGCCGGGCCGTCTAGAGTTATTTGGCGACCAGGTGTATCTGGATGGCGCTCATAATCCTCATGCTATGTTGCGCTTGATCGAGTTTGCCAATAGCTTAGCAGGAAAGCGCGTGAAGATTTTATTCGGTGCTCTCAAACGAAAAGATTATAGTGGGATGCTCCAAACGCTTCAAGCGGGATTGCCAGAAGCTGAATTGATTTTGACGACCTTTCATTACGGTGAAGTGGTGGCGCAGGGTGATCGACAAGACCTGCCTTATGTGGCTGACTACAAGGCCTATATCAAAGAGTTTATGGATCAGAGCCATCCAGATGAGGTTTTATTTGTGACAGGTTCCTTGTATTTTATTGCAGAAGTAAGGGCATTTTTATTAGAGGGGTAAACAATTGACCTAAAGACTTTCTTGGCGTATACTGGTGGTAGATAGTATACGGTTATGGCGAAAGGAGTCGATCTTAATGAAAAAAATCATGTCTATACTGACCTTGGCGGTAGCTCTTTTCCTGACTGCTTGTAGCCAGCAAGAAAAAGCAACACAGACTTCGAGCAAACAGACGTCAACTTCATCACAGACTATGACTTCGGCGAGTGAAGAACAGAAAGAAGGAGTGTCCATAGATGGTAGTTATCGAGGACAGGACGAGGAAAATACGATTCTCTTAGTTGTGACGGGGCGAAAAGGCACGTTTACGGTACAAGATGCTGATGGAGAAGAAGAGAGAAAAGAGGTCAGTATTGATCCTGTCAATCAATCCATGCGTATAGGGGATGAGCCTTATCGCTATCGGATCGAAGGAGATCAGTTATCGCTAGAAGATCTGGAGCAAGCAGAGGATGATCAAGGGGTTATCGTTTTGACCAAGCAATAAGAGACGAGAGAAGAGAGAGTGGGACAGAAATCGGTCATTCGTTAGAATTCGATTTCGTCGTCCCACCTCCGCACAGTTGAGTAGGGCTGTAAAAGCTGATGAAATTAGCGTAGTAGAGCCCACTCAACCACTGCATCTTGCTCGATAATCCAAAAACAATTGAGAGGCTAGGACTTTTGTCCCAGCCTCTTTTTGTTTGTCAAGAAGGGGTTTGGTTGGTCGTTGCATCGGGTAAAAAGAATTGGTATACTAGTAGAAAGAAAAAAGGAGGATGCTGTGACCTTTCGAAAATTACGTCTTTTAATGTCCAAGTATGGATTTAGCATTTTGTTTATGGGCTTCGAACTATGGCTATCCTTTGCGGCCTTCTTTTGGCTCAATAAATGGTTCCCGCATTGGCTATCAGTTGCGGTCATTGGGATCTTATATGTGTCGACGATCCTAGCTATTGTTAACCGCAATACCCCTCCCGAAAATAAGGTGACTTGGCTCTTGATTGCGGTCATTCCTGTCTTTGGATCGCTCTTATACCTCATGTTTGGCGAGCGGCGTTTGTCCAAGAAGGAAATGATCCAGCTGAAAAATATGGAATCCATGAAGTTTAGAGAGGATAACAGCCAGCAATTGCGTAAGGAACTCAAGCAAGAAAGCAAGGCGGTTTATGGCTTGGTCAAGTCGATTTTATCCATGGACCACAATGCGGATCTCTACAATGGGACGGCATCAACCTTTTATCCTCTAGGAGAGGACATGTATGCGCAACTACTAGAGGATCTGCGAGCAGCGAAAAAATTTATCTTTATCGAGTTTTACATCATTGACGAGGGCTTGATGTGGAACAGTATCTTAGAGATTTTAGAGCAGAAAGTGAAAGAGGGGGTTGAAGTTAAACTCCTTTATGATGATATCGGCTGTATGGCGACTTTGGCTGGAAACTATACCAAACGATTGAGAAAAATGGGGATTGATGCCCATAAATTTAACAAGGTGATCCCCCGCTTAACGGTAGCTTATAACAACCGAGACCACCGTAAGATACTGGTCATTGATGGTCAGATCGGCTATACGGGTGGGGTCAATTTGGCAGACGAGTACATCAACCACATTGAACGGTTTGGTCACTGGAAGGACAGTGCCATCCGCTTGGATGGACGAGCTGTTAAGGCCTTAACGCGACTGTTCCTCATGAACTGGTACATCAACCGTGGGGAAATCGAGGATTTTGACCGCTACCATATTGAAAACAAGGCGGTCAAAGGCGAAGGGCTCTACATCCCCTATGGAAGCGGTCCAAAACCGATTTACAAGTCACAGGTTGGAAAGACGGTTTATCAAAATATGATCAACCAAGCGACGGATTATGTCTATATCACGACTCCTTACTTGATCATCGATTATGATTTGACAGAAGATATCCGCAATGCGGCCCTTCGTGGGGTGGATGTTCGAATTGTAACCCCGCATATTCCGGATAAAAAATTAATCCAAATCGTAACTCGTGGGGCTTATTTAGATTTGATGGATGCAGGAGTGAAGATCTATGAGTACACACCTGGTTTTGTCCACAGCAAGCAAGTCCTAGCAGATGATGAAATGGCGGTTGTGGGATCGATTAACTTTGACTACCGTAGTTTGGTCCATCACTATGAAAATGCGGTCTGGATGTATCAAACGCCTGCTCTGAAAGAGATTCGATCGGACTTTGACCACATCTTTGAAGTGTCTCAAGAAATCACTGAAGATACCTTCCGCTTTACATGGCACCAAAGTTTGATCAAGGAAATTATGCAATTATTCGCACCGATGTTGTAACAAGTGTGTGAAAACAGAGAAAAGAGTCAGAAGCTGAGAGGCCTGACTCTTTTTACCTATCACTATGTGATAAGAGGCTGACAGGGTCGGCAGAATTTGGTATACTAGAGAAGATAATGAGCTTTTTTCTAAAAGGAAAAGCAGAGGAATAGTGAAGAAAAGGAAAAAGAATGAGCGAAAAAGAGCAAGAAATGACTTCGAAAAAATTAGGGCTTCACGTGGGGGATAGTTTCCAGGATACACGTGAAATTCGCGAAGTGCTAGACAAGTCGGTCTTTCGCGAAGAAGAGCCTACGCATAGTCAGCAGACAGAAGTCTTAGAGGAGCCGGTCGCGTTGGATACATCTGAGTCAATTAGTGATGTGGAGCCAGCAGTGGAAGCGGAGCTAGAACCAGTAACAGAGCCTAAGCAAGAACCAGAACAGGAACCGGAGCAACCGCTCAGTCGGATGAGTCGTCGTTCACGTAAATCGGGAGTTGAAGCGACAAAAGCGGAAGCATCTAAAGTAGAAGAGGATACGGAAGAGCTAGAAGCGGATGTAGCAGTTGAGCCGATCCGCCGTCAGCTCAAGCGTCCAGTGCCTCTAGCGATTCCTTTTGTGTTGAGTCTCTTGATTAGTTTACTGCATGTCGGGGTGCCATTTTTAACCCGTTTTGCAACCAATCAACAATCGCAAAACTTGTATGCTGGCTGGGCAATGACCAAGGGTCAAGTACCGTTTGGTGATTTTTACGGGACCAATGGTCTCCTCTATTATGCAATCAACTGGTTGGGAAGTTTAGCTGGTGGACATTGGATCTTGATGATTCTCCAAGCGATTGCCCTCTTCTTTGCGGGTACTTATCTCTATCGGGTTGTGCGCTTGCTGGTGTCTGATAAAGATACAGCGAAGAATGTCCAGTTACTCTTTTATTTCTTGGTGTTAGGCCTTGGTTTTGGAGGGACTTATGTGACTCTCTTTAGCCTTCCAATCCTATTTGCCAGCATGAATTTCATTTTGGCTTATTTGATTGGGCATCGTAAGGATGAAGGCTTTATCCTTTATGGTGCGATTGCAGCTGTGGCTTTCTTGATTGATCCGATGACCAGTGCCCTGTTTTATTTGTTGGCCTTCCTTGGATTAACGGCCTTTAATATCAAGCAAAAGAGATGGGCGCGTGGCTTTTATCAACTGCTGGCAGCTCTCCTTGGTTTTTCACTCGTCTTTTACCCAATTGGCTATATCACCGTTTTGAATCAGACTTTTGGTTATGCCATTAATCAAGTGACCTATGTCTTTAATGCCTTGAATTTTACTAATGGACAGACCTTCAGTAATGCCATTTATTATGGACTGTTGGCGCTGGCCTTTGGCTTAGTCTCTGCCTTTTTGATGTCCTTTACCAAGCAAAATAGCAGCGCTCGCCGGATCTTCCGCTTTATGGGATGGGCAGGTAGCCTGGTAGTCCTCATCGTGTCGATTGGTCTTCCTGAACAAGGCGCTTACCAATTGTTGCCAATGTTGCCATTTGTTCTTCCTTTGTTTGCGATCTGGTTCTCACGAGATGGGGAAGAAAACGATGGGATCGAACGTCGTGGTCGGAAGAAGAAAAACAAGGAAGTTTGGGCCGCTTACTTTACGAGCCAAGTTTTCTTACCGCTAGTAGCCCTTGTCTATCTGTTGGCGAATCCGGTGGTTCAAGATGTCGTGCTTCAGTCTGGTCAATCCAGTGAACGGAGTGCTATTGCCAGCTACATTAAAAATCACACCAAGTCGAAAGATACCATCTATGCTTGGGATACGACAGCTACTCTCTATCAAGAAAGCGATCGTTTGGCAGCTTCTGCCTTATTGACTCCGACATCTTATCTGGGAATTAATGAAAATCGGACCAATGTGATCCAACAAATCGATCGGTCTGAACCTAAGTATATTGTGGTCAACAATCAGGTAGAATTGACCTCCAAAATGAAGGACTTGCTCAAAGAAAATTATCGTCTGTTTGAGAAGAAATACCGTCATTTCAAACTCTATCAACGCTCTTAAGAAAATCAATATCTTGTGCTTTAGAAAGTTTTTTATAAAATTTTCCACAAGATATTGATTTTTATTTTTGGAGTGGTATAATACAACTTGTATGTAAATAAATGAAGAGAGGCATGTTTGGTATGATCACCTTGAGAGAAGAAAAACTGAGAATGGCCCCGGATATTTTTGTTGAAAAACGAGATGGCCGTCGTGTTCCATTCGATGTTGAAAAAATTTATAAAGCCTTGTTGAAGGCGACAGAAGAAGTGACTTCTCTCACTCCCGTGATGGAAGCCAAACTAGAAGCCATTGTCGATCGTGTGATCGCAGAGATTTTGGAACGTTTTCCAAATGGCGTGAAGATCTATGAGATTCAAAATGTCGTCGAGCATGAATTGCTTCAAGCTAATGAATATGCGATTGCTGAGAGCTACATTACTTATCGTACCCAGCGGGATTTTGAGCGCTCAAAAGCGACGGATATCAACTTTACGATTGGCAAACTCCTCAATAAGGACCAAGCCGTCGTCAATGAAAATGCCAATAAGGATAGCGATGTCTTTAACACGCAACGGGACTTGACGGCAGGGATCGTTGGTAAGTCTATTGGTCTTAAAATGTTGCCCAAACACGTAGCCAATGCTCACCAAAAAGGGGACATCCACTACCATGATTTGGACTATAGCCCTTATACACCGATGACCAACTGTTGTTTGATCGATTTTGAAGGCATGCTCAGAAATGGCTTCAAAATCGGGAATGCAGAAGTCGAAAGTCCTAAGTCTATCCAAACTGCAACGGCACAAATCTCGCAGATTATTGCCAATGTGGCCTCTAGTCAGTATGGTGGCTGTTCAGCAGACCGGATCGATGAAGTCTTGGCCCCTTATGCAGAAAAGAACTACCAAAAACACTTAGCGGATGCCAAAGAGTGGGTACTTCCTGAAAAGCAAGAGGACTATGCTTGGAGTAAGACTCAAAAAGACATCTATGATGCCATGCAATCGCTAGAATATGAGATCAATACCCTCTTTACTTCAAACGGACAAACTCCTTTCACTTCGCTTGGTTTTGGTCTTGGAACCAATCGCTTCGAACGGGAAATCCAAAAGGCGATTCTGGAAATTCGGATTAAGGGTCTTGGATCGGAACATCGGACAGCCATTTTTCCAAAATTAATCTTTACCCTCAAGCGGGGGCTCAACCTAGAGCCTGGAACGCCTAACTATGATATCAAGCAATTGGCCTTGGAATGTGCTACGAAACGCATGTATCCAGATGTCCTCTCTTATGACAAGATTGTAGAATTGACAGGCTCCTTCAAGGTTCCGATGGGATGTCGCTCTTTCCTTCAAGGTTGGAAGGACGAGAATGGTGTGGAAGTCAATTCTGGCCGGATGAATCTTGGAGTCGTGACGGTCAATTTACCTCGAATTGCCTTGGAATCTGGCGGAGACAAGGAGAAGTTCTGGCAAATCTTTAATGAACGGATGAATATCGCTGAAGATGCCTTGGTTTACCGGGTGGAACGCACCAAAGAAGCGACACCAGCCAATGCACCGATTCTCTACCAATATGGCGCTTTCGGAAAACGCTTGGGCAAATATGACCAGGTAGATCAGCTCTTCCGTCATCGCAGAGCAACTGTTTCTCTTGGCTATATCGGACTCTATGAAGTTGCAACCGTCTTTTATGGTCCAAATTGGGAACACAATCCAGAAGCCAAACAATTCACGATCGATATCATCAAGGATATGAAAGCGCGCGTGGAAGAATGGTCTGACCAGTATGATTACCACTTCTCTATTTATTCGACACCGTCAGAAAGCTTGACAGACCGCTTCTGTCGCCTGGATACGGAGAAATTTGGTAAGGTTCCGGATATCACAGACAAGGAATACTACACCAATAGTTTCCACTACGATGTTCGTAAGAACCCAACCCCATTTGAGAAGTTGGATTTTGAAAAAGTTTATCCTGAAGCAGGGGCGTCTGGTGGCTTTATCCACTATTGTGAATACCCTGTGCTCCAACAAAATCCAAAAGCCCTTGAAGCGGTTTGGGATTATGCCTATGACCGGGTCGGTTATCTCGGAACCAATACGCCGATTGACCGTTGTTACAAGTGTGATTTTGAAGGAGATTTCACACCGACTGAGCGCGGATTTGCTTGTCCAAACTGTGGCAATAGCGATCCGAAAACGGTCGATGTGGTCAAACGGACCTGTGGTTATCTAGGAAACCCACAAGCTCGCCCCATGGTCAATGGACGACATAAAGAAATCGCGGCGCGTGTCAAACACATGAACGGGTCTACCATCAAGTATGGTGGACATGAAGTGACAGATTAGAAAAGGACATTATGGGAAAATACCAATTAGATGATAAGGGCAAGGCTCAGGTGCAACGATTCCACGAGAAGCATTCAACAGGTGGAGTCAATAAAAAAGACCGAGTAGCAAGCCTGAGAGAACAATTTTTAAATAAAAATAAGAAAAAGTGAGAGTCCGCTCTCGCTTTTCTCGTATGGGGGGAGGTAAAGATGGAACTACGCAGACCGACTCTAGCAGATAAAGAAACTGTATTAGACATGATGGCAGAGTTTGAAGCGAATCAATCAGCTCACGATGGCGGATTTTGGGATGCTGAGAATTTTGTTTATGAAGAGTGGTTGGAAAGTAATCAGAATCATGAAATGGGGATTAATTTGCCTGAAGGGTGGGTGCCTGATATTCAGTTAGTTGCTTTTTCGAGAGATGGACAAGCCGTAGGGTTTCTCAATCTGAGATTGCGTCTTAGTGACTATTTGCTGGAGGTAGGTGGTCATATTGGCTATAGTATCCGTCCCTCTGCGCGTGGGAAAGGATTGGCAAAAGAGCAACTGCGGCAAGGATTGCAAGTAGCCAAAAGTAAAAATATCAAACGTGCTTTAGTGACTTGTGATAGTGACAATGCTGCCAGTCGAGCAGTGATTCTGACTAATGGCGGAGCTTTAGAGGATGTTCGAGGCGGGAAAGAGCGCTATTGGATTGATTTAAATTGAGGAAAGTTTATGAAGTTACAACGACCAACTTTAGAAGATAAAGACGCGATTTTAGAGATGATTGCTGAGTTCGATGCTGCAAAATCCTATATGCACGGTGGCATGGGCTCCACTTGGAAGCGAGCAAAGGATTTTGCGGATTGGTTACGAATCGTAGAGCAGCAGGAGGATACTGAGAATCTGCCAGAAGGCTGGGTTCCTACCATTCAATTTTTATCCTTTGATGAGACTGGCTACCCTCTGGGCTTTTTAGCCCTGCGCTTGTCCTTGAATGACAAATTATTTGTAGAGGGTGGTCACATTGGCTATTCCATCCGGCCCAGTCAACGCAGAAAGGGCTTGGCTAAGTTGCAGCTAGAGCTAGGACTAGCAGAGGCTCGAAAGCAAGGATTGGAACGAGTACTAATTACCTGTGATGAAGACAACGAAGCCAGTCGTCGCACCATTCTCTCTGCTGGCGGTGTTTACGAAAACACAATCGACAGAAGTCAGCGCTACTGGATTGATTTGGAGGATGAAGATGAACAATCCCAAACCTCAAGAATGGAAAAGTAAGGAGCTGAGTAAAGGGCGAATCATTGACTATAAGGCCTTTAACTTTGTGGATGGAGAAGGAGTGCGCAACTCCCTCTACGTAGCAGGTTGCATGTTTCACTGTGAGGGTTGTTACAATGTAGCGACCTGGTCTTTCAATGCTGGTATTCCCTATACCAAGGAGTTAGAAGAGCAGATCATGGCCGATCTGGCCCAACCCTATGTTCAAGGCTTAACCTTGCTAGGGGGAGAGCCTTTTCTTAATACAGGTATTCTTTTACCCCTTGTAAAACGTATTCGGAAAGAATTGCCGGAAAAAGACATTTGGTCTTGGACCGGCTACACTTGGGAAGAAATGATGCTGGAAACGCCAGATAAATTAGAGCTTCTCTCACTGATTGATATTCTGGTCGATGGGCGCTATGATAAGAGTAAACGCAACCTCATGTTGCAATTTCGTGGGTCTTCCAACCAGCGGATTATTGATGTTCAAAAATCATTGAAAGAAGGAAAGGTTGTCATCTGGGACAAGCTCAATGATGGCAAGGAAAGTTTTGAGCAAGTCAAGCGGGGTGATCTTTTGTAGGATCTTCAAAAACCGAGTTTTTCACTCGGTTTTTTTGGATTCTCTGCATAAGTATACAAGGGATTTTTGCTTGTTTTAGAAAGCGCTTACTTTCCGAATGTCCATAACGGACAAAAAAGTGATAATTAATGCATTTTTTGCTAAAAATATGTTACAATAAATATGATTAGGACTAATTGGAGGTATTTATGTCACAAAGGAGACGGAGTCGTCGTTCAGAGCATAAGTGGGGGCAATTGCGAATCGTTAATTCCGTATTGCTTATTTTTTTGCTTATGACCGCGAGTTGGGCGACCTATACCATGTTGGCCAATAACATCTTGGCTTTTCGCTATGTTAATGTTCTCGTGATGGTACTACTAGCTGTTCTCTTGCTCTTGTCAGCTTGGTTTGTGATCAAAAATCAGGCCAAAAAGACAACTTTGGTCCTGCTTCTTGTCGGCTTATTGGCTAGTTCAGGAGTTTTGTTTGCTAGTCAACAGCTGCTAAATCTGACGAGCAATGTCAATGGCCATTCTAACTATACAGAGTTTGAGATGGCTGTCTATGTCAAGAAAGACAGTGACATCAAAGACATCAAAGAAATCAAGGAAGTGGTGGCACCAAAGGGCAACAATAATGAAGCCAATCTCACGGCCCTCTTGGACAATATCAAAAAGACTAAGGGTCAGGAAATTTCTGTAGTGGATGCACCGACTTATCTAGATGCCTATAAGAGCCTGCAAGAAGGGAATGCTTCTGCTATGGTGCTCAACAGTACCTTTGAAGATACTATCGCTACTGAAGATGCCGACTATGCGAAGAAGTTGAAGAAAATCTATTCCTACAAGATTCGAAAAGAAGTTGCAGCGACGAGCAAGGTGTCTGCCAATGCGGATGTCTTTAACATCTATGTCAGCGGGATCGATACCTATGGCCCAGTAACTTCGGTTTCTCGATCAGATGTCAATATCATCATGACCGTCAATCGGAAGACCAAGCAAGTTCTGTTGACAACGACGCCGCGGGATGCCTATGTACCGATTGCAGATGGTGGTAACAACCAAAATGATAAGTTGACCCATGCGGGGATCTACGGTGTGGATGCTTCCATTCATACCCTTGAGAATCTCTATGATATCAAGCTCAACTATTATGTCCGTCTCAACTTCACCTCCTTCCTCAAGTTGATTGACCTTCTAGGGGGGATCGATGTGGAAAATGACCAAGAATTCACGAGCCTGCACGGGAAGTTCCATTTCCCAGTTGGTAAAGTCCATTTGAATTCAGAGCAAGCGCTTGGTTTTGTCCGAGAACGCTACTCTCTTCAAGGTGGTGACAATGACCGTGGGAAAAACCAAGAAAAAGTCATTGCGGCCATTATCAAAAAATTGACCTCTACCAAGGTCTTGAGCAACTACAACGAGATTATCGGAAACCTCCAAGATTCTGTCCAAACCAATATGCAGTTGCCGACTATGATGAACTTGATCAATACCCAGTTAGAAACGGGTGGTTCTTATGAGGTGACTTCTCAAGCGATCACCGGTCAAGGACGAAATGACTTGCCGTCTTATGCTATGCCTGGATCTAATCTCTATGTTATGGAGTTGGATCAAGCGAGCTTAACCAAGGCTAAGGAAACCATTCAAAAAGTAATGGAAGGAAAAGAAAAATGATTGATATCCACTCGCACATCGTCTTTGATGTGGATGATGGACCAAAGACAAGAGAAGATACGCGTGCCTTATTGGAAGAAAGCTATCGCCAAGGGGTACGGACTATTATCTCCACTTCTCATCGTCGCAAGGGGATGTTTGAAACTCCCGAAGAAAAGATTTCTGAAAATTTTCAAGAAGTAAAAAAGATTGCAGCAGAGGTCGCGCCAGATTTGACCATTCATTACGGGGCAGAGATCTACTTTACCAATGATGTCTTAAAAAAACTGGAAGAAAAGATCATTCCACGTTTGGCTGAGACGCGCTTTGCGCTGATTGAATTCAGCATGGGAACGCCTTACAAGGAGATTCATACGGCCTTGGACCGTTTGCTCCATCTAGGCGTGACACCGGTGGTGGCCCATATCGAGCGCTACAAGTGCTTGGAAAAAAATGAGGAGCGCGTGCAAGAGATGATTGACATGGGCTGCTACATGCAGATCAATAGTTCCAGTGTTCTCAAGCCTCGCCTCTTTGGGGATGAGCAAAAACAACTCAAAAAACGAGCTCGGTACTTCTTAGAAAAAGACTTGGTGCACTTTGTGGCCAGTGATATGCACAATGTGGATAAGCGGCCGCCTTATATGGCAGAAGCCTATCGCTTGATCAAGGAAGAATACGGAGAACAACGAGCACAAGCTCTCTTTGTCAGCAATCAGGAACTCTTGTTAGCGGATGAATTAATCTAACCAGGAAACAGGTGGAGAGATCCACACGAAGGAGTAATTAGGAAATGAACAATCAAGAAAATCAAGCAGTGGAAATTGATGTTTTCGCTATGCTGAAGACCCTATGGAAACGCAAATTTTCGATCGTTTTGGTCGCTCTTGTCTTTGCCATTGCAGCATTTGGCTATAGTGCCTTTTTAGCCAAGAAAGAATACCAAAGTACTAGCCGGATCTACGTGGTCAGTCGTCAAAACCAAGACAACAATGCCTTGACAAACTCTGATTTGCAGGCGGGATCTTACTTGGTTAAAGACTACCGTGAGATCATCCTTTCTCAAAATGTCTTGAGTCAAGCCATCGAAGAATTGAAACTCGATCTGACACCAGCTGAGTTGTCGAAAAAAATCAGTGTATCCGTTCCGACAGATACTCGTATCCTTTCGATCACGGCTAAGGACGGAGATCCAAAAGAAGCAGCCCGCATTGCCAATGGCCTTCGCAATGTAGCGGCTGAAAAGATCATTTCTGTAACCAAGGTGTCAGATGTTACGACCTTGGATGAAGCAGAAGTGCCTCAATCACCTTCTTCACCCAATATTCGACGCAATGTCCTTCTTGGATTTATTGCTGGAGCCGGCTTGATGGTGGTTCTCATGGTCGTAGTAGAAGTCTTGGACGATCGTGTCAAGAGACCAGAAGATATCGAAGAATTGATGGGCTTAACCTTACTTGGTATTGTGCCAGATATTAAGAAACTGTAGACTGGGGATCGCATGAATACGTTAGAAATTTCAAAAAACAAATTACAAGAAATTCGGAAGGCAGAAGAGTACTTTAATGCCCTAGCGACGAATATCCAATTGAGTGGGGTGGACCTGAAAGTCATCGCCATCTCATCTGTCCAAGAAAATGAAGGAAAATCAACCACTTCAACCAACTTGGCTGTTGCCTTTGCGCGTGCGGGTTACAAGACCCTCTTGGTCGACTGTGATATCCGGAACTCTGTCATGACAGGGATTTTCCGTAGTCGTACTAAGATCCAAGGCTTAACGGATTTCTTATCTGGTCGTAGCCAATTGGATCAAATCTTGTATGCGACTGATTTTCCAAACTTGGATATCATCGAGTCTGGACAGGTGGCACCAAACCCAACGGGTCTCTTGCAAAGCAAGAACTTTACTGTGATGATGGATGCACTTCGGGAACACTATGATTATATCATTGTCGATACACCTCCAATTGGAGTTGTGATCGATGCGGCCATTATCGCCCAACGCTGTGATGGAACTGTCTTGATCACAGAATCGGGTGCCAATGGACGCAAGGCTGTCCAAAAGGCCAAGGATCAATTAGAACAAACAGGTACCCCTTTCTTGGGAGTCGTGCTTAATAAATTTAATATTAAAGCTGCTGAGTATGGTTCATATGGTGGATATGGATCTTACGGAGAGTATGGGAAAAAGTAAAGAATAGGATTGAGGGAAAATGGGAGAAGAAAGAATCGAACTGGAAAAACTAAATATTGTTCTCTTTCAAAGTTTAGCGGTCCTATTTTCAGCCTACATTGTGAGTCTTTTCAAGGATGCTGAATACACATCGAAGACGATTGCCATTCTCTATCTCTTACATTTTGTAGCCTTTTACATTAGTAATATTGCCTATCGTTTTTACAGCAGAGGCTATCTAGATGAGCTCTTTCAGGTCTTGAAATACAATGTATTTTTTGCTGTTGGGATCACCTTTACCTCTTTTATGCTCGATGGGGTCTTTTCCATCTCTCGTCGGGGGATGATCTACTTCTTTCTTTTTAATACGTTTTCTGTCTATATTATGGATTTCTTGCTCAAGAGGTACCGGAAGTCTGTTTCACCACGACGGAAAAGTTCGAGAAAGATCTTTTTGATCACTGCGACTAGTCGGATGGAAAAGGTGTTTGATATTCTGCATTCGTCCAACCTCTATCATGGAGAACTAATTGGTGTTACCATTATGGACGATACGGATTTTGCTCATCCGGGGGTAAGGGTGGTGCAACCGGATCAAATGATGAACTTTGTGACCAAGGAAGTGGTGGATGAAGTGTTTATCAATCTGCCAAGTGAGGACTACAATATTAGTGACTTCGTCTCGGAGTTTGAGAGTATGGGGATCGATGTATCGGTCAATCTTAATGCTTTTAATTTTGCTTCCTTGGGCAATAAACGGGTTCGAGAAGTCGGGGGGTTAAGTGTCGTCACTTTCTCAACCAATTTCTACAAGCCGAGTCACGTGTTTGCTAAACGCCTCTTGGACATTGTAGGAGCTCTCTTTGGACTCTTACTTTGTGGACTTGTGAGTATCGTTTTAGTCCCTCTAATCCGTAAGGATGGTGGGCCTGCTTTCTTTGTACAGAAGCGGGTCGGAAAGAACGGACGGTATTTCAACTTCTATAAATTCCGTTCCATGCGAGTGGATGCCGAAGAGATTAAAAAAGACCTCATGGAACAAAATACCATGACGGGTGGCATGTTCAAGATGGAAAATGATCCGCGGGTAACGCCAATTGGACGCTTTATCCGTAAGACCAGTCTCGATGAATTGCCACAATTTTACAATGTTCTGATCGGTGATATGAGTCTGGTTGGGACTCGTCCCCCAACGGTTGACGAATACCAAGAGTATACGCCAGCCCAAAAACGCCGGCTCAGCTTCAAACCAGGGATTACCGGCCTTTGGCAAGTGAGCGGACGCAGTGAGATTACAGACTTTGACGAAGTGGTCAAACTGGATGTTGCGTACATGGATGATTGGACGATTTGGAGAGACATTCAGATCTTGCTCAAGACCGTGAAGGTTGTACTTAGAAAAGAAGGAGCGAAGTAGGAGACTGCCTACTTCGTCCTTTCCATGTTAGGAGAAAAATGACACAATCAATTTATATCGTTGGTTCCAAAGGTATTCCAGCAAAATATGGTGGTTTTGAGACCTTTGTTGAGAAGTTAACCGAATTCCAACAAGACAAAAATATCCAGTATTATGTAGCTTGTATGCGGGAGAATTCAGCAAAATCAGGAATTACTGCAGATACTTTCGAGCATAATGGAGCAATCTGTTACAATATTGACGTCCCTAATATCGGTCCTGCGCGTGCCATTGCTTATGATATTGCGGCTCTCAATAAGGCTATTGAAATCGCAAAAGAAAACAAGGATCAAGCTCCGATCTTCTATGTCTTGGCTTGCCGGATTGGTCCTTTTATCTCAAAAATTAAAAAGAAAATCAAGGCGATCGGTGGGATCCTCATGGTCAATCCAGATGGTCATGAATGGCTTCGCGCCAAGTGGAGTCTCCCAGTCCGTAAGTACTGGAAGTTTTCGGAACAACTCATGGTTAAACACGCCGACCTGTTAATCTGTGATAGCAAGAATATCGAGGCTTATATTCAGAAAGATTACGCTAAGTATCAGCCACAGACGACCTATATTGCCTATGGAACGGATACAAGCAAGTCTGGCCTGAGTAGAGAAGATAAGAAAATACGGACCTGGTTTGCAGGTAAGCAAGTCTCTGAAGGGAGTTACTACCTTGTCGTAGGTCGCTTTGTACCCGAAAACAACTATGAGGCCATGATTCGTGGCTTTATGCAGTCCAATTCCAAAAAAGATTTTGTCCTGATTACTAATGTAGAGCAAAACAAGTTCTATGAACAGTTACGCAAGGATACAGGATTTGATCAAGATCCTCGAGTGAAGTTTGTGGGGACTGTCTATGATCAAGAATTACTTAAATACATTCGTGAGAATGCTTTTGCTTATTTCCATGGTCATGAGGTAGGCGGGACCAATCCATCCCTTCTTGAGGCGCTAGAGTCTACTAAACTCAACCTCTTGTTAGATGTTGGTTTCAACCGAGAAGTCGGTGAAGAGGGGGCTCTTTATTGGAAGAAAGATCAATTGGCACATGTCATTGATCAGGCTGAACAATTGGACGCTCAATCCATCGCAGACCTCAATGAGAAATCAAGTCGACGGATCGCAGAAGCCTTCACTTGGGAAAAGATTGTCACAGACTACGAGAAAGTATTTAAAGGTTAGAAATGCAGAAAATATTATATCTCCACGCTGGTGCCGAAATGTATGGTGCTGACAAGGTGTTGTTGGAGCTTATTAAAGGGTTGGATAAAGAAGCCTTTGAGGCTCATGTCATCTTGCCCAACGATGGCGTCTTAGTGGGTGCATTGGAAGAGGTTGGTGCTAAGGTAAAAGTTATCGATTATCCAATCTTGCGCCGGAAGTATTTTAATCCTAAGGGAATTCTTGAGTATTTTGGCTCTTATAATCGTTATTCAAAGCAAATTGCTCAATATGCTAAGGAGAATGGCATTACCCTTATTCACAACAATACGACTGCGGTACTTGAGGGAATTTATCTCAAACGTAAGTTGAAACTTCCTCTGATTTGGCATGTGCATGAAATTATCGTCAAACCAAAAGCTATTTCTGACTTCATCAACTTTTTGATGGGGCGCTATGCGGATACGATTGTGACAGTTTCAAATGCTGTAGCCAACCACGTCAAGCAGTCTCGCTTTGTAAAAAATGACCAGGTTCAAGTGATTTATAATGGGGTCGACAATGCCGTCTATCATGAAATCGATGCTAGCTCTGTCCGTGACCAATTTGGGATCGCACAGGATGCCTTGGTTATCGGTATGGTTGGTCGAGTGAATGCCTGGAAAGGTCAAGGCGACTTTTTAGAAGCTGTGACGCCAATCTTACAGGCCAATTCAAAAGCAGTAGCTTTTTTAGCAGGTAGTGCATTTGAGGGGGAAGAGTGGCGTGTCGATGAGTTGGAAAAAGCTATTTCAGACTCACCAGCAGCTAGCCAAATCAAACGAATTGACTATTATAGCAAGACGACAGAACTCTATAATATGTTTGATATCTTTGTCTTACCAAGTACCAATCCAGATCCATTACCAACAGTCGTACTAGAAGCCATGGCTTGTGGTAAACCTGTAGTGGGTTACCGTCATGGTGGTGTCTGTGAAATGGTCAAGGAGGGCGAAAACGGTCTTCTTGCCACACCAAATCAACCTGCAGAATTGTCTAAGGCCATCCAAGAATTAGCTGATAACGCTGAGAAGAGAGATCAATTTGGCAAGGCCTCTGTTAAACGCCAAAAAGAACTCTTCTCATTACAAAGTTATATTCGTAATTTCTCAGAACTATATAAGAAGTACTAATATGAACAGTGAAACACTAAAAAATAAATTAAAACCAATCGTTTATCCAATTATTAACTTTATTCCTCGGCGAAGACTCAAGAATAAAAACTTTACGATCATATGCGATAATTGTTGGGCAGGAAAAGTTTATCAAGAATTGGGTTTGCCTTACCAAACTCCATTTGTAGGGATGTTTATCTTTTCACCTGATTACATCAAAATGCTCAAGAATTTAAAATATTATTTGAGCGGAAACATCCCTTTGAAATTTGTTAAGGAATCAAAATATATCAAAGACTTTGATAATGCCTATCCTCTAGCACTTCTTGATGATATTGAACTTCATTTCTTGCATTATGCAGATGAAAAAGAAGCTTCTCAGAAATGGCAACGCCGTTTGGAAAGAATTCATTGGAATAATTTGTATTTCAAGTTCAATGATAATGATGCCTGCACTTATGAGTTGATGAAAGAGTTCGAAGAGCTTCCATACAAGAGTAAGGTTATCTTCTCTTCGAAGAATTATAGTGATTTACCTTCCTTAGTTCATTTCAAATCAGCTGAAAAGCAAGGATACGTTGGCATCGACTTGAAAACGTATCATCGCTATTTTAATGCTGTCACTTGGTTGAATAAGGGGGGAGAGGATCTAACTAAATGAAAAGAATAAGACTTATTATTCCATATTTCGGAAGACTTCCAAAATTTTTCCCTTATTTTTTGTTGACCGCCAAACGTAATCAAAAAATTGATTTCTTAATTTATACGGATCAAAAGGTTGACCAATTTGACATTTTAAATGCTAAAAATATAGAATTTGTAACTCTTTCTTTTGATGAGTTAAGAGAGAAAGTTCAGTCTAAGTTTGATTTTAAAATCTCTCTTAAAACACCTTATAAATTATGTGACTATAAAGTTGCTTATGGGCTTATCTTTGAAGAAGAATTAAAGGGTTATGATTACTGGGGTTTTTGTGACACAGATGTCTTACTAGGTGATATTTATCAATTTCTTGAAGAGCATAGCTTTTTTGAGAATGACTATGCTAGATATGGTCTTTTAGGTCATCTTCAAATTTTTAAGAATTCAAGAGAAGTTAATCGTGTTTTTATGTCTGGGCAAGGTTCATACTATCGATTAGATTATCACAATGTCTATACTAGTGAACAAAATTTTATTTTTGATGAGGCAGAAGGTATCCAAAAGCTTTTTGGAAAAAGTTATTTCAAACAACTGCAAGATAAGTTTTTTGATGATATTGATATTAGTCATTTCTCATTTCGGGAATATGGCGAAAATGAACCGAAACGTTACTATTTTTGGTCAGAGGAAAATGGTTTGGAATCGATAAATTTAATCGATAGTGATATAGTGGTCAAGCGTCCTCTATATGCACATTTCCAAAAGAGGATGATCAAATGTCCTGAGTTTAAATTGGTTGATTCATTTTATGTTATACCAAATCAATTAGTTATTGGAGAGAAAATTTCTAAGCAAGAGCTAGTAGAGGTGACAAGAAATAAATTCTATTGGGAATATATTAAATCAACAATGTTAAAGAAATTTAAAAAAGAAAAATGGACACTAGAATTTATTCGTCATAAATTAAGGATGAAGAGTAATGAATAATATAGATTTGAGTATTATTGTTCCAGTATTTAATGTTGAAGGTTATTTAAAAAGAGCCCTAGATTCCATACTTATGCAATCGTCACCGATCAATTATGAAATTGTGTTAATTGATGACGGTTCAAGTGATAATAGCGGTGCGATTTGCGATGAGTACCAAAATAATTTTTCTAATGTTTGTGCTAGGCATATTGAAAATAACGGAGTGTCAGAAGCTAGAAACCTAGGTATTTCTTTGTCAAGGGGTAATTATTTATTTTTTATGGATCCAGACGACTTCGTATCTGAGGATTTCTTTGAAAAAATATTTCCTAACCTCAATGATAAATGGGATGTTCTTTGTTTTGGCTACAATGAAATTAAAGAAAATAAGGATACTATTTTGTCTTGTCGCCCTCATTTGTATACGCGTTGTGGTCTTCTTGGAAAGAATGAATTTAGAAATGAATTTATAGAGTTATTCAAAACTGATATGATGTATAATGTTTGGTCAAGAATCTATAACAAGTCATTTATTTTAAAACACGATATTAAGTTTCCTAGTAAACCAATAGGAGAGGATACTTCATTCAATTTTCAAGTTTATCTACATTTAGATAACATTCTTTTTATTGAATCGACTCTTTATAATTATATTGCTGGTAGAAGCGGTTCAGCATTGACCAGTTTTCATCCTAGAAGAATCGAAATACAATTAGATGAACTTCAAGAATTGCAAAAATTACTTGAAAAGTTCCAAATAGAAGATGCTTCATTAATTCAAGAAATTAAGACAAAAATTATTGTAAGTGCAGCCTTTCAAATTTCTAATTTAAATGCGCGAAGGAAAGAAAAGATAGAATTACTGCAATCTATTATTACTAATAAAGCTTTTGATCATATTTTTTCAGGAAATAGGAATCAAATGATTGGGTCTTATAAGACCTTATTAAGACAGCGAGATATTTCTTCTTTTCTTAGAAGATTGAGTATTGATCTTCTCACCCAAAAAAAATTTCGGACAGTCATCTTTATTGAAAAAATGAAAATGAATCCAATTTTACGTAAAATTGCTTTTAAATAGGTGTAGCTATTTTATTAAGAGAAAAAGGGATTATGTTAAAAATTAAGTTTGAGAACCTTTTGGTTATTCTAGTATTGACTCTCATTGTTGGGTACGATACTCTTATGACAACAATGTTAAACAGAATAATCCCAAACCTTCCGGTTGTTTTATTAATCTGTTTTTCATTATTATTATGTTTTAGATTTTTGTATATAAAAAAATTCACGTTCTTTTATATCTTAACTGCTATTTTATTACTACTAACAAGTTCTATCGTATTCATGCATACGGGCGGGACTAATTTCCTACTTTATTCATTATTGATTTTGTTATTATATGATGCAGATATTGATGTTATCTTAAAAACATACGTTATTGTGTCAGGAACGATAGTGTTCGGAGTGTTCTTACTTTCAATTCTGGGAGTTATTCCTAATTTACAATTTGCTCAGGTCCGTTCGTCTGGCCTTGTGATTAGAAATTCCTTTGGTTTCATTTATCCAACTGACTTTGCGTCTCACTGTTTTTATTTATTTATTGCTTGGGGATATGTACTACGGAAAAGGTTCATCATACTACGAACCTTGGTAGGTATTAGTTTAGCATTTTTTATCATCAAATTTTGTGATGCTAGGTTAAATGCCCTTTCTGTACTTGTAGCAACTGTCATTTTTATTGTTATGTATGTTACTAAAGAAAGAAAATTTAAAATTTATGGGATCCTACCTTATTTTGCAGCTATATTTTCTTTCTTAATGTTTTACTTATCGTATTTCTTTACCTGGTCTTCTTCATTATTTGTGAGTTTGAACAACTTATTCAGTATGAGGTTATTTTTAGGGAAAAATGCAATAGAGACCTATGGATTACATTTGTTTGGAGCAACCGGGGTTAAGTTTATAGGATATGGCGGCACAACAGAATCAGTATACAGTTATAACTATGTAGATTCCTCTTATATTCAAATGTTATTTTACTACGGAGTTGTTCCTGTAGTATTACTGGTATTGATTTATGTACTTGCATCAAAGAGAATTTATAAACAGGGTATGTTCCTATTCTTAGCTTTATTATCGCTTATTACAATTAATTGTATGATAGAAGCTTTTTGGATAAGACCAGGATATAATATTTTTATTTTTACACTTTTTGCTAGCCTTGTGCCAGTTCAATACAAAATAAAAGATAGAATTGAATGATCATGAAAGTTCTTAAAAATTACGCCTATAATCTCTCCTACCAGTTACTGGTGATTATCTTGCCGATTATCACCACCCCTTATGTGACGCGGGTCTTTAGTTCAAATGACTTGGGGACCTATGGCTATTTCAACTCCATTGTTACTTATTTTCTCCTTTTGGCGACGCTAGGAGTGGCTAATTATGGAACTAAGGAGATTTCAGGACACCGAAAAGACATCCAAAAGAATTTCTGGGGGATTTATACTCTCCAGTTGGGGGCTACGATTTTATCTCTTGCCCTCTATGTTCTTTTGTGTGTAACTCTATCTTCTATGCAAAATCCTGTCGCTTATATCTTAGGACTTAGCTTGGTTTCTAAGGGACTCGACATTTCCTGGCTCTTTCAGGGATTAGAGGATTTCCGTAAGATTACGATTCGGAATATCACGGTCAAACTGGTTGGAGTCACCTCCATCTTCTTGTTTGTCAAATCTGCCAATGATCTGTATCTCTATGTATTCTTATTAACGATCTTTGAGCTTTTAGGTCAGCTCAGTATGTGGCTACCCGCTCGTGAATTTATTGGGAAAGCACATTTTGATTTGGCTTATGCACGGGTGCATTTAAAACCGGTCATTCTGCTCTTTTTACCGCAGATTGCCATTTCCTTGTATGTCACTTTGGACCGAACCATGCTGGGGGCTCTCGCATCTACAAAGGATGTAGGGATCTATGACCAGGCCTTAAAATTGGTCAATATTTTGTTAACCTTGGTGACTTCACTGGGGAGTGTCATGTTGCCTCGGGTATCGAGCCTCTTATCCTCAGGGGACCACAAAGCGGTTAACAAGATGCATCAAATGTCCTTTTTGATTTATAATTTGGTCATTTTCCCGATTATTGCCGGCATGCTGATTGTCAATGATGATTTTGTTCAATTCTTCCTAGGGAAGGATTTCCAGGATGCACGTTATGCCATTGCCATCATGATTTTTAGAATGTTCTTTATCGGATGGACCAATATCATGGGGATTCAAATTCTAATCCCTCATAATAAAAATAAAGAATTTATGATTTCGACAACTGTTCCTGCCATTGTCAGTGTCGGATTGAACCTAATCTTCCTACCAAAACTGGGCTTTATTGGAGCTTCGATTGTTTCAGTGTTGACAGAAGCTTTGGTATGGGGGATTCAACTCTACTTCACACGAACTTATCTTAAAGAAGTGCCGATTATGGGCTCAATGATGAAGATTGTGTTCGCTTCAGGCCTCATGTATGGTCTTTTGCTACTAGTCAAGTCCATCGTCCACCTTTCGCCAACGCTGAATGTCGTTCTGTATGCTGGCCTAGGTGGGGTCATCTATGGGACCTTGATTTTGCTCCTCAAAGTAGTGAATGTGAAAGAGTTGAAACAGCAATTAATAAAAAAATAGGGAGACAACTATGTACGATTATCTGATTGTTGGTGCTGGTCTATCGGGAGCAATTTTTGCTCATGAGGCAACCAAGCGTGGCAAAAAAGTAAAAGTGATTGATAAACGGGACCACATCGGTGGGAATATCTATTGTGAAGAAGTTGAAGGAATCAATGTTCACAAGTACGGTGCCCACATTTTCCATACCTCAAACAAAAAGGTTTGGGATTATGTCAACCAATTTGCTGAATTTAACAACTATATCAATTCACCGGTAGCTAATTACAAGGGTAGCCTCTACAATCTTCCCTTCAACATGAATACCTTTTATGCCATGTGGGGAACCAAGACTCCTCGAGAAGTCAAAGACAAGATTGCAGAGCAAACGGCGGATATGAAAGATGTTGAGCCCAAGAACCTTGAAGAACAGGCCATCAAGTTGATTGGTCCAGATATCTATGAAAAGTTGATCAAGGGCTATACGGAGAAGCAATGGGGACGTTCTGCAACAGACCTTCCACCCTTTATCATCAAGCGCCTCCCAGTGCGTTTGACTTTTGATAACAACTACTTTAACGACCGTTACCAAGGGATTCCAATCGGTGGTTACAATGTCATTATCGAAAATATGCTGGGCGATGTAGAAGTAGAACTTGGGGTTGATTTCTTTGCCAATCGTGAAGAACTGGAAAGCTCTGCTGAAAAAGTTGTCTTCACAGGGATGATTGATCAGTACTTTGACTACAAGCATGGGGAGTTGGAATACCGCAGCCTTCGGTTCGAACACGAGATCTTGGATGAGGAAAATCATCAGGGTAATGCTGTGGTCAACTACACCGAGCGTGAAATTCCTTATACTCGGATCATTGAGCACAAGCACTTCGAGTATGGGACTCAACCGAAGACGGTGATTACCCGTGAATACCCAGCTGATTGGAAACGAGGCGATGAGCCCTACTATCCAATCAATGATGAAAAGAACAATGCCATGTTTGCCAAGTACCAAGAAGAAGCAGCTAAAAATGACAAGGTCATCTTCTGTGGACGCCTGGCAGACTATAAATACTACGACATGCACGTGGTTATTGAGCGTGCCTTGGAAGTCGTAGAGAAAGAATTTAGTAAATGACACAAGAAAAAATTGATATCGTGGTTCTTTGGGTCGACGGAAGTGATACTGAGTTTATCCGCGAGAAACAAGTCGTGACAGGTCAAATGTCAAAAATAGACCAAGAAATCGACGGAGAGCAACGTTATCGTGATTACGGTATTTTTAATTACTGGTTTCGAATGATTGAAAAGCATGCTCCTTGGGTGAATAATGTTTATCTAATTACCAACGGGCAAAAGCCTGACTGGTTAAATTTGGAGCATCCAAAACTTAAGTTGATCACTCATAGGGAATTTATGCCTGAAGCTTACCTTCCTTCATATAATTCAGCAGCAATTGAGCTAAATCTTCATCGTATTGAGGGCTTATCAGAACATTTTATCTACTTCAATGATGATATGTTCATGATAAAGGATACTCAACCTTCTGATTTTTATAAAAATGGGCACCCCAAGCTTTTAGCAGTATACGATGCTTTAGTTCCATGGTCACCATTTACAAATACTTATCACAATAATGTTGAGTTGATTTATCGCCATTTTCCTAATAAGAAGGCTATGAAATCCTCTCCTTGGAAATTTTTTAATTTTCGTTATGGTTTCTTGGTTTTGAAAAACTTGTTACTCTTACCATGGGGACCGACGGGTTATGTGAATCAGCATTTGCCTGTACCGATGAAGAAGAGTACTTTGTCACATTTGTGGGACATCGAAGGTGAAACTTTGGATAGAACATCCAGAAATAAGATTAGAGATTATGGGGTAGATGTCAATCAATACGTTTGTTCTAACTGGCAAATTGAAAGTAATCAGTTTTATCCTATGTCTAAAAATTTCGGAGAAACAATTGGTTTAAATCAAGTGGATAAGCTGGAATCTATCTTTAAAGATAGACGTAAAAAACTGCTTTGTGTCAATGATGATGGGGACTTTAGGGAAGAAAACATCATTCATTTCAAGCAAATTTTAAATGAATATTATCCTAAAAAATCAACGTATGAAAAATGAGAAGTAAAAGATGAAATACTATTTAAAAGAAGAATTTTTACACGACAATAATGCTAAAAATGCGGGAAATAAAGCACGTAATGACGTTGAAGCCATTTTAAATAAATTAGGTTATTCTCCTTTGAAAGTTTTGGTGGATGACTGGTATCAAATGAATGTTCTTAGGGCACAAATTCATAAATATAGAGCTCTCTTTAGAGCTTTCAAAGACCTAAAGAAAAATGATGAGATCATAATTCAATTTCCTTTGTTACATCATTCTTTATTTCTTAACCATTTACTAAAAAAACTTAAAAACAGGGGTACGGATGTCTATTTTTTAGTTCATGATTTGGAAACACTGCGTTTTGTGAATGATAAAACCTTACCATTTAGGATGAAGTTACGGATGAAACTAACTGAAAGTGATACGTTCCGTAGTGTTACAGGAATTATTGCTCACAACCCGGTTATGAAATCTGTCTTAGTGGATAAAGGGGTTGTAGAAGACAAGATTGTCAGCCTTGGAATTTTTGACTATTTGATTCCAGATTTTCAAGAAAAGAGTGGCCAAACAAAAGACCAGCCGATAATTGTGGCAGGTAATTTGGCCAAGGAAAAAGCTGGTTATCTTTATACTCTTCCAGAAGCACCGTCTTATAACCTTTATGGTGTTGGCTTTGATGAGAGTAGAGCGCTTGCAAATGAAACCTACTTTGGTTCCTTCCTACCGGATGAACTTCCTGCAGCCCTTGAGGGCGGTTTTGGTCTGGTCTGGGATGGAGATAGCGTTGAGACCTGTAGTGGTGTTTTTGGCGAGTACCTTCGCTACAACAACTCCCACAAGGCGTCGCTTTATCTAGCATCGGGCTTCCCGCTTGTCGTGTGGAAACAGTCAGCCTTGTCTCACTTTGTGCTTGAGAAGGGCTGCGGGATTGCAGTAGAGTCTCTCCATGATTTGAAGGAGACAATCGACAATATTTCAGATGCTGATTACCAAGACTTGGTGGACAATGCCAAGCGTGTTGGTCAGGAAATCCGAGATGGTCACTACTTAAAGACGGCGTTAAATCATTTAGCATAAGATCAAAAGAAGTCAGACGGACTTCTTTTTTTAGTTTTTCAAAAAAATATCACTAATTTTAAAAATTTGCCTTATAAAACTTTTCATCGCTGAAACCGTGTGGTAAAATGATTAACGTATAAAATTTGTATAAAGGGAAGTTTATATGAAAAAGAAAGATCTTATTTTTTATGCCGGAGCGGCAGTCTTGATGGCTGTATCTGCTCAGGGAGTCAGTGCAGATGAGCTGGTTTCAAACGAGGCCGCTACTACTGAAGGCAACCAAGTCCAAGCTGAAAAAGCGCCAGAAGTAGCCGTTGCTGAAAAGTCGGTAGCACCTGTCGCAAGCAACTATGCAGCACCAGCAAATGTGACCGAGCAGCCTGTAGCACCTGCGAGCAAGACCACGGCTTCAGAAAGTGGAACCCCATCTGTTGAGAAAGCTACAGAAGCATCGACTACTGAGAAAGAAGAAACTCCTCTTCCGTCTAATACAGGAAGCACGACCTTCTTTAACACAGGCGCTCACGCTCCTGCTGGTCGTTCAACAGATGTGGCGGTTCAACCAAAATCATTTGTTGATGTGAGTAGCCACAACGAAGACATTAGTATTGGCGACTACCGTACCCTAGCTAATAAAGGCGTAGGCGGTGTCGTTATCAAATTGACAGAAGACACTTGGTACAAGAACCCGAATGCGGAGAACCAAATTCGTAATGCACAAGCTGCGGGTCTGCAAGTATCGACCTACCACTTCTCACGCTACACTTCTGAGGAAGCAGCGCGTGCAGAAGCGCGATTCTACATTGCAGAGGCGCAACGCTTGAATCTTCCAAAGAACACCCTCATGGTCAATGACTTTGAGGATGCCAAGATGCAGGCAAATATTAACCGCAACACCCAAGCTTGGGCTGACGAAATGCGTAAAAATGGCTACAGCAACTTGATGTTCTACACCAGTGCTAGCTGGTTGGATGAAAACAACCTTCGCAAGAAAGGTCCTGTCAACACCGCTCAATTTGGTCTTCAGAATTTCTGGGTTGCCCAATACCCTTCTCCAAAACTATCTGTAAACGATGCGAAAAGTTTGCGTTACAATGGGAAAGCTGGTGCCTGGCAGTTCACTTCTCAAGCGGAATTGCTTCCAGGAAAACACCTCTTTGACCACAGTGTGGATTATACCGGTCGCTTCACAGCGAACGCAAAACCTGCAGCGGATCCAACAGAAGGCAGCTTAAGTGGGAAGATTGACATTGTCAATAACGATACTATGACGGGACGCTTTGACGTTGTCATCTCAAATGTCAAGGCACCAAATGGAGTTCGAACCGTTTCTGTACCGATCTGGTCAGAAACAGGCGGTCAAGATGACCTTGTTTGGTATACAGCCAATCGTCAAGCAAATGGGACCTATACCGTCAATGTAAAAGCAGCGGACCATAAAAACTCAACCGGTCTTTACAATGTTCACCTTTACTATGTTCAGAACAATGGACAAATGACGGGTGTGGGTGGAACCTCGACTCAAGTATTCATTAGTAAGGCACCTGAGCAGTTAAAACCTAAAGCAAGTTTTACTATTGAAAATAATAATGCTAAATCAGGGACTTTCGACGCTGTGATCACTAATATCACAGCACCACTAGGTGTTAAGGAAGTTTTAGTCCCATCATGGAGTCTAGAAAATGGACAAGATGATCTTATCTGGCACAAGGCAACTAAGCAAACTGATGGTAGCTATCGCGTAACGATTAAGGCAAGTGAGCATAAGGGCGATAAAGGAAACTATCGTGCCGATGCTTACATCGTCGACAACTCTAACAATCGTCATTATATTTCTGAAAAAGTAGTTTCGGTTGATTACGTTCGACCAAGTGGAGTTCTGACGATTGAAAACAATAACCCAGTAGCAGGTACCTTTGATGCGGTTGTTAGTAATATTGTTGCACCGACTGGTCTAAAAGAAGTTCTAGTTCCATCATGGAGTTTGGTTGGTGGCCAAGATGACCTCATTTGGCACAAGGCAACGCGTCAAGCAGATGGTTCTTATCGTGTGACTATCAAAGCAACGGATCATAAGGATTCAACTGGTAATTACCGTGCTGATGCCTACATTGTAGATGATTCCAACAATCGTCATTATATTTCTGAAAAAGTAGTTGACGTTCGTCAATCACGCCCAACTGCTTCATTAACGATCGAAAACAATAATGTTTCAACTGGTAGTTTTGATGCGGTTATTCGTAATGTGGTGGCACCGACTGGTGTAAAGGAAATCTTAGTTCCATCATGGAGCCTTGAAAACGGACAGGATGATCTTGTATGGCACAAGGCAAATCGTCAAGCAGATGGAAGTTATCGAGTGACTATTAAAGCGAGTGATCATAAAAACTCACTAGGGAATTATCGTGCAGACCTTTATGTCGTTGATAATGATAACAACCGTCATTATGTTACTGAAACGATTGTAACTGTTAAACATGATAAACCAACTGGAATCATTTCGGTTGTCAATAACAACAAAGATACAGGTACCTTTGACGTCATTATCAAGGATGTCTACAGTCCTAAAGGTGTACGAACTGTTCAAGTCCCAACTTGGTCTGATAAGGACGGACAGGATGATCTCCGCTGGTACGAAGCAACTCGTCAAGCGAATGGAGACTACAAGGTATCGGTCAAAGCGAGCGATCACAAGAATTCTACTGGTAAGTACCATGTTCACCTTTACTACATTCAAAATGATGGTTCTCGTGTAGGTGTTGGTACCACGACTACAGAAGTGGAATTCCGAAATGCCATGACCAAGACACAAGCTGCCATTAAGAATGTCAATGCAACGAACGGGACTTATACAGTAGCTGTAGATCAAGCGCCTCAAGGTCGTCAGATTAAGAATATTCGTGTCGCAGCTTGGTCGAAAGCTCATCAAGAAAATCTTTACTGGTATTCCGCAACTCCAACAGGTATGCACACAGAGATCACAGTCTCTGCTAATAATCACGGTAATGAAGCAGGCAACTATACGACTCACGTCTATGTGGACTACAAAGATGGAGGAGTTGAAGGTTTTAACCTGGGTCAAACAGCCTTGTCTCAACGGAATCAAAAGGTGAATCCACAAACAACCTATTATTCTCAACGAGACCCTCGTTGGGCTGGGAAGTGGTATGGTGTGAGCAATGTCGATCAGTCAGGTTGTGTGCCAACCTCTCTTGCTATGACCTTCACAGATATCCTTGGCAGAACGATTTTGCCAACAACAGTGGCTGATTATCTTTACAACAATACTGATTCATTTAACAAAGGTGAAGCAGGAACGGATGCAGATGGGATTGTATCTGCTACCCGTAACTGGGGCTTGAAGAGTCAATTGGTTAACGGAGCTGGAGGCATTGCAGAAGCCCTCATGGCTGGCAAGCATGTACTTGCTGCGGTAGGCAATAGCCAATTTACTAGCGATCCTTATACCCATGAGTTGGTCTTGCATGGCTATGATAATGGTAGAACCTATGTACGCGATCCATATAATAGCGGCAACAACGGCTGGTACTCCATCAATTATCTTCACTCTATTAAGAGTAAGGATCCGATGGATAACAAGCTTGGAGCACCTTTCTTCTCTATTTTTGCATAAGCTAAACAGAAGGCCAATCTGGCCTTCTGTTTTCTTTAAAAACAGGATAAAATCTTCTAATGATATTGTTTCTTGATCCGGCGGTTTGTGCTATAATACTACTATGTGGGTACAATCCGTAAAAAAATTGTAAGGGAAGATACATGAAAAAGAAAGATCTTATTTTTTATGCTGGGACAGCTGTTTTGTTAGCTTTTTCTACACAACAAGTCAAAGCCGATGAGCAACATGCGTCCGATCAAACACAAGAAAATACATCAGCTATCGTTGCAAAAACAACAACTTCATCAGAAGCGCAGAATACTGTGAACGAAGGAGTGGGAGTTGAGAAAGGTGTTCAGACAGAAAATACCGTTCCAACAGAGACAGCACCTGTCACACCGACTGTTAGCAATAACGAGCCTTCTGACAAGGGCACTAGCGACAAGGTTACATCAGAGCATCCAGCACCTGCCGTAGTAGCTAGTCGTGCTCCATATGGCGCACGTGCACGAGTGGTAGCAGGAGAAGATAATAGTTTACCAACAGAGGAAGTACAGAAACCAAGTGGTACTTTCTCAATTGAAAATAATAACCAAACTACAGGTGCATTTGACGCGGTTGTTAGTAATATCACAGCACCACAAGGTGTGAAAGAAGTTTTGGTGCCATCATGGAGTCTTGAAAATGGTCAAGATGATCTTATTTGGCATAAGGCTACTAAGCAAACTGATGGTAGCTATCGCGTAACGATTAAGGCGAGTGAGCATAAAGGGAATAAAGGAGACTACCGTGCCGATGCATACGTCGTTGATAACTCTGGTAAACGCCACTATATCGCTGAACAAGTAGTTTCGGTTGATTACGTTCGACCAAGTGGTGTTCTGACGATTGAAAACAATAACCCAGTAGCAGGCACCTTTGATGCGGTTGTTAGCAAAATTGTTGCACCGACTGGTCTAAAAGAGGTTTTAGTTCCATCATGGAGTTTGGTTGGTGGTCAAGATGACCTTATCTGGCACAAGGCAACTCTCCAAGCTGATGGCTCTTATCGTGTAACTATTAAAGCGAGCGATCATAAGAACGATAGTGGGAAATACAACGTTCATGTACATTTCATTGATGCCGATAATCATCGACGTTATGTGACAGAGGCAATTACAGAAGTTCATCAGGTCAAACCAAGTGGCACAGTAACGATTGAGAATAACAATACTGAGAAAGGTACTTTTGATGCCGTTATTCGTAATGTAGTCGCTCCAACTGGTTTGAAAGAAGTTTTAGTCCCTACTTGGTCTAACAAAAATGGTCAGGATGATCTAGTCTGGCATAAAGCAATTCGTCAAAGTGATGGCAGCTACCGTGCAACCATTAAAGCATCTGATCATAAGAATGATACAGGTGAATTTAATGTTCATATTTACTACGTAGATCAAAATAATCAAAAAGCCTACATCACAAAGACAACGACAGAAGTACGTGAAGTTAAACCAAGTGGCACTATAACAATTGAGAACAACAATACTGTAACAGGCACATTTGATGCCGTTATTCGTAATGTTTTTGCTCCAAATGGCTTGAAAGAAGTTCTGATCCCAACATGGTCAGATTCAAACGGGCCTGATGATCTAGTCTGGCATAAAGCAGTGCGTCAAAGCGACGGTAGTTATCGTGCGACCATCAAAGCCTCAGATCATAAAAATGAGGATGGTAAGTACAATGTCCATGTTTATTATGTAGATCAAACTAATCAACGAAATTACATCACAGAAACCACGACAGAGGTACGTCAAGCCCGCCGTTCTGGTACAATCTTAATCCAAAACAACAACAAGGATACAGGTACCTTTGACGTCATCATTAAGGATGTCTACAATCCTAAAGGTGTGCGAACTGTGCAAGTCCCAACTTGGTCGGATAAGGACGGCCAAGACGATATCCGCTGGTATGAAGCAACTCGTCAAGCGAACGGAGACTACAAGGTATCTGTTAAAGCCAGCGATCACAAGAACTCTACTGGTAAGTACCATATCCACCTCTACTACATCCAAAATGATGGCTCTCGTGTGGGTGTTGGAACAACGACTACAGAAGTCGAGTTCCGAAATGCCAAGACCAAGACTCAAGCGTCTATCAAGAATGTCAATTCTGGTGCTGGAACTTATACAGTAACGGTGGATCAAGCGCCTCAAGGTCGTCAGATTAAGAACATCCGTGTTGCAGCCTGGTCTCAAGCCCATCAGGAAAACCTCTTCTGGTATTCAACAGCACCTTCTGGAATGCATACAGAAGTGCAGGTCTCTGCAGCAAATCACCAGTACCAATCAGGTAACTATACCACTCACGTCTATGTGGATTATGTCGATGGTGGCGTTGAAGGCTTTAACCTTGGTCAAACAGCCCTTCATCCCCGTGCGACAGTAGATCAAACTGCTTTTAGTCCTCGTGTAACGAATGGACAACGGGACCGTGTCTTGCGGGCAGCAGCGAGTCTAGTAGGCGTTCGTGGCGGAACTGCAGCTCACCATCAATTGGTCAATGATTATAACAGTGTCAAACCACTTCCTGTAGGTTATGCAGTGAAGACGACCGATGATTGGTGTGATATCTTTGTCACAACAGTCTTCCAGCGGGAAGGTTTGAGCGGTTTGATTGGCCGTGAATGTGGAGTCGAACGTCACATTCAGATCTTCAAACGTTTGGGCATTTGGAATGAAGATGGGACCACTACACCAAAAGCAGGGGACATCATCACCTTTAACTGGGATCAAAATAGCCAGCAAAATAATGGTTTTGCGGATCACATCGGAATTGTTGAGAGCGTCTCAAATGGGATCATTCATACCATTGAAGGAAACTCCAACAACCAAGTCCGTCGCAATACGTATCGGATTGGACATGGCAATATTCGTGGATTTGCAACTCCTCGCTATCAATAATAAAAAAGAAGCCCTGTGGCTTCTTTTTTAGTCTCTCAATCCTTCTTCGAAACTCTTAGAAGGGGCCTCGACTTGGATGGTTTCAAGGGTTAATGGATTGGTGAAGGTCAAGCGGTGGGCATGGAGCATGAGTCGCTCTCCACGCGCAGGATTGTAGAGAGGATCCCCGACAATCGGGTGTCCATGATGGGAGAGATGAACCCGGATCTGATGGGTACGTCCCGTCTTGAGCTGGCATTTGACCAGGCTGTTTCGCCCGATTTTTTTCAGTTGCGTCACCTGAGTTTCTGCATACTGTCCCTTGCGTGGATCGACCAGGCGCTTGCGTCGATCGTGGCGATCGCGCCCGATTTTATCCTTGTAAATGATGGTCTTTTGCGCTAAATTTCCTTGGATCAAGGCCCAGTACTCGCGTTGGATTTTTTTATTTTCTAAAATTCGGTTGAGAATAGGCAGGATAAAAGGATTCTTAGCAAATAAAATCGCTCCGCTGGTTTCCTTATCTAACCGGTGCACGACGTAGCAGGTGGATCCAACATAGCTGGAAACATGGTTGAGAAGAGCAATTTCCATCGGTTCGTTGGCATGGGTTTTCATGCCTTCGGGCTTATTGACGATGATGACGTGCTCATCCTGATAGAGCTCTTCGACGAGACTGGGGTCTCCTTCTAGGAGCTCTTTTTCAGGGTAATCGTCTGCGTCAAAGATCAGCTGGATCTGATCCCCTTTTTGAACGGGGCTCTGCCAGTTGATGATCTCTCCATTCACCAAGACGTGTTTTTTGACCCGTAAAAAATGCCGGATCTTACGGGGGATGAGGAAGTAGTCTTCAAGGAGCTCTTTCACAGTCATTTGGGGAAAGGATTCTGGAATGGTAAATTGATAGTTCATGACCCTATTGTAGCAAAATCTAAGCTTAAAGAAAACTAAATGAGAAATAGCGAGGAGCTATCTTTTCTTGCTAGGACAAGGATAAGGTGTTACAATAACAGGTATGAATAGAATAAAAGAATTATTTGAAAACCTGATCACTTTTTTTAGAAAGGATCATCCGCCCAAAGCGGTGGCAGAAGAAGTGCCAGATACGGAACTACCGGAAGAGACAGTAGAGCCAACCTATAGTCGCTCAGGCAAGCACAGAAGCAAGCCTCTCTCTCAGCATCCCTTCCGTCGTTTTTGGCGCAGATTCCATTTGACCAAGATTCTCCTGATCATTGGGCTAGGCTTTAGCCTCTTGATAGGGGGTTATCTCTTCTATCTTGCTAAGACGACCAACGTCAAGGATTTGCAGAATGCACTCAAGGCCACAACCATTATCTATGATAAGAATGGGGACCAGGCTGGAAGTTTGACCGGACAAAAAGGAACCTATGTCGAACTTGATGCTATTAGTGAGAATTTGCAAAACGCTGTGGTTGCAACAGAGGACCGTAGCTTTTACAAGAATAGTGGGATCAACTATGGTCGCTTCTTCTTAGCGATTTTGACCCTGGGTCGCTCAGGTGGTGGGTCGACCATCACCCAGCAGCTAGCGAAAAATGCCTTTCTATCTCAGGACCAGACGGTGGAACGTAAGGCCAAGGAATTCTTCCTGGCGCTTGAAATCAATAAGAAATACAGTAAAAAAGAGATCCTCACCATGTACCTCAACAATGCCTATTTTGGAAATGGGGTTTGGGGAATTGAGGATGCTTCTAAGAAGTATTTTGGGGTTTCAGCCAGTCAATTAAGTCTGGATCAGTCTGCGGTACTTGCAGGTATGCTCAAGGGACCAGAGATCTATAACCCGCTCTATTCAGTAGAGAATGCAACCAATCGTCGCAATACCGTCCTCCAAAATATGGTGGCAGCTGGCTATATTGACCAGGCAACAGCCGATCAATCTGCTGCTGTTGATATCCATGGCCAGCTGGTTGATGCCTATGAAGGCAAGTCGGAGGATTACCGCTACCCATCCTATTTTGATGCGGTCATCAACGAAGCGGTCAATGAATACGGTCTCACCGAAGAAGACATTGTCAAAAATGGCTACCGGATCTACACAGAGCTGGATCAGAATTACCAAGCCAGCATGCAGGTGATCTATGACAATACGGCTCTCTTCCCAGTAGCGGAAGACGGCACGCGCGCAGAGTCTGGTAGTGTCGCCCTCGATCCTAAAACCGGAGGGGTTCGGGCTCTCGTAGGTCGTGTCGGTAGCGATGAAAATCCAGGATTTCGGACTTACAACTATGCCACCCAAGCTGCTCGTAGTCCGGGATCGACCATCAAACCTTTAGTGGTCTATAGCCCAGCTGTTGCAGCAGGTTGGTCGACCAATAAGGAATTGGACAATAGTACCACCCAATATGGAAGCTACGAGGTTAATAACTACGCGGGAATCCAGTCGAGCCCAACGGTACCGATGTACCAGGCCTTGGCAGAATCCCTCAACCTTCCAGCAGTAGCGACTGCTAATGAATTGGGCCTCAATACGGTCTTTGAGTACGGAAAAAAATTCGGTCTCAACATGGACAAGGTAGACAAGTCGCTTGCCGTTGCCTTAGGAGCCGGTGTAACAACCAATCCGATGCAGATGGCCCAGGCCTATGGCACCTTTGCTAATGGCGGGGTCATGAATGATGCCCATCTTATTACCAAGATCGAAAATGCCAGTGGCCAAGTGGTCAAGAGTCACAGCCAGAGATCAACCCGAGTGCTGAGTGGGTCAACAACAGATAAGATGACCAATATGATGCTGGGTACCTTCAGTAATGGTACAGGGGTTAACGCTGCGCCTTATGGCTATACCATGGCAGGGAAAACCGGTACGACTGAGACCAGCTTTAACAAGGACCTCTCTGGAGACCAATGGGTGATCGGCTACACACCAGATGTGGTTATCAGTCAATGGCTTGGTTTTCCAAAGACCGATGAAGGTCACTATCTGACAGACAGTAGTGCTGGAACGGCGTCAGAGATCTTCCGCAATGTTGCAAACAGTGTTCTGCCTTATACAGACGGCACCCAGTTTGACTCTGTGAAGAACTCTTATGCTGAAAACGGCATTGCGCCAGTCGGAGAAGAAACGACAGAAACAGACAGTAAAGAAGATAAAGGTTTCTTTGAAGAAGTCAAAGAAAAAGCCTCAAATATGGTCGATGATGCGAAAAAAGCAATTGACGAGGCTGATCTCCCAGGAAAAGCGAAAGATGCTTGGGATACCTTCAAAGGCTGGTTTGGTTTCTAATCAAAAAAATCTATTCAGAAGGATTTCTGAATAGATTTTTGTTTAGAGTTCACTATCTGACAAGCTAAAGGTATCGCCATGTTGCAAATCTCCGTACTGGTAGCCCCTCTTGAACCAGCGCATGCGTTGTTCCGAAGTCCCGTGGGTAAAGCTATCTGGTACCGAGTAGCCGTAGGCTTGTTCCTGGAGAGTATCGTCACCGACTGCATGGGCTGCATTCATGGCCTCTTCGATATCCCCGATATCCAGAAGATTTCGGTCTTGAATGGAGCGGGCCCAGACGCCTGCTAGATAATCAGCTTGTAGCTCGATGCGGACGCTGATGGCATTCCGTTCCTTTTCAGAAAGTCCTTGTTGCATCCGATGGTATTTGCCAAGGATTCCCAGCTCATTTTGTACGTGGTGGCCGACTTCATGGGCGATGACGTAGGCCATGGCAAAGTCCCCACTAGCCTTGTATTTGGTGGTCAATTCCTTATAGAAGCTCATATCCAAATAAATTTTCTTATCGGTTGGACAGTAGAAGGGACCAGCCGATGCTTGCCCAACCCCACAGCCTGTCTTTGTCCGTCCGGTATAGAAGACTAGTTTGGGCTCCTGGTAGGTCCGTCCTTCGGCCTGAAAGACCTTGTGCCAATGATCTTCGGTCGTTCCAAGGACTTTGCTGACGAACTCAGCATCTGCATCGTCGACATGGGTTTTGTTGGTGCGTGTGACTTGGGTGGACTGGTAAGGTTGAGAAGAAGTCCCATTTCCAAAGAGGCCCCCAAGGCTAGCTCCTCCCCCTCCTAGAAGGACCACGAGAAGGATGATGATGATCTTACTCTTGAAGCTACCAGGCGATAGCAAAATTTGTAAAATGCCCCCGCCAAGGTTACTGTTGCCTGAAGACTGGGAGTAGCTTTGCCCTCGACGGTCTTCGATATTTCTACTTTCTTTTAAGTTATCACTTTTCATATTCGTCTCCTCTTGTTTTATTTTACCAAAAATGAGGCGAAAACCAGAGTGATAACGCTTTATATTTGCTTTTTTCTTGACAGGAGATTTTCTGTTCTTGTCAAAACGTGGAAAACTTGCTATAATGGGGTGAACGGAGGCGTTATGGCATTAAAAAAAGCAAGTCTAGCGTGTACGGTTTGTGGGTCACGCAATTACTCCATTAAGTTGAGTGGGACGCCAAAACCAACACGTCTAGAAGTCAATAAATTCTGCAAACATTGCAGCAAGTATACCATCCATAAAGAAACACGATAGGAGAGAGTTGTGAAATTCATTAAAGATATTTTCGTCTTACTAAAAGATACAACTTGGCCAAATCGCAAGGAAAGATGGAAAAACTTTATCTCAGTGATTGAGTACACCGCTTTCTTTGTTGCATTGATTTATTTGTTCGACAAAGTCATTGCACGTGGCCTATTGCACATGATCAATTTCTTTTAAGAAAAGAAGCCAGGCGGGATCCCAAGGGTCCTGCTTTTATGGTCTTTTCTTAAAAATAAATCAGCAAACCTCTTTGCATTCCGGCAAAATGTGGTATAATGAAGCTAGGAAACGGAAAGCCAAGAGGCTTTTTTTAGTATGTTCACAAAAGCTCGAGCAGGCTAAACAGAAAGAAAGGATGCCCAAATGGACAGTTTTGATAAAGGCTGGTTTGTACTACAAACCTACTCAGGATATGAAAACAAGGTAAAAGAGAATCTTTTGCAACGTGCGCAAACTTACAATATGTTAGAAAACATCTTGCGCGTAGAGATTCCAACTCAAACCGTACAAGTTGAGAAAAACGGTAAAACAAAAGAAATCGAAGAAAACCGCTTCCCAGGTTATGTCTTGGTAGAAATGGTCATGACAGATGAAGCTTGGTTTGTTGTTCGGAATACACCGAATGTTACTGGTTTCGTCGGATCCCACGGGAACCGTTCAAAACCAACTCCATTGTTGGAAGAAGAAATCCGCAGCATCTTGCTCTCTATGGGTCAAACCGTTCAAGAGTTTGATTTGGATGTTAAGGTGGGCGATACGGTTCGTATCATTGACGGTGCCTTCACAGACTATACTGGTAAGATCACTGAAATTGATAACAACAAAGTGAAAATGGTCATTTCTATGTTCGGTAACGATACAGTTGCAGAAGTGAACCTGAACCAAATTGCTGAATTGTAAGAAAGAGAGAGTGGGACAGCTTCAACAGTCTGGGAGACTGTTGAAGGTTGCAGATAAAGGAAACATAGTTTCCGTCAACATAGGGCATCTTTGAAGCTTAAAAAGCGAACAAAGACTTAGGATACTTGCTTCGCAAGTTCTATCCGCCACCTCAAAGCAGTGCTTTGAGCACTCAACCACTGCGTCTTGCTCGACAATCCAAAAACAATTAAGAGGCTAGGACTTTTGTCCCAGCCTCTTTTCATTGCGCTTTATTGATTTTTATCCAGGCCAGTGATCTTTTTTAGCTGCTTGGTTTCTGCAGCAGACATGACATCAACGATCTTGTCTCCCTGTGTAGAGAAGTTAGATTCGTCTCCGTTGCTATCTTTATAGACATAGCTGGTCCAACGTTCGGAACGCATAATGATATAGGGTTTTCCAAGACGTTCGAGGGCTGTTTTTGGTGTATCGGATTTGGAAATGCTACCGGTAGACTGGTGGTTGGCATCGCCTCCTTTTAAACGGAAGGTGATATCTGTTAGGACATTATTGCGGAAGACAGCCATGATATCGCCATTGTCTGTTGCCCAAACATTGACCCCATCGCCAGGATTCGAACTGTCTGTACTACTTACGGGTTGACCAAAGGCTGCAACTACGTCATCGTAACTGCTTCTTTCTTTTGGCCCACCAACCTCTTGTCCATCTTCGGTTCTTAATACAAAACCAGTGCTCAGATGGAGTTTCTTGAGTTTTTCGATCTCAGGAATGGATGCAGCTCCCGGCACATATTGGAGAGAGGAACCATCATCTGGATCCAAACTGTAGCGATCTGAAAAATCATCTGAGCTACTGCTGTCTGAAGAAGCGCTCGACGGTTTACTAGATGATTTTTTGGTTGAAGATTGTTTGATCGGTTTTCTAGAACTAGAAGCTGTTTTTGCTTGTTGCCCAGAATTGGCAGGAGAGCAAGCTGCTAGTGTCACTAGAGACAGAAGGCCGATCGTAAAGAAACGAATGTTTTTCATAAATACCCTTTCTAATTGTGCTTCGCCGATTAGGCGAGGTTTTATTATATCAATAATCCAGGAATGGAGCAAATGGAAACAAAAAAACCCCTATTGCTAGGGGAATTTTTAAAAGATAAAAGATGATAAAAAATTTTATTATCAAGGCGGTAGACGGATTTGAACCGACGATCAAGCTTTTGCAGAGCCGTGCCTTACCACTTGGCTATACCGCCGTAACATATAATATTGTAACCTAAAAAACAAGATAGGTCAAGAAAAACTTTTTACGTCAAATAACTTTAGAAAACCATTTCATCGTAGGGATTGAAAAAATCTCTCAAATAGCTTGCGAATTCTAGGGATTTTTGCTATACTTATAGAGTTGTCTAAGACAGCAAATACTCATCTCGGATCCATTGTGGCACCGTTGCCCTTGTGGTCGTGTTGCAAGCTGACGTCTGAGAGAGGAGAAAAAAACAAAAAAGGAGAAACTACTCATGGCAGTAATTTCAATGAAACAACTTCTTGAGGCTGGTGTACACTTCGGTCACCAAACTCGTCGCTGGAACCCTAAGATGGCTAAGTACATCTTCACAGAACGTAACGGAATCCACGTGATCGACTTGCAACAAACTGTAAAATATGCAGACCAAGCATACGACTTCATGCGTGATGCAGCTGCAAACGATGCAGTGATCTTGTTTGTAGGTACTAAGAAACAAGCTGCTGATGCTGTTGCAGAAGAAGCTGTTCGTGCAGGTCAATACTTCATCAACCACCGTTGGTTGGGTGGAACTCTTACTAACTGGGGAACAATCCAAAAACGTATCGCTCGTTTGAAAGAAATCAAACGCATGGAAGAAGATGGAACTTTTGAAGTTCTTCCTAAGAAAGAAGTTGCATTGTTGAACAAACAACGCGCTCGTCTTGAAAAATTCTTGGGTGGTATCGAAGACATGCCTCGTATCCCAGACGTAATGTACGTTGTGGATCCACATAAAGAACAAATCGCTGTTAAAGAAGCTAAGAAATTGGGTATCCCAGTTGTAGCGATGGTTGATACAAACACTGACCCAGATGATATCGATGTTATCATCCCAGCGAACGATGACGCTATCCGCGCTGTTAAATTGATCACTGCGAAAATGGCTGACGCTGTTATCGAAGGACGTCAAGGTGAAGACAGTGTTGCTACAGTAGAAGCTGAATTGGCAGCTACTGAAGGTCAAGCTGATTCAATCGAAGAAATCGTTGAAGTTGTAGAAGGCGACAACGCTTAATTCATTCAATAAGTAACGAACCTAAGAGGGCAGGGCTCAGCCCGACCCTCTTATTTTATTAAAAAATATAGGAGAACAAAAATGGCAGAAATTACAGCTAAGCTTGTAAAAGAATTGCGTGAAAAATCTGGTGCTGGTGTCATGGACGCTAAAAAAGCATTGGTTGAAGTTGATGGTGATATCGAAAAAGCGATCGAATTGCTTCGCGAAAAAGGTATGGCTAAAGCAGCTAAGAAAGCTGACCGTGTTGCCGCTGAAGGTTTGACTGGTGTTTATGTCAATGGTAACGTTGCAGCAGTAGTTGAAGTAAATGCTGAAACTGACTTCGTTGCGAAAAACGCTCAATTCGTTGAATTGGTAAACGAAACTGCAAAAGTCATCGCTGAAGGGAAGCCAGCTAACAACGAAGAAGCTCTTGCTTTGACAATGCCTTCAGGTGAAACTCTTGAAGCTGCATACGTATCTGCAACTGCAACTATCGGTGAAAAAATTTCATTCCGTCGTTTTGCTTTGCTTGAAAAAACAGATGCACAACACTTCGGTGCTTACCAACACAACGGTGGACGTATCGGTGTTATCTCTGTTGTCGAAGGTGGAGACGAAGCACTTGCTAAACAAATCTCAATGCACATCGCTGCAATGAAACCAACTGTTCTTTCATACAAAGAATTGGATGAACAATTCGTGAAAGATGAATTGGCACAATTGAACCACGTTATCGACCAAGATAACGAAAGCCGTGCAATGGTTGGTAAACCAGCTCTTCCACACTTGAAGTATGGTTCTAAAGCTCAATTGACAGACGAAGTTGTCGCTCAAGCTGAAGAAGATATCAAAGCTGAATTGGCAGCTGAAGGTAAACCAGAAAAAATCTGGGATAAAATCATCCCAGGTAAAATGGATCGCTTCTTCTTGGACAACACGAAAGTTGACCAAGCTTACACACTTCTTGCACAAGTCTACATCATGGACGACAGCAAGACAGTGGAAGCTTACCTTGAATCAGTAAATGCTTCAGTTGTTGAATTCGTTCGCTTTGAAGTTGGTGAAGGTATTGAGAAAGCTTCAAATGACTTTGAAGCAGAAGTTGCAGCTACAATGGCAGCAGCTCTTAACAACTAAGAATAATAAATAAGAGGTTTCGAAGGAAACCTCTTTTTTGTAAAATAAATTCATCTAAATAACTTTCCTTAGGTGAGTACGGACGTCAGCGAACTTCAAAGAAGTTCCATGACTTATTAAGATACAAAGGGCGTCTGCGGATAAAGTCAAAATAGGGAGCAGAACAGAAGCACTGCTGTATGGGATTGCTTCGTTGTCCTGCCCCCACAAGGCTGATTAGGATTCTTCCGAGCTAAAAGGTGAGAGAAGAATTCAATCAGCTACTGTGTCTTGGATTTAGTACTAATGTATTTTGCGCTTTTTGACACAATCCGCAGCCCGTGTTCAATTAGTTTTAGACCCATTCGCTTTTCAAATTTTAAGCTCATGCTAAAACAGTTCCCCGAACTGTTTTACTTCCAAAACTCCCGAGTGCTAGAAACATGATTGTTTCTAGCACTTTTCTCACAGCGGAAAGTTTTAGTAGATGACTGAGTAATTCTAATAAATAAATTTTTTTGTTTTATAGAATTTATTAGATTTGTAAAAAACAGTTTGTCTATACTCT
>NZ_JBDGEA010000018.1:0-49986 GCF_040908565.1 Streptococcus parasanguinis | reverse complement strand
CAAGACGCAGTGGTTGAGTGGGCTCTACTACGCTGATTTCATCAGCTTTTACAGCCCTACTCAACTGTGCGGAGGTGAAACGACGAAATCGAATTCTAACGAATTTCCGATTTCTGTCCCACTCTCAAGAAATAGAATCCCTAGGAAATCATTGAATTATCAATCACCCTACCAAGTTTTTATGAGTTACTTGAAAAGTCTAACTTAATTTGACAATTTAGGTGTTGCTATCAACTAAAAATTAAACTTCACTTCATCTAAAAATATTTTACTCATTTAAATTGACAAAGTATAAAAAAAAGCTATAATAGCATTAAAAGTAAGCGTTATCATACGGAGGTGTCCATTTATGTTTGAAATTCATAACCTGTCCATTAAGTATGGCAAAAAAACATTGTTGCTTCCAACATCTCTAAAGTTCAAAGAAGGAAAATTATATACAATTTATGGAAAATCAGGAGTTGGAAAAACTTCGTTGCTGAATAAAATTGGGCTGATTTCAGAGTATGACCCTAAAGTAACTTATATTTACGACGGCTCCAAAATTGATACGAGTGACAAGAAGATTGTTTCATCCTTTATTGCACAAAATATTGCTTTTATATTTCAAAATCATAATCTAATAAAAGACTTGACTGTGTATGATAATTTGAAAATTTCGCTAAACTTTTTCAAATTATCAACTAAGGAAATAGAAAATAAAATAGATAATATTCTAAGTGAGTTAGGAATTTTAGAATTGAAGGATGTATATCCTGAGGATTTATCTGGGGGAGAAGAACAACGTGTTGCCATTGCTAGAGGGATGGTAACAGATAAGAATATTATTTTAGCAGATGAACCTACAAATTCTTTGGATTCTGAAAATAGAGAGATTGTTTCATCTTTACTGGTAAAACTTGCAAACAAGTATAATAAAATTGTTATTGTGGTGTCTCATGATGAATATGTTATTAATAAAGGAGATATAAAGCTACATTTTGAAGACCAAAAATTAATTGGAGTGAAAGAAGACATAGAGTGTAATTTTCAAGAAGAGTGGCATGCTAGTAAATTAAAGAAACATATTCGATTAAAGATTCAAAAGAAAAGGAAGGTACCTCCTTTACCTGTACTTTTATTAATACTAATTTCCTTCACAGTTTCGCTTGCAGTTGGTTCTATGAATATTCAATCATTATTTTCTTCTAAGTATCAAAGATTAATCAGTGATTCATTAGAAAATGGTTTCTTGGTTATTAATGATTCAATAGGACTTGGAACGAGCAAGGTGATCGATGATTTCCAATCGCTATCGAATAAGGAAATACATCAAATTTCTGATAGTAGGAATGTATACAAATTAGAACCATATATTGAATTTCCTAGTATGGGAATGACTTTTGAAAATGCTGAAAACTATTTAAAAATTAGTCGAGATTTTTCACCGAATCTATCTATTAATGGAAAGAATTTTTATTTATCCAAGAATTACAGTGTGCAACCACTATTCAATACGAATACGACTCAGAGACAAATTAAATACTTTGATAGGACTACGAAAAGGGGGATATTTGTTTCAGAATCATTTATCAAAGAACAAAAGCTAGAAGACATTGTAGCTGGGTCGGAGATAACACTTACATATTATGTCCCCATTAATATTTATGAATCTCACATAGATAAAGAAGGAAACTATTCTAAATCTGATGGAGACCTATATGTGAAAGAGGAACAAACGTTTAAAATACTTGGCATCGTAAAAGAGGAGTATCCGTTTAACTATTCTGTATATGATAACACCTTATTCATGATGAGTGATGAGATGTTAAAAATACAGAGCAAATATATAGGTGTAGAAAGCAAACAGAGAGAAACAATTGATGATCTTTCTGTAAAAGACTGGGCACCAAGTGCAGTACATGTTACTGTGAAGGATAGCAAAGATGTCCCTCAAGAAATCAATCGTATTAAAAAAATTTCGGATAAATTTTCAATTGTTTCGTCTTTCGAGAATTATAAAGAATTTAATAAAGGTTTAAAATACATAAAAAACTTTTTGATTATAATCTCGCTTGTCATGCTTTTGCTCGTAGTTGCAATCTTATCTTTTGTCTTCTTTTTAATAAATCGAACGAGAAAATACGAAGTTGGCGTATTAAAGGCTATGGGATACAGTACAAAACATGTTTTTAGATTATTTATTCTTGAGTTATTAAATTATGGAAAGAAAATAATTACTTTATCAAGTATACTGCTTTTAATACTAACTATATTAGCTATTCAAATGCTTCAATTAGAAATAGTTGATATCATTCATTTCTATCTAACTTCTATAGTTTCATTAATTTTACTTACGTTTGCTGTATTAATGACTAGTGGGCTCATTCCTATCTATATGACAGGGAAGCAGCCTATTGTTGATGCCATTCGTAAGAATAGATAAATTGATTGGTCATAGTGACCAAAGGCTATAAGTAATCGTTTGCCATGGAAGTTGCATGTTCCTTATGATCGAGGAGTCAACGGATCTGTCTTAATCGGTGTAGGAATATACTCTCCGTGGGGAGCTGTTAACCTATGGGGAGGTCAGCATTATTATTCTCTAGATTTTTAGAATCTCTTATGGTTAGATAGGATGAATGGCTCACTGCTGGAAAAACAGCAGTGAGTTTTTTATCCCCCACAATCAGGAGAATAGTAATGTTTCTTTTCGTTTTTGACAATCTTGTTTCCATAATGATGAATCGACTTAACCATGTGGTCTGATTCAAAAGTTTATCCAAAATTTTTTTGAGAGTTGCTTTAAGCTATCTCCTTATTTTCTAGGTTCATAGAGCTGAAGTTATTCTCATAAGTCAATTTCATAATAAAAAGACCTCAAAAATTAGAGTTTTTCTGTCTAACTTTTGAGGTGTAGTTTAAATTTCATCCGTTTATTTTTAGCGTCGAGTTGCGGGTGCTGTGCTCGAACTCTTGATATTGTAGCGTTTTTTTAAGTAGAAGCGAAGGACAAGCGCTAGAGCTCCTAAAACGATGGCAAAAACATCTGGAATAGTTGGGTTGAGAACCTGTGGGAGTAAGGAAGTAAAGGACAAGACAATGACCCAAAGGAACATGACTCCGACAAGAATTGGCATGGATTTCCAAAGAGAGGGACGCTCACTGCGATCTTTTGTGCCATCCATATACTGATAGAAGAAGTAGTACATGAGATACAAGAGCAGGGCCCCTGTCAAACTTCCAAGGATCAAGGTGATCAAACCATAGCCTGTACGACGAGGTGCAACCAAGTTCATAAAGGCGCTAATCGCAGCAAAAACACCAAAGATAAAGAGGAAGGAATCCAAAATCATGAGAGAGGGAGCATCGTTTAATTTCGGATGCTCTTTTTCATAGCGCTCTTTCTCGCTGAAAGAGTTCGCCCATACAGTTGGAGCTCCAAAAAGGGTCCGTGCCGGAATTCCTTTTCCTTGGTTTTCATGGATAGCTGGAAGAATTTCTTGGATGAGGCTTTCTGCTTCTTCCTCTGTCTTTCCGTTTTCAAGCAATTGGTGTTTGGCGATCCGGATAAATTCTTGGTTTTTCTTGCTTAGTTGATTCAAATCAAATTGAGACATAAATACTCCTTAGTGTTATTAGTAGGTGTTAGAACCATTTTTTATGGATGAGGTAGACGACAAGAGACCCAGTCAGGGCAAAGGCGATGAAAATAATCAGCCAGAAGGCATGGGGTTCGCCATTGAGCGGAAGCTCATTGTCCTTGAAGTTCATCCCATAGGCCGAAAAGATCATGGTCGGAATGGACATGACAATGGTGACGAGGGCCAGGGTCTTCATGATGTTGTTCTGGTTGTTGGAGATGATCGATGCGAAGGTATCGGTCATGGAGTGCAGGATATTTCCATAAATATCTGCCATCTCGATGGCCTGCTGGGTTTCGATCAAGGTATCTTCCAACAGATCCTCGTCTTCTAGGTATTTCTTGATGTTACTAGTAGCACTGGTCAATTTCTTGATCACGCGCTCATTGGTTTTCAGAGAGGCCTTGAAGTAGACGATGGTTTTTTCCAACTCCATCAACTCAATCAGCTCTTCATTACGCGTTGATTTGTGCAATTGGCTTTCAATCTGTTCGCTTTTGCGATCCAAGGTACGAAGCGCAGACAAGTAAAGTTCAGCGTTGCGATAGAGGATCTGAAAGATAAAGCGCGACCGCATAAAGGTATAGAAATTCCGCAAGCGTCGGTTGATAAAGATATCGAGAAGTGGCAATTTCTCCAAGCAAGTCGTGATAATAGCCTCTTCTGTCAGGATAATCCCTAGCGGAATGGTCACGTAGTAGGTCTGATTGTTCCGCTCTTCCTTAATGGGAACGTCTACGATGATCAAAGTATATTCATCTTCGATGGTCATACGGGACATTTCTTCCGCATCGAGTGGTGCCCGTAAGTCGGCAATATCGATATTAAAAGCAGAGGCGATTTCCATCGATTCACTTTGAGAAGGGTTAACAAGGTTGATCCAGCTACCGGGTTCCAGTGTCTCTATTTCCTTAAATTCAGTCGTTGTCGATAAAAAGACCTGTTTCATGGTGCCTCCCCTTGTTTTTTTACACCTTAACATTATATCAGAAAAAGGACGGTTTTGGATAAAAGAATACTAAAAAATTTGTTATAATGGAGGTTAACAAAAAGGTGATTAGAGTAAGAACATGCAAGATAAAATTGTCATTCATGGGGCACGCGCCCATAATTTAAAAAATATAGACGTGGAAATTCCACGGGACAAATTGGTCGTGGTGACGGGCTTGTCTGGTTCTGGAAAGTCCAGTCTGGCCTTTGATACCCTTTATGCAGAAGGTCAGCGCCGCTACGTGGAGAGCTTATCGGCCTATGCCCGTCAGTTCTTGGGAAATATGGAAAAACCAGATGTGGATTCCATTGACGGCTTGAGTCCAGCCATTTCCATCGACCAAAAAACGACCAGTAAAAACCCCCGTTCTACAGTGGGGACGGCAACAGAGATCAATGACTACCTGCGCTTGCTCTATGCGCGTGTAGGGACGCCTTATTGTATCAATGGGCATGGAGCGATTACAGCTTCTTCGGTTGAGCAAATTGTCGATCAAGTCTTGGAATTACCAGAGCGCCAACGCCTGCAAATTCTAGCTCCCATTATTCGCAAGAAAAAAGGCCAGCACAAGAATATCATTGAAAAGGTGCAAAAAGACGGCTATGTCCGGGTCCGAGTTGACGGTGAGATCTATGATGTGACAGAGGTCCCAGAACTGTCTAAAAGCAAACAGCACACGATTGAAGTGGTTGTGGACCGAATCGTGATCAAAGAGGGCATTCGCTCGCGGCTCTTTGATTCGATTGAAGCAGCTCTTCGGATTGCGGATGGTTATGTGGTGATTGATACCATGGATGGCAAAGAGCTACTCTTTTCTGAGCATTATGCTTGTCCAGTCTGTGGCTTTACCGTTCCTGAATTAGAGCCCCGCCTCTTTTCTTTCAATGCACCTTTCGGATCTTGTCCAGACTGTGATGGGCTGGGCATTAAGCTAGAGGTGGACTTGGATTTGGTGGTGCCAGATGATCACTTAACCCTTCGCGAAGGAGCGCTTGCTCCTTGGAATCCGATCTCTTCCAACTACTATCCACAGATGTTGGAGCAGGCCATGATCCATTTTGGTATTGATATGGATCAGCCTTTCTCAGATCTTTCTCAAGAAGAAAAGGACTTGGTTCTCTATGGCTCAAACGGGAAAGAATTCCACTTCCACTATGAAAATGAGTTTGGTGGGGTTCGAGATATCGACATTCCTTTTGAAGGAGTCGTAACCAATATTCACCGCCGTTTCCGTGAGACCAATAGTGATTTTACCCGCAACCAAATGCGCTCTTATATGAACGAATTGACCTGTGCGACCTGCCATGGCTACCGTCTCAATGACCAGGCTCTTTCTGTCCGTGTCGGTGGGGAGAAAGGGATGCATATCGGGGAAGTGTCAGATCTATCGATTGCGGACCACTTAAAAGCTGTGGATCAGTTGGTCTTAACAGACAATGAAGCCACGATTGCAAGACCGATCCTAAAAGAGATCAAAGATCGTTTAACCTTCTTAAACAATGTAGGGCTCAATTACTTGACCTTGTCACGCTCTGCAGGAACACTATCAGGTGGAGAGAGTCAGCGCATTCGCTTGGCAACCCAGATCGGTTCCAACCTCTCTGGAGTCCTTTATATCTTGGATGAGCCGTCAATCGGCCTCCATCAAAGGGACAATGACCGCCTGATTGCCAGTCTCAAAAAGATGCGTGATTTAGGCAATACCTTGATCGTCGTCGAACACGACGAAGATACCATGAGAGAGGCGGACTACCTAATCGACGTCGGCCCAGGTGCCGGTGTCTTTGGGGGAGAGATCGTTGCTGCGGGAACTCCAAAGCAGGTGGCTCGTAATAGTAAATCCATTACCGGCCAATATTTGTCCGGCAAGCGCAAGATTCCGGTTCCAACAGATCGCCGTTCAGGAAATGGTCGTTCTATTGAAATTACAGGGGCCAGTGAGAACAACTTACAAGATATTACTGCGCGTTTTCCTCTGGGCAAATTTATTGCGGTCACTGGAGTTTCCGGTTCTGGGAAATCGACCTTGATCAATGGCATCTTGAAAAAAGCCATCGCTCAAAAGCTCAACCGCAATTCTGAAAAACCAGGGAAATACAAGACCATTCAGGGGATTGAGCATATCGATCGCTTGATCGACATTGATCAAAGCCCGATCGGTCGGACCCCTCGTTCCAATCCAGCAACTTATACAGGCGTCTTCGATGACATTCGAGATCTCTTTGCTCAGACTAATGAAGCCAAAATTCGGGGCTATAAGAAAGGTCGCTTTAGTTTCAATGTCAAGGGTGGGCGCTGTGAAGCCTGCTCAGGAGATGGCATCATCAAGATTGAAATGCACTTCTTGCCAGATGTCTTTGTTCCTTGTGAGGTCTGCCATGGACGTCGCTACAATAGTGAGACCCTTGAAGTCCACTACAAGGAAAAAAATATCGCAGAAGTGCTGGATATGACCGTCAATAAGGCAGTCGAATTCTTCAAGCACATTCCGAAAATTGAACGCAAACTCAAGACCATCCAAGATGTGGGCTTGGGCTATGTAACACTGGGGCAACCAGCGACCACCCTTTCAGGTGGGGAAGCGCAGCGGATGAAGTTGGCTTCTGAATTGCACAAGCGCTCTACAGGAAAATCCTTCTATATCTTGGATGAACCAACGACAGGACTTCATACCGAAGACATTTCTCGCTTGATCAAAGTCTTAGAGCGATTTGTGGATGATGGCAATACAGTCCTTGTGATTGAGCACAATTTGGATGTCATTAAGACAGCAGACCATATCATTGATTTAGGACCGGAAGGTGGTATCGGTGGCGGAACCATTATTGCGACCGGAACGCCAGAAGAAGTAGCAGCCAATCCTGCTAGCTACACAGGACAGTATTTGAAAGGAAAATTACAATGAATCAACGGATCAGCAACTTAAGAAACAAAATGAAAGCCCAAAACCTCAAAGCGGTATTGATTAACAATTTGAAAAATGTTTACTATTTGACCAATTTCTGGGGTTCAAATGGGACTGCTTTGGTGACAGAAGAACGCGTGGTCCTCTTTACGGATTCGCGCTACACCATTCATGCTCATGCGACTTGTTTCCCCTTTGTAGAAATTGTGGAAACCCGCGATGAGTTGACTGCAGCGGCAGAGATCGTCAAGGATCTTGGAATCAAAGAACTTGGTTTTGAGGACGAAGTGACGGTGGCCTACCATGCCCGCATGGCTTCTGTTTTCAGTGGCATCAGCCTTCAATCCCTAGCGAACTTTGTGATGGAATTGCGCTTGATTAAAGATGAAACTGAGATTGTGGCCATTAAAAAAGCTTGTAGCATCTCTGACCAAGCCTTCCATGATGTTTTAGACTATATCAAGGTAGGGAAAACGACAGAGTTGGAAGCAGCGACTTTCCTCGATTTTAGAATGCGGGAGTTGGGAGCTTCTGGTGTATCTTTTGATATTATCTCAGCAGCTGGTGAACGCTCTGCCATGCCACACGCAACTCCAAGTGATCGGGTGATTTCAGCAGGAGATGCCTTGACCCTTGATTTTGGTTGCTTGTATGACCACTATGTCAGCGATATGACACGGACCATCTATGCTGGACATGTCAGCGACAAGGAAAGAGAAATTTACGAAACCGTTTTGAAAGCCAATCAGGCCTTGATTGCTGCTGCTAAAGATGGACTTGGCTTCCGTGATTTTGACAAAATCCCACGTGATGTGATCGAAGCAGCCGGCTATGGCCAATACTTTACTCATGGAATCGGTCATGGAATTGGGCTAGATATCCACGAAGAACCCTACTTCAGCCAAACGTCTAAAGAAGCTATTCAAGCAGGGATGGTCTTAACAGATGAACCAGGGATTTACATTGAAGGTCTCTCTGGTGTACGGATCGAAGATGACCTCTTGATCACAGAAACAGGCTGTGAAGTCTTGACACTTGCACCTAAAGAATTGATTGTCCTATAAAATAGACAGTATTTTCTTAACCCCTGTGTAACAAACAAAGATAAGAAATGAGGCCTATGAAAAAACGAATTTTAGTATTAGGAATTCTTCTAGTAGCCCTTCTATTTGCATTTGCTCCTTCTGCCCATGCTGGTGTCGGTAATACGCATAGTGGTGGCAGTAGCACTATTCATTCTGGCGGTGGTGGTGGTAGCAGCTGGTCTGGAGGGGGAAGCAGTTGGTCTGGTGGCAGCAGCTGGTCTGGTGGATCCAGTAGCTACAGTTCTAGTTCTGGATCAGACTCTGGTGGGGCGGTAGCAGTTGTCGCCATCATTGGATTGATTGGATTTGTCTATAATATTGCAAAAGAAGCTGATGACAGTGAGGAATCATTCTCTTCAAATAGTGCTCCTAAACGGACAACCGAAGAACGGGCTGGTCGACCAATTGAGAATAACTATGAAGCGATTCGCCGCATCCGTAAACTGGATCCAATGTTTGATGAAGACCGCTTCTTGTCGCAAGTCAAGCTGGTTTATCTTCAATTGCAGTCCGCCTGGACAGAAAAAGATTGGAATTCCGTACGGAACTTAGAAAGTACCAGTCTTTATGAGCAACACTTGACGCAGTTGCAAGAGCATATTCGCGCCAAAACAACCAATGTTCTAGAGCGCGTGCGTGTGGAAAATTCCAAGATCAAAGACTTTATCGAAAATCCAGAAGGCAATGACCGCATTGAAGTCATTCTGTCTTCGACGATGAGAGATTACATCCGAAATGATGAATCGGGTCGTGTGATCGAAGGAGATCCGACCAAAGATCTCTTTACGGTATACCGCATGGTCTTCCTCCGTGAACATGGAGCTCAGACAGAGATTATTAAGAATTCAGAAGTTGTTAGTGATCACTGTCCGAACTGTGGTGCGCCGTTGACGATCGATTCAATCGACAAGTGTGAATATTGCCAAGCATCCTTGAAGCATAATCCAAAAGATTGGGTCTTGGATGTCTACGAAGTCGTGGATGAAATTGAATTCTACAGATAGGAGAATGTATGGGATTTATTAAAGCAGCCCTTTCAGCGGGCATTTCAAGTTTTCAAGATAGTAAATTTAAGGAAGCCATTACCTTGCCAGAAGCTGTTCCGGCAACAGCTTTGGCCATTAAGGGACAGCTCTTGACCAAAGATCCAGATGGACGCTCTCGTCAGAGCAACCAAAATACGGGGCTATTGACAGATGGATCTGTCGTCATTGTTCCTCAAGGCTATGTTGCTCTCTTGGTCAATAATGGAACTTTTCTAGGAGACCTTCTAGAAGCAGGTAGCCACGAATGGCAAGCTGGTGAAAATGCCTGGTTGTTTGAAAAGGGTGGCGTTAAAGGGACTTGGGACCAGTTCAAGAATCGCTTCTCATTTGGTGGTCAAGTGGTCACCCAACAAGAAATTATTTTTGTGCGGATGCAACCTTTTACAGGAAATAAATTTGGCACCCAAAATCCAGTCGAGTATTTTAGCGACCGTTACCAACAACTTCTTAGTATTCGTTTTTATGGTCTCTATGATGTTAAAGTAGCAGATCCTGTACTCTTTTACGTCAGTGCAGTCAGTCGCCAAATTGCTGCTGACAAACCGTTTACCTTGGAAGATGTGGCTCAGGGAACCTTGCGCCAAAACTTAGCGCCAAAAATTGCAGTTGCTATTTCAAAATATACAGCTGAAAATAAGGCAGATATCTACAATATCAATGCAGACCAAGACGTCTTCAATGAAGTCGCAAAACGCGAAGTCAACAAAACTTGGGCAGAATTATATGGTATTGAATTAACCAATGTCCTCATCGAAGATTTGAGCTACGATGCAGACAGTATGGCCAAGGTCAATAAACTGGACAGTGAATTGGCAGCGATGAAGTACAATACCATTGAAATCGAAGAGCGTCGTGCTCGCAATGAAGCCTTGGTCGCAGCTGCTAAAAATGAAGGTGGCAATGGCATGAACATGATCATGGGGATGAACTTGGGTCAAGCCCTTGGCAATGACCTTCAAAAACAAGCCTCTCCAGCTCCAGACAAGCCACATACCTTCTACATTGAAGTAGATGGAAAATATGTCCATGTCACCAAAGATGCGGATGGCAACATTGTGCCTGTGGACCAATAAGGAATAGTGAAGCTGGTGGTGGAAATGTAGAGATACTAAGGACTCGTTCCTGCAATCTCTCTCCGCCTTCTAACCTTCCTAAAAAGCAAAGATTGCTGTTTGAGAAAAATCAAATAGTGTGTTACAATAAAGAGTAATCTATTTTTAAAAAAGAGGTAATAAAACATGATCGAAGCAAGTAAATTGAAAGCTGGTATGACTTTTGAAACAGCTGATGGAAAATTGATCCGCGTTTTGGAAGCTAGCCACCACAAGCCAGGTAAAGGGAACACTATCATGCGTATGAAATTGCGTGATGTCCGTACTGGTTCAACATTTGATACAAGCTACCGTCCAGAAGAAAAATTTGAACAAGCGATTATCGAAACAGTTCCAGCTCAATACTTGTATAAAATGGATGATACAGCCTACTTCATGAATACTGAAACATATGATCAATATGAAATTCCAGTGGTGAACGTCGAACAAGAATTGCTTTACATCCTTGAAAATTCAGAAGTAAAAATTCAATTCTACGGAAGCGAAGTAATCGGTGTAACAGTTCCTACAACTGTTGAATTGACTGTTGCAGAAACTCAACCATCTATCAAAGGTGCTACAGTGACTGGTTCTGGTAAACCTGCTACAATGGAAACTGGTTTGGTCGTGAACGTTCCTGACTTCATCGAAGCTGGACAAAAATTGGTCATTAACACTACTGAAGGAACTTACGTTTCTCGTGCATAAGAGACATCTCAGGGTGTCAAATAGAAAGGAACTTCTATGGCAACTGAACAATTTGGTGACATCGTTATTGCACCACGTGTATTAGAAAAAATTATTGCGATTGCGACAGCAAAAGTAGAGGGTGTCTATTCGCTTGAAAATAAGAGTGTTTCAGATAGCTTATCAAAACGCTCACTTGGACGTGGCGTCTACCTTCATACAGAAGAAGATGGTCAAGTTTCAGTAGACATCTATCTCTATTTGGAGTATGGAGTTGCTGTGCCATCTGTAGCAGTAGCAATTCAAAAAGCGGTCAAGTCTGCGGTTTATGATATGGCAGATGTAACCTTGGATGCTGTTAACATTCACGTTGTCGGTATCGCGACGGAAAAATCTCCAAAACCAGACTTGAAAGACTTGTTTAACGAGGACTTCCTCAATGACTGATGAAATTTTATTAGAATCACGTCGAGATTTGCGCGAGCGTGCTTTTCAAGCCTTGATGGCATTGGAGTATGATGGCGATCTTGTCGAAGCTTGTCGATTTGCTTATCTACATGACAAGGACCTAGCAGAAGACAAAGAAGTCGACCTTCCTGCCTTTCTCTTGAATCTTGTGACCGGTGTCTATCAGTCTAAAGATCAACTGGACCAACAAATCGGTCAACATTTGAAGACCGGCTGGACTGTTGAGCGCTTGACCTTGGTAGAGAAAAACATCCTTCGTCTGGGAATTTATGAAATGACAGAGTTTGATACGCCACAGATCGTCGCAGTCAATGAAGCGGTGGAATTGGCCAAGGCCTTTTCGGATGAAACCTCTTCACGATTTGTCAACGGTGTCCTCAGTCAATTTGTAACAGAAGAATAATCAAAAAGAGCCGATGGCTCTTTTTTTTGAATGAAAAATGAGAGTGGGACAGAAATCGGTCATTCGTTAGAATTCGATTTCGTCGTCCAACCTCCGCACAGTTGAGTAGGGCTGTAAAAGCTGATGAAATCAGCGTAGTAGAGCCCGCTCAACCACTGCGTCTTGCTCAACAATCCAAAAACAATTAAGAGGCTAGGACTTTTGTCCCAGCCTCTGCTTTTAAACACTTTTTCCAGAATGGAGACTAACGGGTAAGAAATAACCAGTTGTCGCTACTTGTTCTCCTTCGATCTTTTGGAGTAGTAGGTCCACCATCAGAATGGCAATATCCTTTAGAGGTTGTTGGATGGTTGTCAGTTCAGGAGTATAAGTCTCAATAAACTGGGTTCCATCATAACCAATCACTTTCAAATCCTGAGGAATCTGAATATCTAATTCTCTAGCGACTTTCATGATCAGGATCGCTGTCAAATCATCGGAGGCAAAAATGGCGTCTGGTTTTTGCTGGGTTAAAATTTGTTTGATTTCCATTTCCTTGCGAATGGGCGAGAAATCACTGGAAACATTGATGATCATGGACTCAGGCAAAACCGATGCAAAGCCTGCGTGACGCAAACCGGTTGGGGAGTTGGAGTTGTCATTACCTGTGATCATGATGATCTTTTTGGCACCACTTTTGACCAGGGTTTCTGCTGCTAAAACTCCACCAGCATAGTTATCAGAAGAGACAACTGGAATTTCTGGGGAGAGGTTGCGGTCAAAAGCAATGATAGGAGCAGTCACTCGGTTGTAATCCTCAATCCCTAAATTGTGACTTCCAGAAATGATACCATCTACCTGGTTGGCCTCCAACATCTCAATGTATTCGCGCTCTTTTTCAGAGTTGTGTTCACTATTGCAGATGATGGTTTTGTAGCCATGTTTGAAGAGTTGGTGCTCTAGTTTGTCGATTAATTCAGCATAGAAAACATTGCTGATGTTGGGAAAGATCAAGCCGACTAACTTGGCTGATTTTCCTTGGAGGCTACGAGCAACATTGTTAGGTTTATAACCCAATTCTCGCATGGCTTCTTGGACTTTTTGGATCGTTTTCTCAGACAGGTATCCTTTTTTATTGATGACCCGTGAGACTGTGGTAGGGCTGACACCGGCGAGTTTGGCGACATCAGTTAGCTTTGCGACCATGATCAAGTTCATAGTAGGTTCCGGTAGGGTTTCCAGACTTGATCAAAATACCATTTTGATCAGCATGTGGGAAGACCCGACCAGAAAATACTTTTTCTCCTTTATTGATAAAGATTTCAAAAATCGAATTGTCAATGAAAATATTAGCGGTTGTCGCTTGGTTAGCAATTGTGCAGCTACGGCTAGTCCCAAAGTCTTGGGCATATTGCTCACCAGCCTGGCTACGATCGACTGTGACTAATCCTTTCGCTAGATCGAATGTGAGAACTAAGCCCTTTCCTTCTGGATCTGCAAAGAGGACGATCTCATTTTGGCTGTCTTTTTCAAATAGCAATTCCAATTCATAGCAATTCTTAGTTTGCGCCTTGTTGGCAACTGCTTCACTCTCTGCCCGTAAGTTTTTGATAGCTTCAACCGGGTATTGGTAGAGCTTGCCATCTTTGATGGTGACTTCTTTGACCAGTGAGAGTGCTCCTTGATAGTCATAGGAATCCGTTGGACAGGAAACATCTGGAAGGCCAAGCCAGCTGACAGCATAGGCACGTCCATCAGGTGCATTGAATCCTTGAGTGGCATAGGCTTCAAAGCCATAGTCTAGATTGTGCAATTCAGATACATCGACCATTTTAGCCTTTTCTGGATCAAAGCTTGCCCCAATCTTGTACATATTTGGGTAAATGTTTTCATAATCGCATACCGATTTGTCCAAGCCTTGAGGACAGTAGAGGAGAACTGGTTGATCCTCTACAAAGACCAGATTGGGACATTCCATCATGTAAGCTGTCCGGTCATTTGCAAAATCCAAGTCACCGACTTCAACCCAGTTGGTATAGTCGTTATCAACCGCCTTATAGAGGCGGATGAATCCTTTCTTCTCAAGGTCTTGGCCACCAACGATAGCGTAGTATTGACCTTTAAAATTAAAAATCTGTGGGTCACGGAAGTGATCAGTCGAATCAGCCGGTTGATCAATCAAGATCTTGTCAATTTTTTCGATCTTTCCTTCTTTATCCATCAAAGCACCGACTTGGTAGGGATGACGGACCCATTCTGCATCACGAACATTTCCAGTATAGAATAAGAATAGTTTGTCATCAAACTGCATGGCCGATCCGGAATAGGCTCCGTGGCTATCTAGTTCTGTATCTGGAAGAAGGGTTACACCAGTCTCTGTGAAATGAACCAAGTCTTCACTTTCTGTTTGTACCCATGATTTTAACCCATGGGCTGCACCAAATGGAAAATTTTGGTAAAACAAGATCCATTTTCCATCAAAGTAGGAAAAACCGTTAGGATCATTTAAGAGACCAGCTTTTGGCTCAACATGATAGTGTGTATGCCAAGGAGATTTGGCCATATGATCTTGGATGGCTTGCTTTTCCTCTTTTGTCCAGTCTTCGTAACGTCTGTAACGACGTTCAGTTGTCCATTCCATTTTATTCCTCCGAACTTTTTTCTTACTTCCATAGTACCGATTTCCTATTAAAAATGCAAGCAATAAATGAAAAAAAAGGCAAAAAATGTCAAACGCTTGACATCTATTTTGTAGCGTGAAGAAAAGAGGAGAAGTTGCAAATTTATGAAAATATGAAAGAAAATGAAAATAAAAGACTGATTAAAAGCGCTAAAAAGCGGAGTACAGGCCTATTTTAAAATGAAAATTGTTTCATACTGTCAAAAGGTGTCAAAAAGTCCAAAAAAGTTTCAAAAAAATCCTGCAAAACGCTTGACATATTTTCAATACGTGGTACAATTAAAAACGTAGAAACGATTTAACCGTTTACATTACAAAAAATAAGGAGATTTACTTTATGGATTACAATAAAGTAGCCAAAGAGGTTATCGAAGCAGTCGGTAAAGATAACCTTGTTGCGGCAGCACACTGTGCGACACGTCTACGTTTGGTATTGAAAGACGATAGCAAAGTTGATCAAGCTGCACTTGATAACAATGCTGATGTCAAAGGAACCTTCAAATCAGATGGTCAATACCAAGTCATCATCGGACCTGGAGATGTAAACTTTGTTTATGAAGAGCTGATTAAAGCGACTGGTTTGAAAGAAGTATCAACAGACGATTTGAAACAAATCGCTGCAAAAGATAAGAAATTCAACCCATTGATGGCCTTGATTAAACTCTTGTCTGATATCTTCGTTCCAATCATTCCTGCCTTGGTTGCAGGTGGTCTCTTGATGGCCCTTCGGAACTTCTTGACTTCAGCTGGTTTGTTTGGACCTAAATCATTGGAAGAAATGTACCCAGCTATCAAGGGTCTTTCAGCTATGATCCAATTGATGTCAGCTGCACCATTTATGTTCTTGCCAATTTTGGTTGGTATTTCTGCAGCCAAACGCTTTGGAGCAAACATCTTCTTGGGTGCTGCGATCGGTATGATCATGACCACACCAGATCTTGGTGGGGCTACTAAATTCTGGGATATCTTTGGCTACAATGTAGCACAAACAAACTATGCCTACCAAGTTATTCCTGTCTTAGCAGCGATCTGGATCTTGGCACATTTGGAAAAATTCTTCCACAAGAAATTGCCATCTGCAGTTGACTTCACCTTTACTCCATTGCTTTCTGTGATGATTACTGGATTCCTTACCTTTACTGTGGTTGGTCCAGTGATGCTTTTGGTATCAAACGGAATCACAGACGCTATTGTATGGTTGTATAACACAACAAGCTTTATCGGTATGACAGTCTTTGGTGGAACTTACTCATTGATCGTTATGACAGGTCTTCACCAATCATTCCCAGCTATCGAAACACAATTACTTTCAGCTTGGCAAAAAGGTGCAGGACATGGAGATTTCATCTTCGTTGTTGCATCAATGGCCAACGTAGCGCAAGGTGCTGCAACTTTTGCCATCTTGTTCTTGACGAAAAGCGAAAAAACCAAAGGTCTTGCATCTTCTGCAGGTGTGTCTGCCCTTCTTGGTATCACAGAACCAGCCCTCTTCGGGGTTAACTTGAAATACAAATTCCCATTCTTCTGTGCCCTTATCGGTTCAGCAGTGGGTGCCCTCTTTGCAGGTCTTCTCCAAGTAGTTGCTGTTTCACTTGGATCAGCAGGTTTCCTTGGATTCCTTTCAATCAATGCAACATCCATCCCATTCTACCTCTTGTGTGAAGTGATTGCCTTTGCGGTAGCCTTTGCATTGACTTACTTCTACGGTAAGACAAAAGCAGCAGATGTGTTTGCTGCAGAAGGAAATGTAGCAGCAACGGAAGCTTCTGTAAAAACAGAAGCAAAAGAAGTTCTTGCAACTTCTGAAAATGTAGAAACAACACTTTCTGATGAAACAATTATCTCTCCTATCGTTGGGACTGCTGTGGAACTTTCAAGAGTAGATGATCCTGTCTTTTCAAGTGGAGCGATGGGGCAAGGAATTGCCATCAAACCTTCTGAAGGTGTCGTTTATGCTCCGGCGGATGCGGAAGTTACCATTGCTTTTGCAACTGGTCATGCCTACGGTTTGAAGACAGCTAATGGTGCTGAAATCTTAATCCACGTTGGGATTGATACCGTATCAATGAACGGGGAAGGATTTGATCAAAAAGTAGCTCAAGGCGATAAAGTGAAAGCTGGTGATGTCCTTGGTACATTTGATGCAACGAAAATTGCCGCAGCTGGTCTTGAAGACACAACTATGGTGATCGTCACTAACACAGCTGACTTTGCTTCTGTTACACCTGTTGCAACTGGATCTGTTGCGAAGGGTGATGCGATCATCGAAGTCAAAGCTTAATCAAATCAATAAGTTCTCAAGGACTGGTCAGATTCTCTCCAGTCCTTGAATTTTATTTCTCAAAAAAAGCGTGCTTTTTCTATAGAGAAGAGAAAAAGATTGACGATAAAATATGCTATAATAAATACAGGATATTTTTCATAATAAAAAGGAGCCAACATGACAAAATTATACGGAAGTTTGGAAGCTGGCGGTACAAAATTTGTTTGTGCGGTTGGTGATGAAAACTACAATGTGATTGAGAAAGTACAATTTCCAACAACTAAGCCAATCGAGACCATTGATAAAACTATTGAATTTTTCTCAAAATTTGAAAACTTGGCTGGTTTAGCAATTGGATCATTCGGTCCGATTGATATTGATCAAAATTCGAAAACTTATGGTTTCATCACAACGACTCCAAAACCAAATTGGGCCAATGTAGATATTGTTGGAGCGATTCGTCGTGCTTTAAATGTTCCCATCTATTTCACGACAGATGTGAATAGCTCTGCCTATGGAGAAGTGGTGGCACGTAATAATGCGGGTGGCCACATCGAAAACTTGGTTTACTATACCATCGGAACAGGGATCGGTGCTGGTGTCATCCAACGTGGTGAGTTTATCGGGGGTGCTGGACACCCAGAAATGGGTCACTACTATGTTGCCCAACACCCAATGGATGTAGAAAAAGAATTCAAGGGTGTTTGTCCTTTCCACAATGGCTGTTTGGAAGGCTTTGCGGCTGGTCCAAGTCTCGAAGCTCGTACAGGTATTCGTGGGGAAAACATTGAACTCAACAGCAATGTATGGGATATTCAAGCCTACTACATCGCACAAGCTGCAGTGAATGCGACAGTTACCTTCCGCCCAGACATCATTGTCTTTGGAGGAGGAGTCATGGCTCAACAACATATGCTGGATCGTGTGCGGACGAAATTTACAGCTTTATTGAACGGTTACCTCCCTGTACCAGATGTGAGAGATTATATTGTGACACCTGCAGTTGCTGGCAATGGTTCAGCGACCTTGGGGAACTTTGTTCTTGCAAAAGAAGTGAGCGAGAAGCTTAAAAAATAAGTAGCAATTGTCTCTTAGAGGTTAGAAACAAGAGCGAGACCGAGACAGATTTGTCTCGGTTTCTTTCGTCTATCTATGAAGAAGAGAGGGAAGGAATGAAAAAGAATATTGTGAAGGATGTCTTATTCTTGGGTCAAAAGTCAGAAGAAGCGACACCTGAGGATCGCACCTTGGGTTTGGATTTGCAGGATACCTTAAATGCTCATCTCCTTGAGTGTGTGGGTTTGGCTGCCAATATGATCGGAGTTAAAAAGCGGGCGATTATCATTCGAATGGGAAATGAAAATCTGGTCATGTTTAATCCTGTTCTCCTTGAAAAGAAAAAGCCTTATCAAACAGAGGAAGGATGCTTATCTTTAGTGGGGAGTCGGGCGACCACGCGTTATGAGGAGATTTCAGTGGCCTATCGAGATGTGAATTGGAAAGCAAAAACGATTCATTTGTCAGGTTTTCCAGCCCAGATCTGTCAGCACGAAATGGATCATCTAGAAGGTATTATTATCTAGAAGTCATTAATGGAGTCTATTCGACTCCATTTTTTACTAGGAAAAAGTGATAGAAAAGTCGATTCTTGGAGACATAAAATTGATAAAAGCAAAAAAAGGAATAGCGGTTGTATAAAAAAAGAAGAAAGAAACAATAAAAAAGAAACCGTACTTGACAGGTTTTCTTAGGATCGCGTATACTAGTAGTACGAAAATCAGATGAAAGACAGGAGTTCCAAGATGAAGCGCAACCTTCAAGAATACCCGCAATTTTATCGTTGGCTAACCCTGCCTTTTGCGAAAAATCCGCGTCGTGTGCAGGTCCTTCGGCGGACAAATCGAATCCTAACTCTCGTCATGCCAGGCATCTATGGTCTAGTCTTTTGTTGGCTATGTTTAAAACAAACCGCGACTGGAGGAATTTGGCCTTTTATTTGGATTCCAGCTTCTGGCTTTATCTTGTTTAGTCTCTTCCGCCATTGGATCAATGTTCCAAGACCTTACGAAACATGGGACATTCAACCTTTATTAGAGAAAAATTCATCGGGACATTCTTTTCCTAGCCGCCATGTTTTTTCGGCGACCATTATCTCTATGTGTGTCTGTCAGTTGTCGCTTCCGTTTGGAATGTGCTCGATGCTCCTATCTCTTCTATTAGCCCTTGTCCGAGTTTTTGGAGGGGTTCATTATCCCAAGGACGTTCTCGTTGCTTGGGGATTGGGACTCGTCTGGGGAGGGCTCTTTTTGCTGGTTTGAATGAACAAATTCTTAAAAATTGACCTTTGTGTAAGGGTGAAGGATAGTGTATACTGGAAAGTAGATTTAGAATAGGAGAGAAGATGAAGTACAGAAAAGCAGAAAAAGCAGATCTGGATCAGGTGGTTCGAGTAGCCGGTGCAGCTTTTGAGGATTATCTATTTTTAAAAGTTATCAAGGATTTGGTTCGGGATCCCAAGCAGTATCCTGCCTTTGTTGAAGCCATGATGCGTATCTTGGTAAAGGTTTTTCTCAAGCACCATATTTGCCTTGTAGCAGAAAAGAACGATGAAATTTATGCAGTTGCCTTGTTACAAAAGGGGCCGATTCCTTTTCGAGCCTATCTCTTAAATGGGGGATTGGGTTTGCTCAAGTTTATTTCCTTAAAGAATATGTTGGCCTACTTTAAATTTATGGAGGACACAGATAAGGAATTGGAGCAAAATGTAGATTTTGATTGGTATTTAATGCTTCTCGCAGTCGCCCCTAAACACCAACGGCAGGGCTATGGCAGTCGCTTTATGACAGAAGGAATTGAGCCTTTCTTGGAAGAGGTTAAAGGAGAAAAACTAGCCTTTTATACCAATACGAAGGGAAATGTCTATTTTTATACCAAAAATGGCTACAAGGAAGTCTACTCTAGCGAGATTAGCTTTAACCATGTAGAAATGGGGAGCTGGTATTTCTTGAAGGAACTAAAAAAACACTAAGGTTACAACCTTAGTGTTTTTTCATTGTAGTTGTGAAACTGCTTGAATGCCGAATTTTTCAAAGAAAGCAGTTCGTTCTTCTATGATAGCATTAGTCGGATGTTTGATATTCAGTAAGAGCTCAACAAGGTCTGGGGTGACTTCACGTAGCAGTTGCCCTAAGGACCAGATAGCCGTTGCGATATGGATCTGATTTTGCGAGGTCTCGATGATGTTCAGTAGCTTAGGGATGGCTGAGCGGTCATTAGCATTTGCTAGTGCGATAATGGCATTGCGCTGGAGGATATTTTTGCCTCGCCAGCTTCCGGCAACGTTTCCAAATTTTTCCTTAAATTGTCCGTTAGACAGTTCGATAAAAGGAATCAACTCTGGATGAGCCAGATCAGGATCGATTTCTGTTGCCAAGGGATTATCCAGACCTTTGTTATAAGGGCAGCTAATCTGACAGATGTCACATCCATAGATGACCGTTTTAATTTTCTTGCGAAATTCTAGGTCCATCATGCCCTTGTCTTGAGTTTGGAAGGACAAGCAGCGTTTGGCATTCATAGAGCCGTCTCCGATTAAGCAGGAGGTTGGGCAAGCATCTAAACAACGGCGACAGTCCCCACAACCATAGTCGACAGGCTGATCTGGTTCAATTTCGAGGTTGGTAATCAATTCCCCCAGAAACATGTAGGAACCGTATTCTTTTGAAATGACCAAGCCATTTTTTCCAATAAAACCAATCCCTGCTCGTTGGGCGACAGCTGTATCAACCAGTGCTCCAGTATCGACCATCCCCTTGTATTCGAAATCCTGCGTCATTTCTTCAATCCCAGCAGCTAAGCGATTGAGCTTGTCTTGAAGGACATAATGATAATCTAATCCCCAGCTGTTGGGCGTGAATTTTCCTCTTTTATAGGTAGTTTTTTGAGGTTGTTGTTTGAGCTTATGGGGGTAGGCGACAGCAATTGAGATGATGGTCTTTGCGGAGGAGAGACTTAATTTAGGTTGGATGCGCTCTTCGATATTCTTATGCTCGAATCCAGAATTCCGTCCTTCCTCAACGGCCAAGCGGAGCGATTTTTCCAAATAAGCGAAGTCATCAGCGGTTGTAAATCCAATTTTTGAAATCCCAATAGAATGTGCCAGTTGGATAATGTTTTCTTTTAGTGTCATCTTTTCCATTATACACAAAAATGAAGATTCTGGCGAGAAAGGAAACGATCAGAAAGGGCTTTCAAAAGCTTTCTTTTTTTTGTATAATAGAAACATGAAATGCGAGGAGGATATTATGGGACAACCATTATTTTTACATTCAGTGATGCAGGAAAAAATTTGGGGAGGAACACGTCTAAAAGAGGAATTTGGTTACGACATTCCGAGTGACCATGTCGGTGAATTTTGGGCCATTTCGGCCCATCCGCATGGCGTTTCTAAAGTGGCCAATGGTCCATACGAAGGTATGGGATTGGATCAGCTCTATCAAGAGCACCGAGAATTATTCGGCAATCGTAAAGAGCCTGTCTTTCCTTTATTAACAAAGATTTTGGATGCTAACGATTGGCTTAGTGTACAGGTGCATCCGGATGATACCTATGCCATGGAGCATGAGGGAGAACTTGGAAAAACCGAGTGTTGGTATGTGATTGCGGCTGACGAAGGATCAGAGATTATCTATGGACACAATGCCAAGTCAAAAGAAGACCTCCGCCAGCAAATCGAAGATAAAAACTGGGATGCCTTGTTGACAAAAGTTCCAGTCAAGGCTGGAGATTTCTTCTATGTGCCAAGTGGAACCATGCACGCAATTGGATCTGGAATCTTGATTCTTGAAACCCAACAGTCGAGTGACACAACCTATCGGGTTTATGATTTTGATCGCAAGGATGATCAAGGAAACTTGCGGGAGCTTCATCTAGAAAAATCAATTGATGTGTTGAATATTGGGGAGCCAGCTAATAGCCATCCAGATACAGTTGTGATCGATGATCTTCGGATGACGACCTTGGTTGCAAGTGATTTCTTCACCGTTTATAATTGGGAACTTACTGGAAAAGCTAATTTTGAAAAGACTGCTGATTACAGCTTATTGAGCGTCTTAACCGGAGAAGGAAAAGTGACGGTAGATGGAAAGGAATATCCTATTCAAAAAGGAAGTCACTTTATCTTGCCAAGCGATGTTGAATCTTGGACTTTGGAAGGGCAAGGTTTAGAATTGATCGTGAGTCACCCATAAAAAAAACAAAGGGTTGAGTAAAACGCAATGGAACTACTCAAGCCTTTTTTCTGAAATAAAACTATTTTTATGTTAAGTCTTGACTCTGACCTTAGGGGAGGGATTATACTATCCTTATAATACTCTTCGAAAATCAAATTCAAACCACGTCAGCGTCGCCTTACTGTATATATGTTACTGACATCGTCAGTTCTATCTACAACCTCAAAGCAGTGCTTTGAGCAACCTGCGGCTAGCTTCCTAGTTTGCTCTTTGATTTTCATTGAGTACAAGGAGGAAATCATGTACCATATCAAAGAAGCTGCAGAGCTGTCAGGTGTCTCTATCAAGACCTTGCACCACTATGATAAGATAGGACTTCTCGTCCCTGTGAAATCTGAAAATGGCTATCGAACATACAGCCAAGATGATTTAGAACGCTTACAGGTAATTCTCTATTACAAGTATCTAGGGTTTTCCTTGGACCAAATAGCAGAACTCTTAGCCGAAGAAAAGTCTAACTTATTACCCCATTTAACCAAGCAGTTAGCCTATTTAACTCAGGAGAGAGAACGTCTAGATACCTTGATTTCCACTTTGCAAAAAACCATTCAAGAACAAAAAGGAGAAAGACAAATGACAATTGAGGAAAAATTTACTGGATTTAGCTACCAAGATACTCAAAAATACCATCAAGAGGCGGTAGACAAGTATGGTCAAGAAGTCATGAACCAAGCGCTTGAACGCCAAAAAGGTCGAGAAGATGAGGCAACAAGAGCCTTTAACCAAGTCTTCCAAGTCTTTGCGAAAAACCTTCAAGCTGGTCTGCCAGTAACCGAATTTGAAAACCAAGAAGCAGCAGCCAAACTGTTAGACGCGATTCGAACCTATGGATTTGATTGCTCTATAGAGGTTTTTGGCCATATCGGCAAAGGCTATGTCTATAATCCAGAATTCAAGGGAAACATCGACAAGTTTGGGGCTGGTACAGCCCAGTACACTTCGGATGTCATTGCTTCTTATGTAGAAAATCAACCGAAATAAAAAAGTGAGAGTGGGACAGAAATCGGTCATTCGTTAGAATTCGATTTCGTCGTCCCACCTCCGCACAGTTGAGTAGGGCTGTAAAAGCTGATGAAATCAGCGTACTAGAGCCCACTCAACCACTGCGTCTTGTTCGACAATCCAAAAATAATTGAGAGGCTAGGATTTTTGTCCCAGCCTCGTTTTTTGCTTGGAAAAAATTGAAAAGAAACCGTCCTATCTATGGGAGGCGGAAGGAAAGGAAAGAATGAAAAAATTATGAAACTTTCACAATTTCGGTTGACAGTCTTGAAAAAAAGGAGTAGAATAACCCCTGTTTTATGAAAAGAGGCAGGGAATTCCCGGCCTCATGATCTTTTTTTCAAGGAGTTTTTTATGTTTTCAACATTTAAAAAATGGTTTATTGGCCGTCCGTTGAAATCTGGTGCAGAAGGTGAAGGAGGGTTGCTAGGGAAGATGCAGGCCTTGGCCATGCTCTCTAGTGACGCGCTTTCTTCTATCGCCTATGGTCCAGAGCAAGTTATCTTGGTCTTGATGACCGTATCAGCAGGAGCCATTTGGTGGTCCATTCCAATTGGGATTGTGGTTCTAGTTCTCCTAGCCAGTTTAACGATTTCTTATCGCCAGGTTATTCATGCCTATCCCCAAGGAGGAGGAGCCTACATGGTGACTACGGAGAACTTGTCTCCGAAAGCGGGGTTGATCGCTGGTGGCAGTCTCTTGGTCGACTACATGCTGACAGTAGCAGTATCTGTTTCTTCCGGTGCAGATGCCATCACGTCAGCCATCCCTTCTCTACATCCTTATAATCTTCACATTTCCATTTTGTTGGTCTTGCTCTTGATGCTGATGAACTTACGGGGGCTGCGTGAATCAGCTACTTCCTTGATGATTCCAGTCTACCTGTTCATTGTTAGTACGATTGCCTTGATCGGCTATGGTGTGATCCAAATTTTGACAGGGCATTTGGCTTATAACGCAACTGCTCATGTGGGTCAAACCATTTCAGGGGTTAGTGTCATTCTCTTATTGCGGGCCTTTACGAGTGGATCAGCTTCACTAACAGGTGTTGAAGCCATCTCCAATTCGGTTCCTTTCTTTAAGAAACCAAAAGCAAAGAATGCGGCCTCTACCTTGACCATTATGGCTTTGATTTTGGGGATCATGTTTGCAGGGATTACCTTCCTCAATTACTGGGTGGGTGTCGTTCCGGCAAAAGGGGTAACGACTCTAGCCCAAATGGCCCAAGCTATCTTAGGGAATTCCCCAGTCGGACAAGCTTTCTTCTACGTTTTCCAATTATCAACAGCCTTGATTTTGGCAGTTGCAGCGAATACTGGGTTCTCCGCTTTTCCGATGTTGGCTTTTAACATGGCTAAAAATAAATACATGCCACACATGTATATGGAAAAAGGGGATCGTCTGGGCTATTCCAATGGGATTTTGACCTTGGCGATTGGTGCCATCGTCTTGCTCTTGATCTTTGATGGGCAAACAGAAAGTTTGATTCCGCTTTATACCATTGGGGTCTTCATTCCTTTTGCCCTTTCTCAAACAGGGATGGTGATCCACTGGAAACGCCAATATCAAAAAGGATTTCTCAAGTATTCGCTTGCCAATATCCTGGGGGCAGCCATCTGTTATGGTATTGTCTTGATCCTCTTGCTGTTCCGTCTGCGTGAAATCTGGCCCTTCTTCCCTATTATTGGTCTTTTGCTTTGGATGTTCTTGAGTATCCGCAATCACTATGATAAAGTTGCGGCTCAATTGCGCTTGGGAGGTAGGATCGAAAAGACAAGTTATGCGGGCAATACCGTGATTGTCCTTGTCGGAAATGTCACTCAGGTAAGTGTGGGAGCGATGAGTTATGCCAATAGCCTAGGAAATGACGTCATAGCCATGCACGTCTCAACAGAAGAAACCAAGGTTAAAGATGCAGAGGTGGCAGAAGAATTTAAGCACTATTTCCCTCATATTCGCTTTGAAAATGTCATGACGAGCTACCGGGATATTATTCAACCAACAGTTGAATTTGTCTCTAAAGTAGCTGAGGAAGCTAAGGAAAAAGGGAATACTGTCACAGTCTTAGTCCCTCAATTCATCCCTAAAAAACATTGGCAAAATATTCTCCATAACCAAATGAGTTTGAAATTGAAGTACGCACTTCGTTGGCATGAAGAAGTGGTTGTGGCAAGCTATTCTTACCATTTGTCTGAATAACTATCGCATATAGAAAAGATGTCTGCTTGAGCAGGCATCTTTTTGGATTTTCTCACACGAAAAAAACCACTCGAAAGTCTTGTGAGATACAGCCTTGATCTTGAAAAAATGTTAAAAAAATGCTAGAATAAAAAGAACATTTTAGATTTTGAAAAAATCAAAGTAAGGAAAAAAATGGCAAATTTAGTAAAAACAATTATTGAAAATGATCGAGGCGAAATCAAACGCCTTGAAAAAATGGCTGATAAGGTCTTTTCTTATGAAGACCAAATGGCAGCTTTGACGGATGACGAATTAAAAGCGAAAACAGTTGAGTTTAAGCAACGCTACCAAGATGGTGAGTCTTTGGATGATCTCTTGTACGAGGCTTTTGCAGTTGTTCGTGAAGCTGCAAAACGGGTTCTTGGTTTGTTCCCATACAAGGTTCAGGTCATGGGGGGGATCGTTCTTCACCATGGTGACGTTCCAGAGATGCGTACAGGGGAAGGAAAAACCCTGACAGCAACCATGCCGGTGTACTTGAATGCCTTGTCTGGTAAAGGCGTACACGTTGTTACCGTCAATGAATACCTGACAGAGCGGGATGCAACAGAGATGGGAGAACTTTACTCATGGCTTGGCCTTTCAGTAGGGATCAACCTGGCAGCAAAATCTCCAGCTGAGAAAAAAGAAGCTTACCTCTGTGATATTACTTACTCAACCAACTCAGAGATCGGGTTTGACTATCTGCGTGACAACATGGTTGTTCGTGCTGAAAACATGGTTCAACGTCCATTGAACTATGCCTTGGTCGATGAGGTAGACTCGATCTTGATCGACGAAGCTCGAACACCGTTGATCGTTTCTGGTCAGACAGCTTCTGATACGAGCCAGCTCTACCACATGGCAGATGCTTATGTGAAGACCTTAACAGAGGACGATTACATTATCGATGTCCCATCTAAAACCATCGGTTTGTCCGATTCAGGGATTGATAAGGCAGAAAGCTACTTTAATCTCGAAAACTTGTACGATATTGAAAACGTAGCCTTGACCCACTTTATCGACAACGCCCTTCGTGCCAACTACATCATGATTTTGGATATCGACTATGTGGTCAGCGAAGATCAAGAAATCTTGATCGTCGACCAATTTACTGGTCGGACCATGGAAGGTCGTCGTTATTCTGATGGGCTTCACCAAGCGATCGAAGCTAAAGAAGGTGTACCAGTTCAAGAAGAAACCAAAACCTCTGCATCGATTACTTACCAAAACCTCTTCCGTATGTACAAGAAGTTGTCAGGGATGACAGGGACAGGGAAAACCGAAGAAGAAGAATTCCGTGAAATTTATAACATTCGCGTGATTCCAATTCCAACCAACCGTCCGATTGCCCGTATTGACCATCCAGACCTTCTCTACCCAAGCTTGAAATCAAAATTCAAGGCTGTTGTGGAAGATGTCAAGTCTCGTCATGAAAAAGGGCAACCAGTCCTTGTTGGTACTGTTGCCGTTGAAACCAGTGACTACCTTTCTCAATTGTTGGTGCAAGCAGGTGTTCCTCACGAAGTCTTGAATGCGAAAAACCACTACAAAGAAGCGCAAATCATTATGAATGCTGGTCAACGTGGTGCCGTTACCATCGCGACCAACATGGCTGGACGTGGTACGGATATCAAGCTCGGTGAAGGTGTTCGCGAACTCGGTGGCCTGTGTGTCATCGGGACAGAACGTCACGAAAGCCGTCGGATCGACAACCAGCTTCGTGGTCGTTCCGGACGTCAAGGAGACCCAGGTGAATCTCAATTCTACTTGTCTCTTGAAGATGAATTGATGCGTCGTTTCGGTTCTGAGCGGATCAAAGCAGTGCTCGACCGCTTCAAGTTGAGCGAAGAAGAATCGGTGATCCGTTCAAATATGTTCACCCGTCAGGTAGAGGGTGCACAAAAACGGGTTGAAGGAAACAACTACGATACGCGTAAACAAGTCCTTCAATACGATGACGTGATGCGGGAACAACGGGAAATTATCTACGCTGAACGCTATGATGTGATCACAGCTAACCGCGACTTGGCTCCTGAAATCATGGCTATGATTACACGGACCATCAAACGAATTGTCGAAGGTGCTAGCCACTCAAGCAAGAAAGAACGCGTTGAAGCGATTCTGAACTTTGCTAAATACAATTTGGTTCCAGAAGATACAATTTCTGAAAGCGATATTGAAGGAAAATCTGACAAGGAAGTTATTGATTACTTGTATGGACGTGCAGAAGAAATCTATGCTAGCCAAGTAGCGAAATTGCGTGACGAAGAGTCTGTGCAAGAATTCCAAAAAGTCTTGATCCTTCGTGTGGTGGACAGCAAGTGGACAGACCATATCGATGCTTTGGATCAATTGCGAAATGCAGTTGGACTTCGTGGGTATGCGCAAAATAATCCAGTGGTGGAATACCAATCAGAAAGTTTCCGTATGTTTAACGATATGATTGGATCAATTGAATTTGATGTCACTCGTCTCATGATGAAAGCCCAAATTCACGAACAAGAACGTCCACGTACAGAACACAGCATTTCAACAACTGCTACTCGCAATATTGCAGCCCAACAACAAGATATGCCAGCAGAAATTGATTTGTCACAAGTGAAACGCAATGATTTGTGCCCTTGTGGTTCCGGTAAGAAGTTTAAAAACTGTCACGGACGTAAAGGTTAAGGTTTCCTCTTAAAGGAGGAAAGGTAGGGTCTAGAGACCAAAAGGAGGCCGTATGGTATTCGTTAGGAAGAGCAATAAGATTGATGAGCAAGAAATCACGTCGCTTTACCGCTTGGAAGGTGCAGCCTTGGAGCGTAAAGAAGCACGTGACCGGGAGTTGGAGGCGATTATCAAAGGAGAAGACCAACGGATCCTTCTTGTGATCGGGCCTTGTTCTTCTGATAATGAAGAAGCGGTGATGGACTATGCCCGTCGTTTGGCAGACTTGCAAGAGCAAGTCAAAGATCAGATTTTCATTGTGATGCGGGTCTATACGGCTAAACCTCGGACCAATGGGGATGGCTATAAAGGCTTGATGCACCAACCAGATACACATGCAGCACCAAGCTTTGTGGACGGTTTGAAAGCAGTCCGACATCTCCACTACCGTGTGATTACAGAAACTGGTTTGACAACTGCGGATGAGTTGCTTTATCCAGCAAGTCTTCCGTATGTTGAAGATTTGATTTCTTATCATGCCATTGGAGCGCGATCAGTTGAAGACCAGGAGCATCGCTTTGTATCTAGTGGGATCTCTGCTCCGACAGGTATGAAGAATCCAACTTCTGGAAATCTTTCTGTTATGTTCAATGCGATTTATGCAGCCCAACATCCCCAAAACTTTTTGTTCAATGCCCAAGCAGTGGAAACATCAGGAAATCCTTTAGCTCATGCGATCCTTCGTGGGGGCTTGGATGCAAGTGGTAAGAATATTCCAAACTACCATTATGAAGATTTGCTAGCGGCAGCAAAACGCTATAGCGAAATGGGCTTGCAACATCCCTTCATCCTGGTGGATACCAACCATGACAATTCTGGCAAACAATTCGAAGAGCAAGTACGCATCGTGAGAGAAACCATGATGAACCGTGCTTGGAACAAGGATTTGGCAACTTTAGTTCGTGGTTTCATGATTGAATCCTATCTAGAAGATGGTCGTCAAAATGAACCAGTGGTTTATGGTCAATCCATCACAGACCCTTGCCTGGGTTGGGAAAAAACACAGGCCTTGGTCAAAGAAATTGCAACGATGAATAAGTAAAAGGCAGGGGCGGAAGGAGTGATTCTTTAGCCCCTTCTCTTTTGTCAGTAAAACGATACTGAAACGATAAATAAGGATAAAACAAGATGATCAAAGGACATGGCATCGATATCGAATCGATCGCTGCGATTGAAAAAGCCTATCAGAAGAATACTCGATTCGCTGAAAAAGTCTTAACCGGGGCTGAGCGAGAGCGCTTTGAGGAATTGTCTGGAAAACGGAAAATGGAATATTTAACGGGCCGATGGTCCGCCAAAGAAGCCTTTTCAAAGGCAATGGGAACAGGGATTGGACCAGTTGGTTTTCAAGAGTTAGAAATTTTAAATGATGCCCACGGAGCTCCCTATTTTTCCAAGTCTCCTTTTTCTGGGAAGGTATGGATTTCGATCAGTCACAAGGGAGACCTAGTGTCGACCAGTGTCATTTTGGAGGAAGAAAATGAAAGCAAGTAAACATAGACCAACTGTTGCAAGAGTCGATTTGGATGCCATTGCCTTTAATGTGCAACAAGTCAGTGAGCATATTCCGAGTCAAGCCTTGAAATATGCAGTCGTCAAGGCCAACGCCTATGGTCATGGGGTCGCTGCAGTAACCAAAAAATTGGCACCTCAGGTTGATGGCTTTTGTGTATCCAATATGGATGAAGCCCTCGAAATCCGTGAAGAAGGCTTGCAACACCCTATTTTGATTTTGGGAGTTGTGCCAAGTGAAACAGTGAATCTGGCCAAAGAGCATGGCATCCGCTTAACGGTGGCTAGTCTTGCTTGGTTGGACCAATTGCTTGGACAAGAAGCAGATCTTTCAGGATTGAAGGTCCATATCAAGGTGGATTCAGGAATGGGGCGGATCGGATTCCGAAGGATCGAAGACATCAAAGTGGCTGAACGACTTCTCTTAGCAGCTGGAGCTGAAATTGAAGGAATCTTTACTCATTTTGCGACAGCAGATGAAGCAGATGATCGAAAATTCCAAGCGCAATACCAGTTTTTCAAAGAAGTATTGGCTGCTCTTGAAACCCTTCCTCCCATTGTCCATGCTAGTAATTCTGCCACCTCTTTGTGGCATGCGGATACGATTTTCACGGCTGTGCGCTTGGGAGATGTCATGTATGGCTTGAATCCCAGTGGTTCTGTGTTAGCCTTGCCTTATGAAATCAAGCCAGCCTTGAGTTTGGTGAGTGAGTTAGTTCATGTGAAACAGTTAGAAGCTGGTCAAGATATTGGCTACGGAGCAACTTATACGACAGAAGAATCCCAATGGATTGGGACGATTCCTATCGGCTATGCGGATGGTTGGATCCGAGAGATGCAAAATTTCCATGTGCTGATCAAGGGTGAGTTTTGTCCCATTGTTGGTCGCGTTTCGATGGACCAGATAACGGTTCGCCTTCCTGAAGAATTGCCTCTGGGGACCAAGGTTACCCTGATTGGACGTGAGGGCGAGAAAGAAATCACGGCAACAGAGGTTGCAGATTACCGTGGTACCATTAATTATGAAGTGGTCTGTCTCTTGAGTGATCGGATTCCTCGTGACTATACAGGTGAAGAATAAGAAGAAGCAGGTGGGATTTTCCCGGATGGACCTGCTTTTTTATAAAAGAAAGGAGGAGAAATGAATCTACACCAACCCTTATCTGTACTGCCTGGAGTCGGTCCAAAATCGGCGGAAAAATTTAAAAAGTTAGGGATTGAAACCTTAGAAGATCTGCTCTTGTATTTCCCCTTTCGCTATGAAGACTTCAAAACGCGCAATGTTTTAGAGTTGGAAGATGGGGAAAAAGCTGTCATCTCTGGGGTGGTAGCAACTCCAGCCAATGTCCAATATTATGGTTACAAACGAAATCGCTTGCGCTTTTCAATCAAACAAGGAGACCAAGTGATTGCGGTTAATTTTTTCAATCAACCCTATTTAGCAGACAAAATCGAGGTTCAGCAAACAGTAGCGATTTTTGGGAAATGGGACAAGGCAAAAGGCAGTTTGACGGGGATGAAGCTCTTGGCTCAGGTGGAAGATGATTTGCAGCCAGTCTATCGGGTGACGCAAGGAGTCAGCCAAAACAGCCTGGTGAAATTGATCAAAATAGCATTCGATCAGGGCTTGGATCAGCTTTTAGAAGAGAATTTGCCCCAAGTTTTGCGGGAGCGTTATCAACTCTTGTCACGCTCTCAAGCAGTGCAGGCTATGCATTTTCCTAAGGATCTGGCAGAGTACAAGCAAGCTCTTCGCCGGGTAAAATTTGAAGAGCTCCTCTTTTTCCAGCTGCAACTCCAAGTGCTAAAAGAAGAAAATCACGATGCCAGCCAAGGGATTTCCTTGGGCTGGGATCCAGAAAAATTAGCAGAACGAAAAAAACAGCTTCCTTTTGAGCTAACGCAAGCTCAAGAAAACAGCTTGAATGAAATCTTGACAGATATGGCCTCTCCTTATCATATGAACCGCCTCTTACAAGGGGATGTGGGAAGCGGGAAGACAGTCGTGGCCGGTCTTGCCATGTATGCAGCCTTAAGCGCTGGTAAGCAAGCTGCCTTGATGGTTCCAACGGAGATTTTGGCAGAGCAACACAAGGAAAGCTTGCAAAATCTTTTTCCAGATTTGCCAATTGCCCTTCTAACAGGAGGATTAAAAGTGGCTGAGAAACGAGAAGTCTTAGAAGAGATCGCCTCAGGAACTGCTCAACTGATTGTGGGGACACATGCCTTGATTCAAGAGGGAGTTCACTACCAAGATCTAGGCTTGGTCATTATTGATGAACAGCACCGTTTTGGGGTTTCCCAGCGCCGTATCCTTCGAGAAAAAGGACAAAATCCAGACGTCCTGATGATGACGGCTACCCCTATTCCCCGGACCTTGGCTATTACAGCCTTTGGAGATATGGATGTGTCCATCATTGACCAGATGCCTGCTGGACGAAAGGAAATCATCACACGTTGGGTCAAGCATGAGCAGTTAGAAGTGGTCCTCGACTGGTTAGTCAAAGAACTTGGCAAAGGTTCTCAAGCCTACTTTATTTCTCCATTAATTGAGGAGTCAGAGGCGCTAGATTTGAAAAACGCCCTTGCCCTTCAAGAAGAGCTAGAGACCTTCTTTGGACAGCGAGCACGCGTTTCTCTTCTTCACGGGAAGATGAAAAGTGAAGAAAAAGATGCCATCATGCAGGCCTTTAAAGAGCAGCAAGTCGATGTTTTGGTGTCTACGACCGTTATTGAAGTAGGAGTCAACGTACCCAATGCAACCGTTATGGTCATTATGGATGCAGATCGGTTTGGTCTTAGCCAGCTTCACCAGCTTCGAGGTCGGGTTGGTCGGGGAAACAAGCAATCCTATGCTATTCTAGTAGCCAATCCTAAGACAGATAGTGGCAAGCAGCGCATGAAAATCATGACAGAGACAACCAATGGGTTTGTGCTGGCGGAAGAAGATTTGAAAATGCGGGGTTCAGGTGAAATCTTTGGAACCCGTCAATCTGGGATTCCAGAATTTCAAGTGGCGGATTTGGTAGAAGATTATCCCATTCTGGAAGAAGCAAGGAAAGTTGCCAGCCAGATCGTAGCCACGCCAGATTGGCGCGAACACCCAGATTGGCATTTGCTCTCGCTATATTTAGAAAAGAAAGAACATTTAGACTAGACGCAAAAAAGGGAGTAGAGTGGAAATTCTTTGGATTCCACTCTACTCCCTTTAAGATTGTATTTTACGGGCTTTGTATCTTGATGAAATGCGACAGGACGAAGGTGGATCGATACCATCCACCTGAGGAGTTAGTGAGTCGTGTAGGCAAGGCACCATAGTGCTTGCCGTTACACGAATTGAACACGGGCTGCGGATTGTGTCAAAAAGATGAATCCTCCTAGAATCTTTTGGATTCTTCGTCGTATTCCCTATTTTGACTGTATCCGCTACGCCCTTTGTATCTTAGTTTACCCTTCGATATAGTCTTTGAGTTCTTGTCCTTTTAGGCCGGCATTGAGGGCGATGAGGAGTTTGATGCGCGCTTTGGGGGCATTTAATTCTTTGATGAAAAAGACACCTGCTTGATGGAGTTGGACGCCTCCTCCTTCATATGCGTAGACGGGTTCAGCGATCCCATTGAAGCAACGGGATACTAAAGCGATTGGAAGGCCTGCATCTATAAACTCTTGGAGTTTATGTGCCGTTTCTTTAGGGATGTTTCCTGCTCCAAAGGCTTCGATAATGAGGCCATCAAGCTTTGAAAGATCCAGCATGTCCAGCAGATCGGTTTTCATCCCTGCATAGGTAGTGATGATCGGAACGAACCCATCGATGGTATCGAGATCAAAGCGCACCCTTGGCTCGGCTGTTTTAAAGAAGAGGATTTCCTTTTTCATGACCAAACCTAGTGGGCCGTGGGTTGGTGTCTGAAAGGTGCTGACATTGGTGGTGTGGGTTTTGGTGACGTACTTAGCCGCATGAATTTCATCGTTCATGACGACTAAGACCCCTTTATCACGTGCTTTTGGATCGGCAGCCACTCGAAGGGCTGTCAGAAAATTATAGACGCCATCGCTTCCTAGCTCATTAGAGCTTCGCATAGCTCCTGTAATGACCACAGCGATCTCTGGTAACTCCATGGTATCCAAGAAATAAGCTGTTTCTTCCAGCGTATCTGTTCCGTGGGTAATAACGATGCCGTCGTAGTTGTGAGCTTCCTCTTTGATTTTTTGATATAGAGCTAACATGTGACGAGGAGTCATTTGAGGGCTGGGAAGGTTGAAGAAGTCCTCTGAGGTGACTGCAATTCCTTCAATTGGTGAAGTAACTTGGGTCATGGGATTGACTTCATTGGTAATCACTGCCCCAGAGTCATCTGCCGCCATCGAAATGGTTCCTCCGGTATGTAGTGCTAAAATTTTCTTAAACATGTGAAGCTCCTTGGAATATGTGATATAATTTATTTTATCATAAAAAGAAAGAAACAGTAGACATGGAAATAAAAGCAGTCTTTTTTGATATCGATGGAACCTTGGTTAATGATAGTCGAGCGGTCCTAAAATCAACAGAAAAAGCCATTCAGTCTTTAAAGGAAGAAGGGATCTATGTAGGCCTTGCGACAGGGCGGGGACCGGCCTTTGTCAAACCGTTTATGGAACGCTATGGTTTTGATTTTGCAGTGACCTATAATGGTCAGTATATTTTGACCAAGGACCGCGTGCTGTTTACTAGCCCAATCGATAAAAAGAGTCTGCACCAACTAATTGACTATGCTCGAGAACACCGCAAGGAAATTGCTCTCGGTACCAAGGATGGGGTATTTGGTTCTCGGATCATGAGTTTTGGGATGAGTCCTATTTCAACCTGGTCCAGTCGCTTTGTGCCCCGCAAAATGGCCCGTACAGTCAGTCGAGGATTTAACAAAGTGGTCAGCAAGGTCGTCCCACAAGATCAGGACACCCTCTATGCACTAGCGCAAGAACCAATCTACCAAGTGTTGATCTTATCGAGTCCAGAGGAGACTGCAAAAATTGAAAAAGAGTTTCCGGATCTGAAATTCACACGGTCTAGTCCTTTTGCAGCAGATGTCCTCAACCCAGGGATTTCCAAGTTAGAAGGGATCCGCATCGTTGGTCAGGAATTTGGCTTTGATATCGATGAAGTGATGGCTTTTGGTGATTCTGATAATGACTTAGAGATGCTTTCAGGTGTTGGCTTGTCCATTGCGATGGGAAATGGGACGACTAGTGTCAAGGCAATTGCCAAGCATACCACGACCAGTAATGGCAAGGATGGCATTCAAAAGGCCCTGCAACACTTTGGTATTCTCTCAGAGAAAGAACTCTTTCTTTCTAAGGATGATCACTTCAATAAGGTCAAAACCTTCCATGGTGTGATGGATGGGGAGACCCAGGAGAAACCAGTTGTTTGGCAGCCTCAAGATGCCCTTTATCGAACCATGTTCAAGCAAGAGGAGTTGGTAGAATTTGTCCGAGCAGCTAGCACAAGTGAGGAAGAATTTGATCGCTCGGTAGCAGCTCTTCACGAAGCCTTGGATAAGGCTGCAGATAAGGTTCGTGGCAAGCACCCAGCTGAGATCTCCATGGTAGGGCAGGTTGATGCCTTGATTGATACCCTCTATCTGACTTATGGTAGCTTTGTTCTAATGGGGGTCGATCCTGAAGAGGTCTTTGAGATTGTTCACCGGGCCAATATGGGCAAGATTTTCCCAGATGGAAAGGCGCACTTTGATCCAGTAACCCACAAAATTCTGAAGCCAGATGATTGGGAAGAAAAATACGCTCCAGAACCAGCCATCAAAAAAGAACTCGATCGCCAGCTCAAGGCCTACGAAAAACATGCAAAACAAAAAGAAGCAAAAAAAGACAACTAAAAAAGGTTTGGAACAAAGGTTCCAAACCTTTTTTAGAATGTAGACAAACTATTTTTTACTAAGATAAGTAAAGTGTTCTACAAAGAAGTCGAAATATGTTCTTTCTTACATGGTTTTATCCTTATCACGTACCACTAGTAAGTCTACTTTGGCGTGGCGAAGGATATATTCTGAGGAGGATCCGACCATTAACCGTTCGAAGGCATTGAGTCCGGTAGCCCCGACCATAATAAGGTCAACTCCTTCCTTACTTGGGATATCATTGGCTAAGAGGACTTTTGGATTTCCCATTTCTACAACAGTCACAACATTTTGAACGCCGACTTTTTCAGCACGTTCCTTGTAGCCTTTGAGCAATTCATTGGCTTCTTCTTGCAATTCTTCGTAGACCTCAGCATCAAAAGTTGAGACGCTTTGAAGGGCACGGGTATCGATGACGTGGGCAATCGTCAATTTAGAGCCGTTGCGAAGAGAAACGTTAACCCCTTTTTCAAAGGCTAATTCTGCTTCATGAGAACCGTCGACAGCGACCATAATATTTTCGTATTTTTGAGACATAATCCTACCTCCTTATAGCTTGAAAACATGGATAGAATAGAAGGAAATCCTATTCTTTATACACTTATATTTTATCTCTTTTGAGCTAGAATGTAAAGGTAAAGTCTCGCTTTTCTGCTATATTTTTGCAGAATTTTTAAAGTCCTCGGTTTGTACTCTATTTGAACTAGTGGTATAATAGAGATAATTTCGTGAATCGAGGCAGAATATGAAGGAATATAATAAATCAAGCAAACTCGAACATGTCGCTTACGATATTCGTGGTCCAGTCTTGGAAGAAGCCATGCGCATGCGAGCAAATGGAGAAAAAATTCTACGTTTGAATACGGGGAATCCTGCTGAATTTGGCTTTACAGCTCCAGATGAAGTCATCCATGATTTGATCATGAATGCGCGTGATAGTGAAGGTTATTCAGATTCAAAAGGGATTTTTTCAGCCCGCAAGGCCATCATGCAGTACTGCCAGTTGAAAAAAATTCCAAATGTGGATATTGATGATATTTACCTTGGAAATGGAGTGAGTGAGCTGATCGTCATGTCCATGCAAGGACTGCTCGACAACGGGGATGAGGTCTTGGTTCCCATGCCGGACTATCCTCTTTGGACAGCAGCCGTCAGCCTAGCTGGTGGGAATGCGGTTCACTATCTTTGTGATGAAGAAGCAAACTGGTATCCAGATATTGAAGATATCAAGTCGAAAATCACCTCAAACACTAAGGCTATCGTTGTTATCAACCCGAATAACCCAACAGGTGCCCTCTATCCAGATGAGATCCTGCTTGAGATTGTAGAGATCGCTCGTCAAAATAACTTGATCATCTTTGCGGATGAAATTTACGATCGCTTGGTCATGGATGGTGAAAAACACACGGCTATCGCAAGTTTAGCGCCTGATCTCTTCTGTGTGAGTATGAATGGCTTGTCAAAATCTCACCGGATTGCCGGTTTCCGTGTTGGTTGGATGGTTCTATCCGGACCCAAGCACCATGTGAAGGGCTATATCGAAGGTTTGAACATGTTGTCCAATATGCGTCTTTGTTCAAATGTCTTGGCTCAACAAGTTGTGCAAACCTCTCTTGGAGGCTACCAATCCGTGGATGAACTCTTGCTTCCAGGTGGTCGAATCTACGAACAACGGAACTTTATCTACAAAGCCATCAATGATATTCCAGGTCTCTCAGCTGTTAAGCCAAAGGCTGGTCTCTATATCTTCCCTAAGATTGATCGGGACATGTACCGCGTGGATGATGATGAACAATTTGTTTTAGAGTTCTTGAAGCAAGAAAAAATTCTCTTGGTTCATGGCCGCGGATTTAACTGGAAAGATCCAGATCACTTCCGGATCGTTTACCTTCCACGTGTCGATGAGTTAGCTCAAATTCAAGAAAAAATGACTCGTTTCTTGAAGCAATACAAACGTTAATTAGATAAAGGATTGAAGAGGAAAGTCTTCAATCTTTTTTTGATTCATTTTATAAAATCCATGTCATCGAAACGACATTTTTCTGAATTGCGCATAATTGTAGAAAAAATAAATAATTTTCAGATAATTTGATTGAAATTCCCACACTTATATGATATACTTGAGCTGACTATATGCGAGGTTTATTATGGCAAACTTATTAGAAAAGACACGTAAAATTACATCCATCTTGAAACGGACTGATGAACAGTTGCAGTTCGAGATGCCTTATAATGATATTGCCCAGCAATTAGCGGATATTATCCACTGTAATGCCTGTATCATTAATAGCAAGGGAACCCTTCTTGGTTATTTCATGCGTTACAAGACCAACAATGACCGGGTAGAAGCTTTCTTTCAAAATAAAAAATTACCAGAAGATTATGCCAAGGCAGCTAGTTTGGTCTACGATACAGAAGCTAATTTAGATGTGGACCATGATTTGAGTATCTTTCCGGTCGAAACCAAGTCTGAATTTCCTGATGGCTTGACCACCATTGCGCCTATTCATGTTTCTGGGATTCGATTGGGTTCCTTGATCATTTGGCGCAATGATAAACAGTTTGCGGATGATGATTTGATCTTGGTTGAGATTGCGAGTACCGTGGTAGGGATTCAAATGTTGAACTACCAACGCGAGGAAGACGAGAAGAATATTCGTCGTCGGACAGCGGTGAATATGGCTGTCAATACCTTGTCTTACTCTGAATTGCGGGCTGTTTCTGCCATCCTTAGTGAATTGAAAGGCAATGAGGGACAGTTGACTGCTTCTATCATTGCAGATCGGATTGGTATCACTCGCTCTGTGATTGTCAATGCACTCCGGAAATTGGAGTCAGCCGGTATTATTGAAAGCCGTTCTCTTGGAATGAAGGGAACCTATCTCAAAGTGTTGATACCAGATATTTTTGAAGAAATTAAGAAAAGAGACTACTAATGGCTAAAGCATTAATTTCGATTGACTACACCGTTGATTTTGTAGCGGATGAAGGTAAGCTAACGGCAGGGGCTCCCGCCCAAGCCATTTCTGAGAGCATTGCTCAGGTGACCCAATTGGCCTTTGACCAAGGAGCCTATGTCTTTTTTGCCATTGATGCGCATGATGTAGACGATCCATTTCATCCTGAAAGCAAGCTCTTCCCACCCCATAATATCATTGGGACTAGTGGACGTGATTTGTACGGCCCTTTAGCAGATTTTTATCGGGAGCACAAAGCGGATCCACGCGTCTTTTGGATGGACAAACGTCATTATTCTGCTTTTTCAGGGACGGATCTAGATATCCGCCTTCGGGAACGTCATGTGGACACCGTTATTTTGACGGGTGTCTTGACCGATATCTGTGTTCTCCATACAGCGGTTGATGCCTACAATCTGGGTTATCAGATCGAAGTTGTGGAACCTGCAGTGGCGTCGCTCACTCCTGAAAATCACCAGTTTGCATTGAATCACTTCAAGCATGTCTTAGGGGCAAGTTTGGTAGACGATACACTAGCTGTATTAGACCAAAAATAAGAAACCGATGTAAAAGAGGTCATAGATACTTGTCTAGGCCTCTTTTTTGGGCTTAGAAATTGTTTTCCTCTCTTGAAAATGGTATTCTAATGAAAGAAAAAAGGGGAAGTTATGAGTAAAAAAGCTGTTGTGTTTTCAGCCAATCTGTCTTATATGGAAAAGTTGGAAACCGCGATGAAGTCACTGTGTGCCCATCAGGACCGGTTGAAAATTTATGTCTTAAATGAAGATCTACCAACGGAGTGGTTTACTATCATGAATCAGCGCTTGCGCCAGTTGGATTCAGAAGTGATCAATTGTCGGATGTTTCCCGAGCAATTCCAGTCCTTTTCGCTTCCAAGTGACCATATTCACTATGCAACCTATTTCCGTTACGCTATTCCAGAGATGGTGGAAGAAGAGCGAATCCTCTATCTGGATTGTGATATGATCTTTACACAGGATTTATCGCCTTTATTTGAGGTCGATCTAAAAGGTTATGGACTGGGTGCAGTGGTTGATAAGCCGACGACGACAGATGGTTTTAATGCTGGACTTTTGGTGATTGATAAGGCTTGGTGGCAAGAGCACCAAGTGACAGAGGCTCTTTTTGACCTTACTCGCAAGCACCATCAGCATGTCTACGGAGATCAAGGAATTTTGAACCTGTATTTCAAAGATGCTTGGTATCCATTACCTTGGACCTATAATCTACAAGTAGGGTCTGATAAGGATCAATATCTCTATGGTGATTTGGACTGGTATGATGCCTTCCAAGGGATCCCAGCAGTCGTTCACTACACCTCTCATAATAAACCATGGACCTCCAAACGCTTCAATCGTTTTCGTGAATTATGGTGGTTTTATTATGCCCTCTCTTGGGAGGAAATTTTGCTTCGAAAACCGATTTTGAAGCAAACCTATCAAGATCTAGTGGGAGATTTTCCTTATCATGCGGCTATTTATACCCATACAGCAGATATCCAAGAGTTGGAGACGTTGTTAAAAGAGTTGCCGGACGTAGCGATTCATGTCCTTGCCCATAGTCATTTTGGTTTTAACTTGGTGCAATTGGAACGCTACCCTAACCTCTTTCTTTATCCCTCTTTTGATCCCTTGACCAGTCGAAAAGTCCTAGAAAAATTGGATGTTTATCTGGATATCAATCCCTATGATGAGGTCGATCAAATCACGCAAACGATCAGTCGACAAGGTCTCCCTATTTTTTCTTTTGAAGGAACCAATCATGTGGAGAATGGTGAGAATCAGGTGTTTAGGGATGATCAGGTGCAGGAGATGGTGACAGCGATTCGCGATTATTTAAAGAGAAATGAGAAGAAGTATGGAAGCAAATGAAGTAGTCAGTATTATCATTCCCATCTATAATGTAGAAGCTTATTTGAGACAATGTTTGGAAACGGTTATCCATCAGACTTACCCGAATTTAGAGATCATATTGGTCAATGATGGTTCGCCAGATCAGTCAGAAGAGATCTGTAAAGAATTTTTTAGGAAGGATGCGCGCATCCGCTATGTCCGTCAAGAAAATGGGGGTTTATCCGCTGCCCGCAATACAGGGATTGAGTTAGCTACTGGTGATTACATTACCTTTATTGATCCAGATGACTGGGTGACGGAGGACTATGTAGAAGTGCTCTATCGCCAACTGAAGAAGTATGATGCGGATGTCTCGGTAGCTAACTATAACCTCTATGATGACAGTAGTAGCAAATACTTGATCAAGGTAACGGACGATGATTATTCAGAGACCCTTTATGAGGGGCGAACAATTATGGACCACGATGCCATTCAGGAGACCAGAGATATGGCCTGGGCGTGTGCTATGATGAAGCTCTATAAGCGTAACTTATTTGAAGGACTTCGTTTTCCGGTCGGAAAAAATGTTGAAGATAACTTTCTCATGTATAAGCTCTTCTTAAAAGCCAATCGGGTGGTCCATACGGAGAAATGTATTTATTGGTATCGCGTGGGTCGTTCAGATACTCTGTCCCAAGTTTGGACAGAAAAGCGGGTACTCGATGAGATGGAAGCCAAGCAAGAAAAATTGGCTCTTCTTGGGATGTTGGGCTATGATCTGACCTGGCACCGCTATATCTATAAAACGCGGTTGAAACGGGCTCTTGAAAAACTAGAAGAAGCTGGCTTGCAAGAGTCAGAAACCTATGAGCGCGTGGGGATCAACCTCAGTTTCGTTGAAACCATGGACTAAGAACTTATTGATGAGAAAGGATCAGCATGTTCATTATTGCATCAGAGCAGACCAGAGAGCTGGATCGTTTGCGAAAATTATTGGACAAACTTGGCCAGCCCTACCGTGTGTTTGTGACCAATTTGGAAACAGATTTGGATCAACAGACAGATAGTCTGGCGACCTTTTTTACCAAAAAAGACCCGGCATCAACAGTTGGGAACCCTTTATTTTTCAATGATTTAGAGGTTCCAGAATTATGGGAATGTTGGACGCTTGGGATCACGACCTATCTTTTTGATGGGGAGGAACGTCGTGCCAATGTGCTTTTGCGAGAGGATATCTTGTCACGAACGGTTGAAAGAGTGGAGTGGTTTGGTCAGGGAGAGGAGATTGTATCCATTGATGTTTACAACCGCTATGGCTGGAGAAGCAAGCAGAGTCTCCTTACGGAAACCGGTCAACCTTATTTAGACATTTTTTTGAATCGTCAACAAGAAGAAGTCCTGCTTCATTTTGTCTTGCAAGGGACTTTTTTGCATCAACTCCCTAAAGGACGGGATCATCTGTATGCCAATAAAGAAGAGCTTCAAAGAGCCGTTCTGAAACAAGTCTTGGCAGACAATGAAGCCATCCTTTTGATGGATAAAACATTGTTAGATGTTGTGAAAGAGATTCCTAAGGAACGACTTGCCTTGTGTACAAGTACAGGTGCCGAACTAGAAGGAATCAAAGAGCAGGTTGAGCAGATCCTGGTGCTGGAGGATGCTTATTTAGGTGAGAAAAAAGAAGGCTACACAAGTCTTTCAGGATTCGTAGACGTGGACCAGGAGAAGTTTCAACCAGAAGCCCTGGTCATGACGGCTTCTCAAGAGGTTGAAGGCTTAGCAGACCTCGTTCACGATTTTCCACAAGTGAACTTTCACATTGCTGCTTTGACAGCTATGGGACCAAAATTAACAGACTTGGAGACTTGTTTTAATGTACACCTCTATCCAGGGATTTCGCTAGAAAAATATGAGAACTTGTTATCCAGCTGCTCTATTTATCTGGATTGCAACCGAGGAGAAGAAGTGTGGAACAGTAGCCTTCATGCTCTTGAAAATGGGCAAGTCTTGTTTGGGTTGAAGAGTACAGTGCACCAGGAAGCCTATAAAGAATTGAGCACGATTACCGATACAGTAGAAGAAATGAGAAATCAATTAGAAGCATTAGTCCAGCAGCCAGACACCTTTAAATCATTGTTAAGAGAGCAAGTGAGGATCTTGGAACTGCCTGAAAAATATGCTCTGAAAGAGATCTTTAAGCGATTAGAGGGGGGAACAGCATGACCATTTATACCTTTAATCTATTAGTGGGATTTGAACCCAATGGAGTCGATGTTGCACAAGCCTCTCGGGCAAAGATGCTCCGGAGTCTAGGAGTGGCAGCAAAGTTTGTCTTTACCACTTGGCCCACTCCAGAAAAATTGGCCTATTACCTCTCTTTGGGGCATCGGGATGAGGAGTTGCTTTTTGCCCATTTAGGCTTTACAGATCAACAGACTACAGTCCCTCAAAAGACGGTGGGGGCCTTGCAAATGGAGTTTCAACTGACTCGTCTAGATGTTGTTGAAAAAACAGAAGAAGCTATTCGCTATCAATTTGCAGATAACAGCGCTTTGACCTTCCATCTGGATCCCTATCATAAAGACTGTGTCCGTTATGTAGATTATCTTTTAGCCGGGAATCTGGTCAAGCGAGAGTATTATGGAGCTTGTAAACTTGCCACAGAGTATTTTCAGTATGGTAGTGTTGTCAGAAGGACCTATCACCATCAAGATGGAAGTATTGCTTTTGAAGAATTGAGGTTAGGTGGAAGCTGGCTCTATAAACTGGGGCCTGAGATTTTGACCAACCATACAGAAGTGATGAGACGTTTTCTGTCGAAACTTTCGCTCAAAGAAGGGGATCTGATTCTGCTTGATCGGGCTTCGCGCATGGATTTTGCCCGCCCTTTGTTGGAGAAAGATAATCCTTCCAAGCTCGCCATGGTGTTTCATTCAGAGCACGAATTTGAAAATGGCCATCTCAACTATGAGTACTATTATGTGTTCAAGTATGCCAAACGCTTCGATTACTTCATCACGGCGACGGATCTTCAAAAAGAAGTCTTGGAGCAGACACTTGCTAAACAAGGATGCCAAGGAATTCCGATCTATAGTATTCCAGTAGGGCATCTAGAAGAATTGACGGAATCACAAGGAGATCGACCTCCCTTTAGCGTGATCACAGCTTCCCGTTTGGATCCAAGAAAACGCATCGATTTAGCCATTCGAGTAGTGGCTCAAGCTCATAAACGCCTCTCTGCCCTTCAGTTTGATATTTATGGAAAGGGTGGCGAAGCGGATAACTTGCGACACCTGATTCAGGAGTTGGAAGCGCAAGACTTTATTCATCTACGTGGTCATGCGGATCTTAAGCAGATTTATCCTTGCTACCAAGCCTACCTCACCACTTCTCAGTGGGAGACCTTTGGATTGACCTTGATGGAGGCGGCTGGAGCAGGATTAGCCTTGCTCGGCTTTGATGCTCGTTATGGCAATCCAACTTTTATAAAAGAGGGTGAAAATGGCTTTTTGGTACCTTATAGCGAGACAGTGCCAGAAGAACAATTGGTGAAAGAGTTGGCAGACAAGCTGGTCCAGCTCTTTGAAAGTGACCTTGCACCATTTCATCAGGCTTCTTATGACTTGGCTTCTTGCTACCTCGCATCTCATGTCCAGAAACTCTGGAAAGAAACTCTAATAGAGATGGGACAATTAGGCGAAAAAGCAATATAAAATGAAGAATCTGTAGCGACAAAAAAGTCCTACAGATTTTTTCTAAGGCAAGCAAATTGAGCTAAATTATGGTAAAATAGAGGGTATTGAAAAATCATCAATTCACGAAAGGAAGCAAGATGAAAATTACGCAAGAAGAGGTAACCCACGTTGCCAATCTTTCAAAATTGAAATTCTCTCCAGAAGAGACAGCTGAGTTTGCGACAACCTTGTCGAAGATTGTCGACATGGTGGAATTGTTGGAAGAAGTGGACACAACCGGTGTAGCCCCAACAACAACCATGGCGGATCGTAAGACCGTATTGCGTCCGGATGTCGCTGAAAAAGGCACTGACCGCGACCATTTGTTTAAAAATGTACCTGAAAAAGACAATTACTACATCAAGGTGCCAGCTATCCTAGAAGATGGAGGAGATGCCTAATGTCATTCAACCATAAAACCATTGAAGAGTTGCACGACCTCCTTGTCTCTAAGGAAATTTCAGCAACCGAATTGACTCAAGCGACACTTGACGATATCAAGGCGCGTGAAGAAGCCGTCAATGCCTTTGTGACGGTGGCTGAAGAAGCTGCCCTTGCACAAGCCAAGGCCATTGATGAAAAAGGGATTGATGCAGATAATCTCTTATCAGGGATTCCACTCGCCGTCAAAGACAATATCTCAACAGATGGCATCTTGACCACTGCGGCATCAAAAATGCTCTATAACTACGAGCCCATCTTTGATGCGACAGCTGTTGCCAATGCCAAAGCCAAAGGTATGATTGTTGTCGGAAAAACCAACATGGACGAGTTTGCCATGGGTGGATCTGGTGAGACTTCTTACTATGGACCAACCAAGAATGCTTGGGACTACAGCAAGGTGCCTGGTGGATCTTCTAGTGGTTCAGCAGCTGCTGTCGCTTCAGGACAAGTCCGTTTGTCTCTTGGTTCAGATACGGGTGGTTCTATTCGCCAACCGGCTGCCTTCAACGGAATCGTCGGTCTCAAACCAACTTATGGAACAGTTTCACGCTTTGGTCTCATTGCCTTTGGTAGCTCACTTGACCAAATTGGGACTTTCTCACCAACGGTTAAGGAAAATGCGCAATTGCTCAATGTCATTGCCAGTGCAGATGACAAGGATTCGACTTCTGCACCTGTTCGTGTAGCAGACTTTACTTCTAAGATTGGTCAAGACATCAAGGGGATGAAAATTGCTTTGCCTAAGGAATACCTAGGGGAAGGGATTGATCCAGAAGTCAAAGAAACGATTCTCAATGCAGCTAAGCACTTTGAGAAATTGGGAGCAACTGTCGAAGAAGTCAGTCTGCCACATTCTAAATACGGGGTTGCTGTCTACTACATCATCGCTTCTTCAGAAGCATCTTCAAACTTGCAACGTTTTGACGGGATTCGCTATGGTTTCCGTGCGGAAGATGCCAAGAACTTGGATGATATCTACGTGAACACTCGTAGCCAAGGTTTTGGTGATGAGGTCAAACGCCGGATCATGCTTGGTACCTTTAGTTTGTCATCTGGTTACTACGATGCCTACTACAAGAAAGCTGGTCAAGTTCGGACCCTTATTATCCAAGACTTCGAAAAAGTCTTTGCGGATTATGACCTTATCCTTGGTCCAACAGCACCAAGCGTGGCCTTTGATTTGGATTCGCTCAATCATGATCCTGTTGCTATGTACTTGGCGGACTTGTTGACCATCCCAGTCAACTTGGCGGGTCTTCCAGGGATTTCGATTCCTGCAGGATTTACTCAAGGACTTCCAGTTGGTTTGCAGTTAATTGGTCCGAAATATTCTGAAGAAACCATCTACCAAGCCGCAGCGGCCTTTGAAGCAACGACGGATTACCACAAGCAACAACCCCTAATTTTCGGAGGTGACAATTAATGAACTTTGAAACAGTCATCGGACTTGAAGTCCACGTTGAATTGAATACAAAATCAAAAATTTTCTCACCAACCTCTGCCCACTTTGGAAACGAGCAAAATGCCAATACCAATGTGATTGACTGGTCTTTCCCTGGGGTACTTCCTGTCTTGAACAAGGGTGTTGTGGACGCTGGGATCAAGGCTGCTTTGGCCTTGAACATGGATATCCATCAGCACATGCACTTTGACCGTAAGAACTATTTCTATCCTGATAATCCAAAAGCCTACCAAATCTCACAATTTGACGAGCCAATCGGTTACAATGGTTGGATTGAAGTGCAATTGGAAGACGGCTCAACCAAGAAAATCGGGATTGAACGGGCCCACTTGGAAGAAGATGCTGGTAAGAACACGCACGGAACAGATGGCTTCTCTTATGTAGACCTCAACCGTCAAGGGGTGCCATTGATCGAGATTGTATCTGAAGCAGATATGCGTTCTCCGGAAGAAGCCTATGCTTATTTGACAGCTTTGAAAGAAGTCATCCAATACACTGGGATTTCTGACGTCAAGATGGAAGAAGGATCGATGCGGGTCGATGCCAATATTTCCCTTCGCCCATACGGTCAAGAGGAATTTGGTACCAAGACGGAGTTGAAAAACTTGAACTCTTTCTCAAACGTCCGTAAAGGTCTTGAATATGAAGTAGAGCGCCAAGCGAAAATCTTGCGTTCGGGTGGGATTATTCGCCAAGAAACACGCCGTTACGATGAAGCCAACAAGAGCACGATTCTTATGCGGGTAAAAGAAGGAGCAGCGGATTACCGTTACTTCCCAGAACCAGATCTTCCCTTGTTTGAAATCTCAGATGAGTGGATCGAAGAAATGCGCACGGAGTTGCCAGAATTTCCAAAAGACCGTCGTGCTCGCTACGTGGCAGAGCTTGGCTTATCTGACTATGATGCCAATCAATTGACAGCGACCAAAGTCACTTCAGACTTCTTTGAAGCAGCCGTAGCCCTTGGTGGCGATGCCAAACAAGTGTCTAACTGGCTCCAAGGTGAAGTAGCTCAATTCTTGAATGCAGAAGGCAAGACACTGGAACAAATCGAGTTGACGCCAGAAAACTTGGTCGAAATGATTGCCATCATCGAAGATGGCACCATCTCATCTAAGATTGCCAAGAAAGTCTTCGTTCATTTGGCGAAAAACGGTGGCGGTGCGCGTGAATACGTCGAAAAAGCTGGATTGGTACAGATTTCAGACCCTGAAGTCTTGATTCCAATCATCCACCAAGTCTTCGCAGACAATGAAGCAGCCGTAGCCGACTTCAAGTCAGGGAAACGGAATGCGGACAAGGCCTTTACCGGCTTCCTCATGAAAGCAACCAAAGGCCAAGCCAACCCACAAGTAGCCCTCAAGTTACTTGCACAAGAATTGGCTAAGTTGAAAGAAGAGTAATAGAAAAAGAACCAGCCGAGAGGTTGGTTTTTACTATCCATAAAATTGTGTTAGAATAGGAAAGACGATTACATGTCAACAGGTATTAGGAGGAATTACATGAATAAATTTTTAAGAGTTTTATTTATCCTAGTCATTATCGCTATGTCTGGAGCAATTATCTTCCAGCTATTCTTTCCATCCTATATGGGAAGTCATTCGGGATATGGTATTTCTGTCGGTTGGCAACGGGAGATTGGGTTTTGGAATGTGGCAGTTCTTGTGATTCTCATTGCTGTTAATCTCAAATATGATTGGTTTTATCTTCGGACGGTGCTATTGGCTTTGATCATTGGTGGGCTTGGGATTGGGACCAATCATCTCTTCAATTATTTTCACTATCATCTGCCTGTCAATGGGATCGGTGCGCTTGAAAATTATCTCCTTGTCCTTGGTTGGATGGTAGGCTGGAGAATAGAGACTTCACGAGTCAAGAAGAAATAAGAAGGAGCAGTCGAAGGGCGGCTCTTTTTTCATCTTCAGTTTCTTCTTGACAAAGTTTGTGAAAAGGCTTACAATGGATTTGTTGAGTTTCCTGAAAAGGAAAATGCAAATCATGGAAATATAAAGGAGATCATCATATGGCTACTATGAAAGCAGCTCGCTGGCATGCAGCAAAAGACGTTCGTATCGAGGAAGTGGAAGTACCTGAAGTACAACCTCATCAAGTAAAAGTGGCAGTTAAGTTCACTGGAATCTGTGGTACGGACTTACATGAATATTTGGATGGACCGATCTTCATTCCAACAGAAGAGCACGTTTATTCTGGTCAAAAAGCACCCGTTACCCTCGGTCACGAGTTTGCTGGAGAAATTGTCGAAGTTGGAAGCGAAGTAACTCGTGTCAAAGTCGGTGATCGTGTGACGATCGAGCCAATTTTGGCAAAACACAACTTAATTGGTGACTACAACCTCGATCCAAACTTGAACTTCGTCGGTCTTGCGGCAGATGGTGGGTTTGCTAAATACTGTGTCCTAGATGGAGATTTGGTCCATGTGATTCCAGATAGCTTGAGCTATGAGCAAGCAGCGCTTACAGAACCTGCTGCCGTTGCCGTTTATGCAGTTCGTCAATCTGCATTGAAAGCTGGGGATACAGCCGTTATCTTTGGCTTGGGTCCAATCGGTCTTTTGATTGTTGAAGCCCTTCGTGCAGCAGGAGCATCAAAAATCTATGCGGTTGAATTATCTCCTGAACGCCAAGCGAAAGCGGAAGAATTGGGAGCAATCGTTGTTCGCCCAGAAGAAGGAGAAACAATCGTCGAAGCCATCCATCGTTTAACAGGTGGTGGAGCAGATGTTTCTTATGAAGTGACTGGAGTTCCAGTTGTTTTAGGTCAAGCCCTTGCAGCTGTTCATAAAGCTGGGGAATGTATGGTCGTATCTATCTGGGAACGTGAAGCCAGCATCAATCCAAATGAATTTGCTATCCAAGAAAAATCTCTCAAAGGAATTATTGCCTACCGTCATATCTTCCCTAAAGTGCTGGAATTGATGGAACAAGGCTACTTCTCTGCTGAAAAATTGGTTACCAAGAAAATTAAATTGGAAAATATCGTTGAAGAAGGATTTGTTGAATTAACACAAGATAAATCTCAAATCAAGATCTTGGTTCAACCTGAATAAGCAAATAAATTTATATGAAATATATGAGGCTGAAACGTTTCGTTTCGGCCTTTTATGATACAATAAAAGTAAGGAACAGATTTAGGAGGGGACTATGTCAAAGACGATGAAAGGAACACTCATGACCTTGATCGCTGGGATCGCTTGGGGCTTGTCAGGAGCCTGTGGCCAGTACCTGTTGGCTCATGGATTTACAGCAATTGGTTTGACAACGATTCGTTTAGTGTTTTCAGGGGCTGTGCTACTGCTTCTTGCTTATCTAGCAGACCAGGAAAAAGTAAAGGCCTTTCTAAGAGACCGCTCGTCCTACCTTCCCTTGCTCTTATTTGCTTTTTTAGGGTTATTAATGACCCAATTGACTTATCTAGAAGCGATTGATGCGACTAATGCAGGTACGGCAACTGTTTTTCAATATCTCTGTCCCATTGTAGTTTTGGCCTATTCTTGTGTTAAGGACCGAGTAGCTCCGACAGTATCTGAGGTCATTTCCATGGTCTTAGCGATCGCAGGGACCTTTCTCATTGCAACCCATGGTCAACTCAATCAATTAGCCATCACTCCTAAAGGACTAGTTTGGGGACTGGTTTCTGCCTTTGCCTATGCCCTCTACATTATTC
>NZ_JBDGEA010000017.1:0-57394 GCF_040908565.1 Streptococcus parasanguinis | reverse complement strand
CGGTGGTGATGCTACTTGGAGTTTTGATCGCAGGCTTGATTTTTGGCTGGATTTTCTCACCAAATGGCCGCGTATCGAGCATGATTTATATCATCGTCATTGGTGGCTTAGGTGTTGCTATTTATGGAGCCTTAGGATTATGGCTACGGTATTTTGACCGCTTTATCGGAGGTCAAGCTGCACGTCTCAGACAAAAATTCCGGATTAAATAAATCAAAGGTTGGGTAAAAAGTGCCCAGCCTTTTCTTATAGTTTGAAACTATAGCTAGGTCTTGAAAATGGGAAAACCGCTCTCCTCATAATAGTGATAAAATAGTAAGCAGTTAGATTGAATGTTTATCGGAGGGCAATATGAGTAAAAAACGCAATATCAATACGATTTTGGCACAGGCAGGAATCAAGTCGGATAAAGCAACGGGAGCTTTGACGACTCCTTTGCATTTCTCTACGACTTACCAACACCCAGAATTTGGTCAGTCTACAGGTTTTGACTATACCCGTACGAAAAATCCAACACGCGCAACAGCGGAGAAGACTTTGGCAGCTATCGAAAGTGCAGACTATGCTTTGGCGACAAGCTCTGGAATGTCAGCCATTGTGCTTGCTTTTAGCATTTTCCCTGTTGGTTCAAAAGTCTTAGCCGTTCGTGACCTTTATGGCGGTTCTTTCCGCTGGTTTAACCAACAAGAGCAAGAAGGTCGTTTCTCTTTCACCTATGCCAATACAGAAGAAGAACTGATCCACCATTTAGATCATGATCCGGTGGATGTCCTCTATATTGAAACACCAACCAATCCATTGATGTTGGAATTTGATATTGCTCATTTAGCCAAATTGGCCCATGCAAAAGGTGCCAAAGTCGTGGTGGACAATACTTTCTATAGCCCAATCTATCAACGTCCGATTGAAGAGGGAGCAGATATTGTCCTACATTCAGCAACCAAGTACCTGGCTGGTCACAACGATGTCTTGGCTGGTGTTGTCGTGACAAACGATGCAGACTTGTATGACAAACTCTTTTACAATTTGAACACGACAGGTGCTGTTCTTTCCCCGTTTGACAGCTATCTGCTGATCCGTGGTCTCAAGACGCTTTCTATTCGGATGGAGCGCTCCACAGAGAACGCTCGCAAGGTGGTCGAGTTTTTGAAAACCTCCCCTCAGGTCAAAGAAGTCCTCTACACTGGAAAAGGTGGAATGGTCTCCTTTAAAATTCAAGATGAGAAAAAAATTCCTAACTTGTTGAATTCCCTTCAAGTCTTTACCTTTGCAGAAAGCCTTGGCGGAGTTGAAAGCTTGATCACTTATCCTACCACTCAGACTCATGCGGACATTCCTGCAGAAGTTCGCCATTCATACGGTTTGACAGATGATCTTCTTCGGTTGTCCATCGGAATCGAAGATGCGGATGATTTGATTGAAGATTTGAAACAAGCATTGGAGGCTTAAGATGACCAAATATGATTTCACGACTTTACCGAATCGCTTGACCCACCATACCTACAAGTGGAAAGAAACAGAGACAGATCCAGAAATCATCCCGGCTTGGATCGCGGACATGGATTTTAATGTCATTCCAGAAGTACGAGAAGCAGTTATCGGCTATGCAGACCAAATGGTCTATGGCTACACCTATGCATCGGATAGCCTCTACCAGTCTATCCTTGATTGGGAAAAAGAAGAGCATGGCTATTCCTTTGATAAGGAAGCTGTCGTCTTTATCGAAGGTGTTGTTCCAGCCATTTCAACAGCTATTCAAACCTTCACCAAGGAAGGAGATGCTGTCTTAATCAATACGCCGGTCTATCCTCCATTTGCCCGAAGTGTCAAGCTCAATCGTCGAAAATTGATCGAAAATTCATTAGTTGAAAAGGATGGTCTTTTCCAAATTGATTTTGATCAGCTGGAAAAAGACATTGTGGAGCAAGAGGTGAAACTCTATGTTTTGTGTAATCCGCACAATCCTGGAGGCCGTGTATGGGATCGTGAAGTCTTGGAAAAAATCGGCCACCTCTGTCAAAAACATGGTGTCCTTCTCGTTTCAGATGAGATCCACCAAGATTTGGCCTTGTTTGGCCACCGTCATACCAGCTTTAACACGGTTGATCCAAGCTTTAAAGATTTCAGCTTGATCTTAACCAGTGCAACCAAGACTTTCAATATTGCAGGAACAAAAAATTCCTATGTGGTCATTGAAAATCCAAAGCTTCGTACGGCTTTTAAACAACGGCAATTGGCTAATAACCAACATGAAATCTCAGGCTTGGGCTATATTGCTACAGAAGCAGCCTATCGCCATGGTAAACCTTGGTTGACGGAGCTCAAGCAAGTCTTTGAAAAACACATTGACTATGTGGTTGATGAATTGCATGAAAAGACCAAAATCCGTGTCATGAAACCCCAAGGAACCTATCTTCTTTGGTTGGACTTTTCAGCCTATCCTTATAGCGATGATGAGCTGCATGCTAAAATTCATGACCAAGCCAAATTGATTTTGAACCGTGGAATAGATTTTGGAAAAGAAGGAAATTTGCATGCCCGCCTCAATGTGGCAGCTCCCTTCACCCTGATTGAAGAAATTACCAAACGCTTGGTGGAAACTTTTCACAAATAAGTGTTGACTTTCTGTAAGTGAAGGAGTACAATAAACTCGAAATACGGTAGGTGAGGCTACCACAAGGATACGGATGACTACCGCAAAGCAGTGGAGACACTACTCGTTGGTCAACAGTCCTGATCGCAAAGGTCAAGACTAAGCTCATTTCATTGCCTTGTGGAGCTAAAGCTTGGACGGTCAGTTTTTTTTTGAGTTTTGATTGAAAAATAAATGACGAGTTTCATGAGTCCTACCGATCGAGGGTAGGACTCTTTTTGATGCCTTACCAAGAAAAGAGAAAGGAGAGAGCTATGATACAAATCGACGATCATCCCGAACCGCACCGAACCAGCCAATCGCTGATTTGTGTCGTAGGGACTCCAAAAGTGATTGGCTCCTGATTGAAAAAGGAGATACCAATGCAAACAAATAAAGAAAGACTCATTGCCGCTCTTCAAGAACCACTTGAAAGCACCTTTGCCAACTACAAAACCAGTGCCCTTGGTTTGGTTGACGATCAAGTAGAAGAAAACCGCGATGCCTATGGCGAAAATGTCATCACAAAAGGTCAAGAAGATTCCATGATCAAAAAGATCTACGAATCGATCATCAATCCTTTTACAGTGATTTTGTTGGTCATTGCGCTGGTTTCCTTCATCACCAATGTCTGGCTAGCAAAACCAGGTGAACAGGATCCAACGACCTCCATCATCATTGTGACCTTGGTCTTGATCTCTGGTGGTATCCGCTTCATTCAAGAATTGCGGAGCGACAAAGCAGCTAGCAACTTATCACGTATGATTGTCAATACAGCGACCGTTCTGCGTGATGGATCAGAACAAGAAATTCCGATCGATGAAATCGTCGTAGGAGATGTGATCAAACTAAGTGCCGGCGATATGATTCCAGCAGATGTGGTCTTGATTGATTCCCGTGACTTCTTTGTCCAACAATCTGGCCTCACAGGGGAAAGTGATGCTGTTGAAAAGGTTTGTCTCAGAAAAGCTGACAGTCAAAATCTAGATAGTCTCTTGGAAAGTGAAAGTTTGGCCTTTATGGGGACCAATGTCATCTCCGGACGGGCGACAGCCTTGGTCTTGGTCGTGGGGGATGAAACCATGATGGGCGCTATTGAGCAAACCATCAACACCTATGACGAACCAACCTCATTTGAGAGAGAAATGAATACCATCTCTTGGCTCTTGATTCGGCTCATGTTAGTGATGGTGCCCGTTGTCTTTGTGATCAATGGTCTCACAGATGGTGACTGGTTAGAAGCGGGTGTCTTTGCTCTCAGCGTTGGGGTTGGTTTGACTCCAGAAATGCTGCCGATGATTATTACAGCGAGTCTTGCTAAGGGCTCCATCATCATGGCCAAGGAAAAAGTCGTTATCAAAAAACTCAATGCCATTCAAGACCTTGGGGCTATTGATATTTTGTGTACAGATAAGACAGGTACCTTGACCCAAGATGAAATCCTTTTGGAGTATCCGCTTGATATCCATGGCGAATTGGATCTATCAGTTCTTCGTCGGGCTTACTTGAATTCCTATTTCCAAACCGGGCTAAAAAATTTGATGGACCGAGCGATTATCAATCGGACCCAGAAAGAAGCCAAGAAACATGAAATCGTTCGCGATCTGGATCAAACCTTCCATAAGATTGATGAATTGCCCTTTGATTTTGAACGTCGTCGCATGAGTGTCATTGTCAAAGATGAAGACGGTGTGGTCAGCATGGTGACCAAGGGTGCCTTGGAAGAAATGCTTTCTGTATCGACTTATGTTGAGTACAAGGGGGAGATTAAACGCCTGACAGATGAAGTCCGTCAAGAGGTCCTCGCTGAAGTTGCTCAGTTAAATGAACAAGGTCTTCGTGTTTTGGGCGTCAGCTACAAAACCGACTTGGACGAAAATGACATCTTTAGTGTTGAAGATGAACGAGACATGATCCTAACCGGTTACCTTGCCTTTCTTGATCCACCAAAACCTTCTGCAGCTCCAGCAATCAAAGCTCTTGCAGAGTATGGGGTAACCACCAAGATCTTAACTGGGGACAATGAAAAGGTCACCCAAGCTGTCTGTGAAAAAGTAGGACTAGATGTAGAGCGGATTCTTTTGGGAAGCGAAATCGATACGATGACTGACCAAGAGTTAGCACAAGTTGTGGAAACAACAACGGTCTTTGCCAAATTATCACCCGATCAAAAAGCGCGGATCATCCTCTGCCTCAAGAACAATGGCCACAAGGTGGGTTACATGGGAGATGGGATCAACGATGCTCCATCCATGAAGGTCTCAGACGTTGGGATCTCCGTGGATACCGCTGTGGATATCGCCAAGGAAACGGCAGATGTCATCCTTCTGGATAAGGACTTGATGGTCCTTGAAAAAGGTTTGGTTGAAGGTCGCAAGGTCTATGCCAATATGACCAAGTACATCAAGATGACGGTCTCTTCTAACTTCGGGAACATTTTCTCTCTGCTCTTCGCCAGCATCTTTTTGCCTTTCCTTCCAATGGCTCCCGTTCATTTGATTGTGCTCAATCTTATCTATGATCTTTCTTGTATCGCCCTTCCTTTTGACAATGTCGACAAGGAATTCCTCAAGAAACCTCGTATCTGGGAAGCAAACTCTATCATGCGCTTTATGGCCTGGATTGGTCCCATTTCATCTGTATTTGATATTATTACCTACATGCTTCTTTACTTCCTTGTTGTTCCTATGATTTTAGGTCATGGCTACAACCATGGAGCAGCAGATGCAGCAGCCTTTATCATGGTGTTCCAAACTGGATGGTTTATCGAATCCATGTGGTCTCAAACCATGGTTATCCATATGTTGCGTTCACCAAAACTGCCATTTATCCAAAGTCGTCCAGCCTTCTCAGTCGTGGTGACGACTCTAGCAGCAGCCTTCTTTGTAACCTCCCTTCCATATAGTCCTTTGGCTTCTATCTTGAAGTTGAGCCAACTAAATGGATTGTACTTTGTTCTATTGTTTGCGATTATCGTCCTCTATATGCTGAGTGTGACGGTTGTCAAACGTATCTATATTAAGAAATACAAAGAATGGTTGTAATTGATTGATAGAAAGAGTGAGTCCGAACTTAAAAAATTAAGTGTAAGGGCTCTCTTTTTTTTGTAAAATTTGGTATAATAAGAAGAATGTAAAGTTGGAAATGAAGATTTCCATGTGCTGTGAGTATCAAAGAGGGACTGAAAGAAAGAGTAGAGCTTGACTCCACTTTTATCATAGCTCTTTTTTGAATAAAAACAGCTTAGAAAGAAGGATCTCAAAATGGGAAAATTAGAAGTTATTACACATCCACTGATTCAACACAAATTGTCTATTCTCCGCCGCACGGATACCTCTACGAAGGCCTTTCGTGAATTGGTAGATGAAATTGCTATGTTGATGGGCTACGAAGTGTTGCGTGAATTGCCTCTTGAAGATGTTGAAATTGAAACTCCTATTACTAAAACCGTTCAAAAGCAAATCGCAGGGAAGAAGTTGGCTATTGTCCCAATTCTTCGTGCAGGGATTGGGATGGTTGATGGTCTCTTGAGTTTGGTACCAGCTGCTAAAGTTGGCCATATCGGGATGTACCGTGATGAAGAAACCTTGAAACCAGTTGAATACTTGGTGAAATTGCCAGAAGATATCGATCAACGTCGCATCTTTGTAGTAGACCCGATGCTTGCTACGGGTGGATCCGCTATTCTAGCGATTGATTCCTTGAAAAAACGTGGCGCTAGCCATATCAAATTTGTCTGCCTAGTATCAGCGCCAGAAGGAGTGAAAGCTCTTCAAGAAGCTCACCCAGATGTTGATATCTTTACAGCAGCCCTCGATGATCATTTGAATGAACATGGCTACATTGTTCCTGGTCTTGGAGATGCAGGTGACCGTTTATTCGGTACCAAATAAGAAGCCATTCATGATTCGTCCGAAAGGTGCTTAAGATTTGACCTTTTTTGACCATTGGTTTATAATAGCACATATACTTTGAACCTCACGAATCGTGAGAATGAATGGATACTAAAGGAGAAGAATAGATGATTCCAGTAGTTATTGAACAAACCAGTCGTGGAGAACGTTCTTACGATATTTATTCCCGTCTGTTGAAAGATCGAATTATCATGGTAACAGGACCAGTTGAGGACCAAATGGCTAACTCCATTATCGCTCAATTGCTCTTCTTGGATGCCCAAGATAATACAAAAGATATCTATATGTATATCAATACACCAGGGGGCTCTGTCTCTGCAGGTCTCGCCATTGTAGATACTATGAACTTTATCAAGTCAGATGTCCAAACCATTGTCATGGGGATGGCGGCATCTATGGGAACTATCATTGCTTCAAGCGGTGCGAAGGGCAAACGCTTCATGTTGCCAAATGCTGAGTACATGATTCACCAACCAATGGGTGGTACTGGTGGTGGTACCCAACAAACCGATATGGCGATCGCAGCAGAACACTTGCTCAAAACACGGAATAACTTGGAAAAAATCCTTGCGGAAAATTCAGGTCAACCGATCGAAAAAGTGCATGCTGATGCGGAGCGTGACAATTGGATGAGCGCACAAGAAACACTTGAATATGGCTTTATTGATGAAATCATGGCCAATAATAAATTGGGCTAAACCATCCTGTGGGAAGGCCCGTCAAGAGGCTGGGACAAAAGTCCTAGCCTCTCAATTATTTTTGGATTGTCGAGCAAAACGCAGTGGTTGAGTGGGCTCTACTACGCTGATTTCATCAGCTTTTACAGCCCTACTCAACTGTGCGGAGGTGGGACGACGAAATCGAATTCTAACGAATTACCGATTTCTGTCCCACTCTCTTTTTTTGCTCTCATAAAAGAGTAGTTCTTTTTCTTGAAATTTGATATACTAGTAACAGAACGAGAAAGGGATTAACCATGTTTGAGAAACAAGAAAGAACAGGCTTGATTGTTAAATTGTATTACAATCGAGATGGGAAAAAATTACAATCTGTCGGAGATGTCTTGTACCATTCTAAGAAATGCCGTTATGTCCAATTGTATGTGGACAGCGACAAGGCCGATCAAGTGATGGAAGACTTAAAGAAAGAACGTTATGTCAAAAAGGTCTTGCCTTGCCATCTCAAAGATTTAGATACGGATTTTGTGGGGAGTTTACAACGATTGGAGACCCCATCTGTGGTCACAGAAGCTTAGAAAACGCAATCATTTGATGGATTGCGCTTTTTTTATTGACAATTGTCAGATAATTCGGTATATTCTTAATGTATTTAATTTAAGATTCATTTAAGGAGATCATTACAAATGAAGAAAAAATTTGCTCTTTCATTTTTAACCATTGCAAGTGTCGCTCTTCTTGCGGCTTGTGGTGAAGTTTCTACTTCAGGTTCAAACACAACTGGTAACGAAATCGGTAAAGAACTAAAAGTCGGTTTTAACTTTGAAAAAACTGGTGAAGTAGCAGCCTACGGTAGTGCTGAACAAAAAGGTGCTCAATTGGCCGTTGATGAAATCAACGCTAAGGGTGGAGCTGACGGTAAGAAGATCGTTGTCACAGACAAAGATAACAAGTCTGAAACAGCTGAAGCAGCAACAGTCACTACAAACCTTGTCACTCAATCAAAAGTAAACGCTCTTGTAGGACCTGCAACTTCTGGTGCTACTGCAGCAGCCGTTGCCAATGCTGGTAAAGCAGGTGTTCCATTGGTAACACCATCAGCAACTCAAGATGATTTGACAAAAGGTCAAGATTACCTCTTCCGTGCTACCTTCATCGATAGCTTCCAAGGACAAATCATTGCTAAATACACAACTGATAACTTGAAAGCGAAGAAAGTCGTTCTTTACTACGATAACTCATCTGACTATGCTAAAGGGATTGCTGAAGCCTTCAAGAAATCTTATAAAGGTGAAATCGTAGCAACAGAAACGTTCCAATCTAAGGATACAGACTTCCAAGCTGCTCTTACAAAAATCAAAGATAAAGACTTCGATGCGATTGTTCTTCCAGGTTACTACACTGAAACTGGTAAGATCGTAAACCAAGCGCGTGGTATGGGAATCAAACAACCAATCATTGGTGGTGATGGATTTAGCGATGCGAAGTTCGTTGAACAAGCAACACCTGCTGCAGCTACAGATATCTACTACGTAGCTGGATTCTCTACTGAAGGTGAAATGACTGATAAAGCCAAGAAATTCGTAGAAGCATACAAAGCGAAATACAATGAAGAACCTTCAATGTTCGCAGCTTTGGCTTATGACTCAGTTTACATGGTTGCAGAAGCATCTAAAGGTGCTAAGAACTCTGTCGAATTGAAAGACAACCTTGCGAAGTTGAAAGACATGGAAGGTGTGACTGGTACAATGTCAATCGACAAGAACCACAACCCGGTTAAATCAGCTCTTATGATTGGCTTGAAAGATGGTAAAGTCAAATCTGTTGAGTCTGTTAAACCATAATTATCATTTGTTGTTTGTACAAGAGGCTGGGAGAATAAAAATTCCTGGCCTCGCTCTTTATTGTTAGAAAGGATGGTTCAAATGCTCCAGCAATTAGTGAACGGTCTAATCTTGGGAAGTGTCTATGCGCTCTTGGCCCTTGGTTATACCATGGTGTATGGAATTATCAAATTGATCAACTTTGCCCATGGGGATATCTACATGGTAGGTGCCTTTATGGGATATTTCTTATTAAACTCATTGAAAGTGAACTTCTTTGTCGCTTTACTCCTAGCGATGGTTGGAACAGCTATTTTAGGGGTTGTGATTGAATACCTGGCTTATCGTCCGCTTCGTCATTCGACTCGGATTGCAGCCTTGATCACAGCTATTGGTGTCTCCTTCTTGCTCGAATATGGGATGGTCTTCTTTGTAGGAGCCAATACCCGTTCCTTCCCTCAAGTCATTAAAACGGTTCGTTACAACTTCGGTCCGATTTCCATCTCCAACATTCAGTTAATGATCTTGGGAGTGTCTATTTTCTTGATGGTCATTCTTCAATTTATCATTCAAAAGACTAAGATGGGGAAAGCCATGCGGGCCGTATCTGTGGATAGTGATGCCGCTCAATTAATGGGGATTAATGTCAATCGGACAATTAGCTTTACCTTTGCTTTGGGATCAGCCTTGGCAGGTGCGGGTGGTGTCCTGATCGGTTTGTATTACAATGCTATCGAGCCTTTGATGGGGATGACACCAGGGATCAAAGCCTTTGTCGCAGCCGTTCTTGGAGGAATCGGAATTATTCCAGGTGCAGCCCTAGGTGGATTTGTTATCGGTTTGTTGGAAACCTTCGCTACAGCGATCGGTCTTTCAGACTTCCGTGATGCCATTGTGTATGCCATCTTGATTGTGATCTTGCTCATCCGTCCAGCAGGTATCCTCGGTAAAAATGTGAAAGAGAAGGTGTAAGCCATGAAACAAAATTTAAAAGTGAATTTAGTCTGGCTTGGTCTTTTGGTCGCAGGTTTTGCCTTGATCCAAGTCTTGGTTGCAGCGGGTGTGCTCAACCTCTTCTATATCCAAATTTTAGAACAAATCGGAATTAATATTATCCTTGCAGTTGGCTTGAACCTCATTGTTGGTTTCTCAGGTCAATTCTCACTCGGGCATGCCGGATTTATGGCGATTGGTGCCTACTCTGCAGCTATTCTCGGTTCCAAATCACCAACCTACGGGGCTTTCTTTGGTGCGATGGTTTTAGGTGCGTTGATTGCTGGTGTCGTTGCCTTGATCGTTGGGGTTCCAACCCTTCGTTTGAAAGGGGACTACCTCGCGATTGCGACACTTGGGGTTTCTGAAATCATCCGGATCTTGATCGTTAATGGTGGTACTCTAACAAATGGTGCTGCTGGGATCCTTGGTTTGCCAGCCTTTACAACTTGGCAATTGGTTTACCTCTTTGTTGTCATTACAACGATCTTTACGATTAACTTCTTACGCAGTCCAATTGGACGCTCTACCCTTTCTGTTCGTGAAGATGAAATCGCAGCAGAATCTGTTGGGATCAACACGACCAAAGTCAAAGTCATTGCCTTTGTATTTGGTGCGATCACAGCGGCGATTGCTGGATCTCTCCAAGCCGGCTTTATCGGCTCTGTTGTTCCTAAAGATTACTCTTTCACCAATACCATTAATGTCTTGATCATTGTCGTGTTTGGTGGTTTGGGATCAATGTCAGGAACAGTTGTGGCAGCCATCGTCTTGGGTATCTTGAACATGGTGCTTCAAGACTTCTCAAGTGTACGTATGATCATTTACTCATTAGCTTTGATTCTCGTGATGATCTTCCGTCCAGGTGGTCTTCTTGGAACATGGGAATTCAGCTTGAAAAAACTACTCTCAAAAAAGGAGGCTAACTAATGGCACTTCTTGAAGTAAAAAATTTAACAAAAAACTTTGGTGGTTTGACAGCCGTTGGGGATGTGACCATGGAACTCAATGAAGGGGAATTGGTTGGTTTGATCGGACCCAATGGTGCCGGTAAAACAACCCTCTTCAACCTCCTAACAGGGGTATATGAACCAAGTGAAGGGACCATTACCTTAGATGGTCAGCTACTAAATGGTAAAGCACCTTATAAAATTGCTGCAGGTGGTCTGGGACGGACTTTCCAAAATATTCGTCTCTTTAAAGACTTGAGCGTTTTGGACAATGTCTTGATTGCCTTTGCCAATCACCACAAACCACATGTCTTTGCCAGTCTTTTCCGCTTGCCAAGCTATTACAAGAATGAAGAAGCTTTGAAAGCAAAAGCTCTTGAATTGTTAGCCATTTTTGGTTTGGAAAAAGAAGCAGATACCTTGGCCAAAAATTTAGCTTACGGACAACAACGTCACTTGGAGATCGTTCGTGCCCTTGCTACAGAGCCAAAGATCCTCTTCTTGGATGAACCTGCTGCAGGGATGAACCCTCAAGAAACAGCAGAATTGACCCAATTGATCCGTCGTATTCAAAAAGAATTCAATATTACGATCATGCTGATCGAACACGATATGAGCTTGGTCATGGAAGTAACCGAACGGATTTATGTATTGGAATATGGTCGCTTGATTGCCCATGGTACGCCAGACGAAATCAAGACCAACAAACGCGTAATCGAAGCATATCTAGGAGGTGAAGCCTAATGTCTATGTTAAAAGTTGAAAATCTTTCTGTACACTATGGCATGATCCAGGCTGTCCGTGATGTCAGTTTCGAAGTCAATGAAGGGGAAGTTGTTTCCTTGATTGGTGCTAACGGTGCTGGGAAAACCTCTATTCTTCGTACCATTTCAGGCTTGGTACGTCCAAGTGCTGGGAAAATTGAGTTCTTGGGGCAGGAGATTCAAAAGGTTCCGGCTCAAAAGATTGTAGCAGCAGGACTCTCTCAAGTTCCAGAAGGCCGCCACGTCTTTCCAGGATTGACCGTTATGGAAAACTTGGAAATGGGAGCTTTCTTGAAGAAAGATCGAGAAGAAAATCAAGCCAACTTGAAGAAAGTCTTCTCACGTTTCCCACGTTTGGAAGAACGGAAGAACCAAGATGCCGCTACTCTATCTGGCGGGGAACAACAAATGCTCGCAATGGGTCGTGCACTCATGTCAACACCAAAACTCTTGCTTTTGGATGAACCTTCTATGGGATTGGCTCCAATCTTTATCCAAGAAATCTTTGATATCATCCAAGATATCCAAAAACAAGGAACAACCGTTCTCTTGATTGAGCAAAATGCCAACAAAGCCCTTGCCATCGCAGACCGCGGTTATGTTTTGGAAACAGGGAAAGTCGTTCTTTCCGGAACAGGAAAAGAACTCTTAGCCTCAGAAGAAGTCCGCAAGGCCTACCTTGGTGGATAAGATTTTTAAAGTTTGTTTGAATAAGTTCAAAAGAAAGGTCCTGAAGACCTTTCTTTTTCATTTTTCCTGTTTGATTTTTCTAAATTTTGAAAACAGGAGAAAACTGCTGAAAGCGTTTGAAATCATTCTTAAAATCAAGTATAATAAAACTAGTAAAAGCATAGGAGAACTTGTTATGGCTGTTAAAGATTTTATGACACGTAAAGTGGTTTACATTAGTCCAGATACTACAATTGCCCATACGGCAGATTTGATGCGCGAACAAGGTTTGCACCGTTTGCCAGTCATTGAAAATGATAAATTGGTTGGTTTGGTGACAGAAGGTACGATTGCAGAAGCAAGTCCATCTAAAGCAACAAGCTTGTCTATTTTTGAGATGAACTATCTCTTGAACAAAACCAAGGTCAAAGATGTGATGCTTCGCGATGTCATTACCGTCTCAAAATTTGCAAGCTTAGAAGATGCGACCTACCTCATGTATAAGAACAAGGTGGGAATTCTTCCAGTCGTGGACAATGACCAGGTATCCGGTGTCATCACGGATCGTGATATTTTCCGTGCCTTCCTTGAAGTATCCGGTTATGGAGAAGAAGGAGTCCGTGTACGCTTTGTGACGGAAGATAAGGTTGGCGTTCTAGAACAAATCATTCACTTGATTGTAGAAGAAGGGTATAACATCGCAAATACAGTCAATATCCCAACCAAAGACGATCGTGTCGTCATCGAAGTTCAAATTGATGGGGTGACGGATCTAGAAGGAATCCGTACTAAATTTGAAGCCAACGGTTTGAAAGTCGATGAAATCATTCGAACAACCGCAAAAGCTATTTAATAAAAAATCAGGCTGGATGACAATCCAGTCTGATTTTTCTATTAACGGGTAATGGGTTGTTTTTCTTTATCTAAAGTGAAGCCTTCGCCGAGAATTTCATGGGCTTCGGAAATAGTGATAAAGGCGAATGGATCAATACGATTGATGATGTCTTTCATTTGTTTCATCTCATTCCGCGAAACGACACAGTAGACGATATCCAGGTCCTTACGGCTGTAATAGCCCATCCCACGGATAAAGGTAATCCCGCGACCCAGATCGTCAGATACCTTTTGGGCAATTTCTTCTGGTTTAGATGTAACGATGAGGAAGCCTTTACCAGCAAAACCACCTTCTCCAATCAAGTCGATCACAAGGGTGTCAATCAGGATGAAGAAGAGAGTATACATGGCGGTACGGACATCTTGGAAGACTACGACAACAGTTGTCAGAACAATGGCATCTACAATCAACATGAGTTTTCCCATACTGAGGGAAGTGTATTTATTAAAGATGCGAGCGAGGATATCTGTTCCTCCAGTGGTTCCTCCAGCATTGAAGATGATCCCTAGCCCCAAACCAAGGACAACCCCTGAGGCAATACAGGCAAGCAGAATATCTCCTTTAAAGGCGTCAAAGATGAAGTGATGGTAGCGGTGGCTGAGGGGCATGGCTTCAAAAATAGCCATCCAAGCCGAAACCGAGAAAGTCCCCAGTAAGCTCAGATAAAGAGATTTCTTGCCCAGGAGCTTCCAAGCCAAAACGAAGAGAGGGATATTGATCAGCAAGTTCATGATGGATACAGGGATTTTGAAAAGGTAATAGGTAATCAAGGTAATCCCTGTTGCTCCTCCTTCATAGAAGTGAAAGGGAATGACTAAAAAATAGATCCCAAACGAAAAAATGCCGGCCCCAAAAATGATAGCCAGAATATCTTTAAATTTAAACATGATAGGTTGTCTCCTAAAACTTTATAAGAATATTGTAACAAAAAAGTGAAAAAATGAAAATGACTTTGAAAAATTTTCTCTCCTAAAATACAAGATTTTTACCCTTATTTTTGGTAAAATAAAAAGAAGAAAAACAGAAAGAGGATACTATGGTAAACGGTACATTAATTTCATTTGAAGGTCCAGAAGGAGCGGGAAAATCATCGGTCCTAGAAGCCATTTTGCCTCTACTTGAAGAAAAAGGAATTCCTTTTATTACAACCCGTGAACCAGGTGGTGTCGACATTGCCGAAAAGATCCGCCAAGTCATTTTGGATCCAGACCATACTAGTATGGATGCCAAGACCGAGTTGTTGCTCTATATTGCTAGTCGCCGGCAGCATTTGGTGGAACGTGTCTTGCCAGCCCTTGCAGCTGGGAAGGTTGTCTTGATGGACCGCTTTATTGATAGCTCGGTGGCTTATCAAGGGTATGGTCGCGGTCTGAGTGTGGAAGATATCGAGTGGCTCAATCAATTCGCGACAGATGGTCTTAAGCCAGACCTAACCCTTTACTTTGATCTGGATGTCGAAGAAGGGCTCTCACGAATTGCGAAAAACCAAGAGCGGGAAGTCAATCGTTTGGATTTGGAAGGATTTGAACTTCACCAAAAGGTCAGACAAGGTTATTTAGCCTTGTATGAAAAGGAACAAGAGCGCATCGTGAAAATCGATGCCAGCCAATCTTTTGAAGCAGTCTTTACGGATGTCTTGGCTGTTTTAGAAAATCGCTTGGGGACATTGAAATGAATCTAGAAGAGATCCAACAGCTCCAGCCAGAATTGGTGGAGCGCTTCACCCAGATCCTAGAACACAAACAGCTCAGTCATGCTTATCTCTTTACAGGTTCGTTTGCCAGTTTTGAGATGGCCCTCTTGCTAGCTCAAAGTCAGTTTTGCGAAGATTTGCAGGGAGTCTGGCCTTGTGGCAAATGCCGTTCCTGCCGCTTGATTGCTGAAGAAGAATTCTCAGACGTGAAGATCGTGCGTCCAGTCAACCAGATCATAAAGACTGATCGTATTCGCTCGCTCGTTCAAGACTTTTCTCAATCCGGGTTTGAAGGAAGTCGGCAGGTCTTTATCGTCCAAGATGCGGACAAGATGCACACCAATGCAGCGAATTCTCTCTTAAAGGTTATGGAAGAGCCCCAGAGTGAGATCTATCTCTTCTTGTTGACATCCGATGAAAACTTGATTTTACCAACCATCAAGAGTCGTGCCCAGCAGGTCCATTTTCCCAAAAAGCAAGCCTACCTTACCGAACGTCTAGAAAAAGAAGGTTTGATTAAATCGCAGGCAAGTCTAGTAGCTCGATTTAGTTTTAGTCTTGAAGAGGCAGAGCAGCAAAAAAAGAATGCTACTTTTTTTGAGTTGGCGAAAGTTTGTAATCAGTTCATCGAACGTTGTCACTCCAATTTGAATAGCGCCTATTTGGAAGTGACCCGATTGGTGAGCTTAGCAGATGATAAGGAAAAACAAAGCCAGGCTTTTCGTTTGATGGAGTTGTCTTTAGAAGAGCAGTTGCGCTTGAGCAGATCCCAGCAGTTGCTGGAAAAATTGAGTCTTGCTCGCAGGATGTGGAAGGCCAATGTTTCTTTTCAAAATGCTCTAGAATATATGGTTTTGAGCTTAGAAAGTTAAGGAGTCAGAATGAATAAAAAAGAATTATTTGATGCTTTAGACGGCTTTTCTCAGAATTTGTTGGTCACCTTGGCTGAAGTCGAAGCCATCAAGAAAAATTTGAAACAAGTCATCGAAGAAAATACAGCTCTTCGCTTAGAAAATGATAAATTGAGAGAGCGTTTGGGGGAAGTTGAGAAGACCGCATCCGCAAAGTCACAACACCATGGCCGTGAAAATTTGCAACGAATTTACAATGACGGTTTTCACATTTGTACTTATTCCTACGGCCAACGCCGTGAGAACGATGAAGAGTGTATGTTTTGTGACGAGTTGTTATTTAGGGAGTAAGCATGCAGATCCAACGAAGTTTTAAAGGTGAAAAGAAAACAGGGGTCCTCTACCTAGTCCCAACACCGATCGGCAATCGTGAAGATATGAGTTACCGCATGGTCCAGACCTTAAAGGATGTGGACTTGATCGCAGCTGAGGATACCAGAAATACAGGCCTCTTGCTCAAGCATTTTGAGATTAGGACTCCCCAGACTAGCTTTCATGAGCATAATGCCCAGGAGAAAATTCCAGATCTGATCGCCCATTTAGAATCTGGAAAAGATTTGGCGCAGGTCTCAGATGCAGGACTCCCTAGTATCTCTGACCCTGGTCATGATTTGGTCAAGGCAGCGATTGAACGCGAGATTCCTGTCGTAGCTGTTCCTGGTCCAAGTGCAGGGATTACTGGCTTGATTGCCAGTGGCCTAGCACCCCAACCTCATATTTTTTACGGATTTCTGCCTCGCAAAGAGGGGCAACAAAAGGCTTTTTTCCAAGAAAAAGTGGCCTATCCGGAGACGCAGATTTTTTATGAGTCGCCTCATCGGGTGAAGGCGACCTTAGAGAATATGTTGGCTGTCTATGGGGATCGTCCGGTTGTCTTGGTTCGTGAATTGACCAAGATCTACGAAGAATATACTCGTGGCAGTATTTCTGAGTTAGTCGCATTTCTGGAAGAAAATCCCCTCAAAGGGGAGTGCCTCCTGATCGTCGAAGGAGCCAAGGAAGAAGTGCTAGACCTAGAAGAGGTCGACTTGATCCAAGAGATCGATACCTTGGTCCAAGAGGGCATGAAGAAGAATCAAGCAATCAAACAGGTCGCCAAACAATACGGCCTGCAAAAGAGTGAGCTCTATGCTCGTTACCATCAAGAGTAGGAAAGGTTGGAAGCAGGATGGAAATTAGAATGGCTTATCCAAATGAGATCCAGCGAATTATGGAAATCATCCAAGATGCTAAGGAAAGTCTGGCTCAAAGACAGGTCGATCAGTGGCAGGATGGTTATCCAGATGAAGAGATCATTTTTGAGGATATTCTAGAAAGTCGTGGTTATGTAGCCGTTGAAGATCAGGAAATCGTCGCCTATGCTGCCGTCCACAAGGGAAATGAAGCGGCCTATAATGAGATTTACGATGGCAAGTGGGAGCATGACAACTATATGTATGTTACCTTTCATCGTGTCGCTGTAGCCAAAGAAGCGGCTGGCAAAGGGGTGGCTCAGACCTTCCTTCAAGGCTTGATCGAAGGAGAAAAAGGGCCTGATTTCCGTTGCGATACGCATCCGGATAATCTGGTCATGCAACATTTGCTTGAAAAATTAGGCTATCATTATTGTGGAAAGGTCCCAATTGATGGCGTCCGTCTAGCTTATCAAAAGATCAAACGAAAAGCAGAAACCAGTTTGTTCCAAGTGGTCTCAGAAGAGGACCGCTGGGACCAAAGAGCAGAAGCGGCCTACAATGACACTCTATCTTAAACAATTCTATGAGAGCCCTATGGGACTTCTTTCGATCATTGTCAGCAAGGAAGGCCTTGTAGAGCTTGATTTTTATGATCCGAAAGAAGATGCGCCTGATCCTTTTGGGGCGCTGGAGCAGTTCCATCCCTACCATGAGAAGGTAAAGGAGTGGTTGGAACACTATTTTGCAGGAGAACCAATCGCTATCAGCTTTCCACTAGCGCCAAAAGGAACAGCCTTTCAAGAGCGGGTGTGGCAGTTATTGAGAGATATCCCCTATGGTGAGACTAAGACCTATGGGCAGCTTGCCCAGGATCTTTCTTGTGGTTCTGCTCAGGCCGTGGGACAAGCAGTTGGGCGCAATCCCTTGTCGATCCTAGTTCCCTGTCACCGCGTGATGGGAAAAAATGGAGAATTGACAGGCTATGCGTCTGGACTCGATCGTAAACGCTGGCTCTTACAACACGAAGGAATTACCTGGAAGGAGAAATGAAATCGATGTATACCTTTATTGAATACCCAAAATGTTCGACTTGTCGAAAGGCTAAATCAGAATTGGACGGTCTCCAATGTGAGTTTCAGAGCCAAAATATTGTAACCGAAACACCGACTAGTCAAGAATTGCAAGACTGGATGGCAGCGTCTGGCCTACCGATCAAATCTTTCTTTAATACCAGCGGGATGAAATACCGGGAACTTGGCTTGAAAGATAAGGTAGATCAACTGACAGTGAAAGAAGCAGCGGATCTCCTTGCTTCAGACGGTATGCTGATCAAGCGCCCCCTACTTGTCAAAGACGGAAAAGTGGTTCAAGTGGGCTACCGGAAACCATACGCAGACTTGGATTTGTAAAAGAAAAGGGAGTTGGATTTTCTTCAGATCTATAATAAAAGTATGCCAGAAGCTTTCCTTAGGTGAGTACGGACGTCAGCGAACTTCAAAGAAGTTCCATGACTTAGTTTTGAGCCTAAGGTCTCAAAACTCCCGAGTGCTAGAAACAATAATGTTTCTAGCACTTTTCTCACGGCGGAAAGTTTCGGTATATTCTTTATGAAATTCATAAGTTAGAACTTATTTTGATTTCTTGACAAAATCGCGTAACCTATCTTACTTATAATTTATTTTTATATATTCTAAAGGGAGTTGGACTCCCTTTTCTTTTTGAGTTGAAGATGATATAATCATACGAGTGAAATCTACGAAAGAGAGTTAAGCATGAGTATTTTAGAAGTGAAAAATTTGAGTCACGGTTTTGGGGATCGTGCGATTTTTGAGGATGTGTCTTTCCGTTTGCTAAAGGGAGAGCATATCGGTTTGGTCGGGGCCAATGGTGAAGGGAAATCGACCTTCATGAGCATCGTGACCGGTAAGATGCAACCAGACGAAGGAAAGGTCGAGTGGTCTAAGTATGTGACAGCTGGTTACCTGGACCAACACGCTGTCCTAAAAGAAGGACAAACGGTGCGCGATGTCTTGCGGACAGCTTTTGATGAGTTGTTCACAGCAGAAGCTCGGATCAATGACCTCTATATGGCTATGGCAGAAGACGGAGCTGATGTCGATGCTCTCATGGAAGAGGTTGGGGAACTCCAAGAACGTCTAGAAAGTCGTGATTTCTATACCTTGGATGCCAAGATCGATGAAGTGGCGCGTGCTCTTGGGGTCATGGATTTTGGGATGGAGACAGATGTGACCTCTCTTTCAGGTGGGCAACGGACCAAGGTCCTCTTGGCCAAACTCCTCCTTGAAAAACCGGATATCTTGCTACTAGACGAGCCGACTAACTACTTGGATGCAGAGCACATCGATTGGCTCAAGCGCTATTTGCAAAATTATGAGAATGCCTTTGTCCTCATTTCCCACGATATTCCATTCTTGAACGATGTGATCAATATCGTTTACCATGTGGAAAATCAGCAGTTGACCCGCTATTCTGGGGACTATTACCAATTCCTTGAAGTCTATGAAATGAAGAAATCGCAATTGGAAGCGGCTTATGAGCGTCAGCAAAAAGAAATTGCTGATTTGAAAGATTTCGTAGCCCGTAATAAGGCACGTGTAGCTACACGGAATATGGCTATGTCTCGTCAGAAGAAGCTGGACAAGATGGAACTCATTGAACTGCAAAGTGAGAAACCAAAGCCATCCTTTGATTTTAAAAATGCCCGAACTCCAGGACGCTTTATCTTCCAGGCTAAGGATCTCCAGATTGGGTATGACCGTCCTTTGACCAAGCCTTTGAACCTAACGTTTGAGCGCAATCAAAAGGTAGCCATCATCGGTGCCAACGGGATCGGGAAAACCACTCTCTTGAAGAGCTTGCTAGGAATCATTCCACCTATCGCTGGAGAAGTAGAACGTGGAGATTACCTAGAGCTTGGCTATTTCGAGCAAGAGGTCGAAGGAGGCAATCGTCAGACACCGCTTGAGGCAGTTTGGAATGCCTTTCCAGCTCTCAACCAAGCAGAGGTCCGTGCAGCCCTTGCCCGCTGTGGTTTGACCACCAAGCATATTGAAAGCCAAATCCAGGTCTTATCCGGTGGGGAGCAAGCCAAGGTACGTTTCTGTCTCTTGATGAACCGTGAAAACAATGTCTTGGTCTTGGACGAACCAACCAACCACTTGGATGTGGATGCTAAAGATGAATTGAAACGGGCCCTGAAAGAATACAAGGGATCGATCCTCATGGTTTGCCACGAGCCGGACTTCTATGAAGGCTGGATGGACCAAATCTGGGACTTTAATGAATTGACTTAAACACAAAAAGAGAACCGTGCGGTTCTCTTTTCATTATTTCTTATTTCTTGAAATCATAGTCTTTTAAGATTTCAATTTTTTCAATTTTGATATCTGATTTTGGTTTGTCCTTATCATCAGTTTCGGCAGATGCGATTTTATCCACCACATCCATGCCATCGATGACTTGTCCAAAGACAGTGTAGTTGCCCCCATCAAGGGTTGGATTTCCACCATTTTTATAAGCATCGATGATCTTAGCTGGGAAGCGATCAGTCGGGAGCTTGCTAGAAATATCTTCCTTATTTTGGTTGATATAGAATTGACTACCATTGGTATTTGGACCAGAATTGGCCATGGCTAGGGCTCCACGAAGGTTGTAAAGGTATGGAGAATACTCATTCTCAAAACCGGTACCTGAATCTTTGGATTTGTCTTTGCCCTTCCAGATGGATTCACCACCAGTACCATCTCCCTTAGGATCACCAGTTTGGATCATAAAGTTGTTAATGACACGGTGGAAAAGTAAGCCATTGTAGTAGCCTTCTTTTGCATGGGTCAAGAAGTTTTCAACTGCAAGAGGGGCATATTTAGGGAAGAGCTTCACAGTGATGTCGCCTTCAGTCGTTGTGATTTTAACCTCCGCTTCGTCTTCAGCCACGTCAGTTGAAAGTTGTGGGAAGACGGCATTTTCATTGGTCATGGCCTCGTTAAAATCTTTGCGCAGTTGTTCTAATTTCTTTTGTTCTTCTTCAATTTTCTTTTGATCTTTTTCACTAGAGCTAGAAGTTGCTGTCTGCTCGGTCTTTTCTTTGCTTGAGCTTGAAGAGTTAGCGTCTGTCTTATTGGACGAACAAGCTGTTAAAGCCAAGCCGGAAAATAATAGTAGTGCGATTAATTTTTTCATATTCTTCCTTTCCAACAAAGTTGTCTTTCTCTATTGTACCTTAATTTTGCGATACTTTCAAATTTAGACGGAAATCTCTCTTAACTTAAGTTGGTTAAAGATTGTAAATGCTTGATAAATCACTAATTAAGAAGGAAGTTGCGTAGAGATAGAAAATTCGGTATGATGGGAGATAAGTTGTTTAGTTTATGAAAGAAACGATTGGTTTTGTAGAGGAAAAGAATGAAAAAATACTTTAATAGTAAAATGGCAGGGATTCTATTAAGTTTGCTACTTATTTTAGGGTGTGTATTCGTATTGGTTCATCCTAAATCTAATCAGCAAAAGAAAACTGAACCTGCTTCAAAATATGTAGAATCAGGGAATATTAAGAATGTTTCATACTGGGGTGATCATAACAAGTATATTCTAGCTAAGGATTTTTATTTTGTAGGGAATCGTTATTTGGTCAGTTTTAATTATAATGAAAAACAAGACAAAAACAATTTACAGAAAGAATATACTGGATTTCGATATTATGATATAAGTAGAGATATGGCAGAAACGAAAGTTGATTTCATAAAAGATATTCGAAAAAAATTTCCAAAAGCTTACTCGAAAAATTTCGATGTGATAAATAATAAAGGTCAAAGTCTTGTATGGTTTCGCTATTATGAGTCAAAGGATTCAAAAAAATCATATGAATTATTTTATGATTTAGATCATCATGAATTTATTGAATCCGAAAGTATAGATACAGAAGTGTCAACTATTGACGCAATCCTTACTTCCTATACTAATTTAGGTGGTTTGGTAGTGAAAAATTCAGGGTATCGTATTGGGTCAAGAATAGAGCTTAATGAGTATAGAGATAAGAATAGCGAAAATCTAAATATTTTTAAAGAACATCCTGAATTGAAAGAAAAGCTTTCAAAGGAAGGTTACATCTTATACCCACGTCAAGACTCTATGTCTAATGCGGAATATTTTGACCAACTACTTCACTGGTTTGCTTATATCGGTCAAGATCGAATCTCTGGAGTAAAGATAGATGCTTACTACTCAAAAGATGGACAGGAGCATGAAATCCATTCTTATGAAGAGTTTAAACAATACTACAATGGAAAAGATGGCGAATTACAGGATTGAATCTAGCCACATTGAAAACAGGAATAGAAAAGAGTGATGTGTATGAATTATGGTCAAATGCGCAAAAACTATAGACTCTATATTAGATCTGCTGGCTTGTTGGCAATGCTTCTGATTGTTTGTATAGGATTATTGGTCAGAGATCCCCTTCTTCAGACTGCGGGCCTCTTATTGGTCCTTGCAGGCTTGTTTTTATTCATCCAATTGCTCAAGAAGAGCTATACTAACAAGTGCAACACCTTGCTCCATGTAGACTTAGATTTAGCTTTTTGGCAGCAATACCTTCAGTTGAACAAGAATGTGAAAAAGGCCATTTCACAGATAGATATGAAGTTGACATCGGTCGCCTATTCTTTTATGATGGGAGATTTCGATGCTGTTATAGAGGAAGCTAGGGAGGCACTTAGTCAGAAGGAACTACCGCAGAAATATAAGAACTTTTTTGAGAGTTATCTTATTCGTTCGATCGTGCTGACAGATCCTGATTTGACTAGAGAAGAACTGGAGGGTCGGTTGAATGAATTGACCATAACAGACCCCACACTAGCTGAGAAAACGAAAAAGGTCTGTCTCGCTCTTTATGATTTAACCATTGCCCACCAAAGCAATGACTATTTCGAAGGCTTAAGCAATGACTTCAAGTACCAGCAGTTGGAAATTATCTACTACCAGGCCTTAAATGCTACTCTTAAAGGCGATAAGTCTAGAGCGGAAGAGCTCTTTCGCAAGTTAGCCTCAGAAGATGAGTCGCTCTATATCGTTCGAAAGGCTAAACAATACTTGAAGGATGAAGACAGTCATCTGTAAATCCTCCAATCGAAATAGACATTAATTGAAAGAGCCTGAAAAAATATAAGGAGTTATTGGAAGGTAAGAATGAAAAAATCAATCTTTAAGGCTAATTTTTATGAGAGCCGTCGTTTGCGTCATGATGGCTTTATCGATTATATGGTCAGGGACACAAATAGCCGAAAAATCTACACAAAGCCATTAAGTATTGCGAGAAAACTATTTTCATTTATGGGCATACTGTTCATGTTTGGATTTTCTGCATTAATGGAGTCGCAAATTCATCATCCTGATCCAGATGCACCAGTTGAAACCTGGGGGATCAATTTCTATCCACTTTGGCTGTTTTTCTTGTGTTGGTTTTTATGGTTTCTTGTTTGTAGAAAAAATCTGCGTAGAAAATATGATGCAAAGATTCCTTATACTAGTATCTTGAATTCGAATCTATTTCTGATTTGGATGGTGCTTGTTCTGAATTTGTTTTTTATCGCCTTCATAGGTAGATACCTTACGATTTTGGGGTTGGTTTTATTCTATGTTCTTACCGGAATCATATTGTTTATGATTATCCAATCTAGAATGAAATCGCTAAAAACTCGTCTTTATGGAGTGCAGGATCCTAGTGCAACTGCTAAACAGCAAAAGTTCATAGAAGTCATTACTGGATTAGGTGGGATAATTGTAGTAGGTTGGTTAGCTCTGAAATTTCTTTTCCCCCAAGTTGGGGAAGTGAAAGCTGATTTTTTAGGAACCATATCATTTATAGGAATGATATTTTTTGGAAATATTATTATGCTGGGTATGATAGTAGTGATGATGTTACCCTATTCACTGTATGGTTATTATCGAAATAAATATTCAGAGGAATATCGAGAGTTCGAAGGAAAATCGCTGGAAGAATGGTATGGGATGAAGTACTTAAAGAAGCATAAGGAGTTGTTGAAAAATGAATAAGAATTTTAAGGAGATGTCGTTTGATGAATTGAAATGTTACCGCAGGGAAGGTCTATGGAGATCTTTGGGGCTATTGCTGGTCATTATTTTAGTGATTGTGGGAATGGTCTTGATGGAAGTGAATCATGTTTCTCCATCCAATCAGAATCGTTTTCGGGTTATTGGGTTGACAACGGTCATTGCGCTCTTTGGCTACCTGATGCCTCTGATGGCAGCAAATCGTGTGATGCGAGATCATCCGGATTGGGTTAAGAAATCAGGGATTCGAGCGAAGATTCCCTTGCCGATGGCTTGGCATGTCAAAAGGCTTTGCGTCCTTGGAGCGAGTCTATTGGTGATTGGAGTAGGATTTGCTTCGTCATTCAAACCACAAGTCCAACAGACAAATTTACAAGATCAAATCGATATCATTCAAATGGATCATGACTTGGAAAGAGAGCAAAAATTCGACCAAGTTCTAGATACCATCACACCGGAGGATAAAAAATCTGAGTAAGAACCATTTTGGAATTTGAACATCATTGAATATCGTTCTAAACAGCTCTAAAGAACAGTGCCCACTCGGTGCTGTTTTTCTGCTTTCTGCTACAAATTTGTGAAAGTGATTTTACTAGAGAACTGGCTTGGAATTGTGATATAATAAAGGTTATGGCAAACAATAATCAATCAAAAAAAACACGGTCGACGAGACGACTGTCCAAAGCAGAATTAGAAAGAAAAAAAGCAATTCATCGCATGATTGCGACCATTCTGATTAGTCTGGTTTTAGTTTTTGCGACCTTGAAATTGGGAGCAGTAGGGGTCTTGGCCTACAACTTGATCCGACTCTTTGTTGGGAGTTTGGCTTACTTGGCTATTTTAGCGACCTTTTTCTACCTCTATGCCTTTAAATGGCTGGACAAACACGAAGGGGTGATTTCAGGATTCCTAAGCTTCTTTGCTGGGCTTCTCTTGATGTTTCAGGCCTTCTTTGTATCCTCCCTTCATTTAGACAATAATGGGATCAAGGTCACCTTTTCAAGAATCATGGCAGACCTGATTCATCTGCGAGTGGAGAGCTTTGCCGGTGGTGGTATGATCGGTGCCCTTCTTTATGCTCCGATTTCCTTCCTGTTTTCAAATATTGGCTCTTATTTTATTGGCCTTCTCTTTATTGGATTGGGGATTCTCTTGATGAGTCCTTACTCCATCTATGATTTGTTTGAAAAGGGATCGGAAGCCTTCCACGCTTCTATGGAGAAACGCAAAGAGCGTCGCGAGCAGAAATTCCTTGAAAAAGAAGCGAGAGCTGCCGAGGAAGCTGCTGCAGCTGAAAGAGAGCAAGAAGAAGCAAGTGCAGTTTTTCCAACTCCCCTTTCAATGGAAGGGCATCCTGTAGACCCTGAAACGGGAGAGGTGTTGGCGGAAGAGCCGTTCACAGAGCCCTTCCCAGAAGCCGAAATTGTCGCACCAGCAACACCAGAGATTTACCTGCCAGATCAAGAATGGCCTGAAGAGCCTGAAGCATACGAAGAGTTTCCGGAAGCCGAAGAATTCGAGGACGATGGGGAAGAAGTTCAAGTGGATTTCACACCTAAGGAACTCCTCCAGTACAAGCTTCCAACAATTGATCTCTTCGCACCTGATAAGCCGAAAAATCAATCCAAAGAGAAAAACATCGTTCGCCAGAATATCCGTATTTTGGAAGAGACCTTTGCAAGCTTCAATATCAAGGCGACAGTGGAGCGGGCGGAAATCGGCCCTTCTGTTACCAAGTATGAAGTCAAGCCAGCTGTCGGTGTGCGGGTCAACCGTATCTCCAATCTAGCAGATGATTTGGCCTTGGCCCTAGCAGCCAAGGATGTGCGAATTGAAGCACCGATTCCAGGGAAGTCTCTGGTCGGGATTGAAGTGCCTAACTCAGAGATTGCGACCGTTTCCTTCCGTGAATTGTGGGAGCAGTCCAAAACAGATCCGGCTAAACTCCTTGAGATTCCTCTTGGGAAGGCTGTAGATGGCTCGGCTCGGACCTTTGATTTGGCTCGGATGCCCCACCTCTTGGTAGCGGGTTCTACTGGATCTGGTAAGTCAGTAGCGGTCAATGGAATTATTTCGAGTATTTTGATGAAGGCTCGTCCGGACGAAGTCAAGTTTATGATGGTCGATCCAAAGATGGTGGAGCTTTCTGTCTACAATGATATTCCTCACCTCTTGATTCCAGTGGTGACCAACCCACGCAAGGCTAGTCGGGCCCTGCAAAAAGTTGTCGATGAGATGGAAAATCGCTATGAGCTCTTCTCGAAAGTGGGCGCTCGGAATATTGCTGGCTTTAATGCCAAGGTGGCTGAGTACAATGCCCAGTCTGAGATGAAGCAAGTACCACTTCCATTGATTGTGGTCATTGTCGATGAGTTGGCAGACTTGATGATGGTCGCAAGTAAAGAAGTGGAAGATGCCATTATTCGCCTTGGACAAAAGGCGCGTGCGGCTGGGATCCACATGATCCTTGCGACCCAACGGCCATCGGTTGACGTTATCTCAGGTTTGATCAAGGCCAATGTGCCTTCCCGTGTCGCTTTTGCGGTATCATCTGGGACCGACTCACGGACCATCTTGGATGAAAATGGGGCAGAGAAACTACTCGGTCGCGGAGACATGCTCTTTAAACCGATCGATGAAAACCACCCGATTCGTCTGCAAGGATCCTTTATCTCAGATGACGATGTAGAGCGGATTGTCAACTTTGTCAAAGAGCAGGCAGAAGCCGATTATGATGATGCCTTTGATCCAGGAGAAGTATCGGAGTCAGACTTTGACGGAGGCATGGGTGGCTCAGACGAAGGCGATCCTCTCTTTGAAGAGGCCAAAGCACTCGTCATCGAGACCCAAAAAGCCAGTGCTTCGATGATCCAGCGCCGCTTATCGGTTGGTTTTAACCGGGCGACTCGCCTCATGGAAGAGTTGGAAGCAGCGGGTGTGATTGGACCAGCTGAAGGAACCAAACCTCGAAAAGTATTGCAACAATCATAAGGATAGGGAAAAAGGGCATATGCCCCACTCCCTTTTCTTTTTATAGAAAATAGAAAGTAGGACCAGATGAAGTTAGATACGATTCATCATATTGCCATCATTGGACGGGATCGCGACACCATGTTGCACTTTTATGTGGACCAGTTGGGATTTGCAATTGTCAGTGAGTATGACCGTCCCGAACGCGGAGATATCTTGATCAATCTCCGCCAAGGGCAGCTGACTTTAGAACTCTTTATCAAACCGACGGCCCCAGAACGGCCTAAGCTCCCCTTGCCTGAGCATACGGGACTGCGTCATCTGGCCTTTCAAGTGGACGATGTAGAGACCTATCTAGCTAGATTGGATCAGCTAGGTATTGAGAATACAGGCCTTCGCTATGATGATTTTGATGGCAAGAAGATGGCATTTTTCTTCGATCCAGAAGGATTGCCCTTGGAAATACATGAGTGAGGAAAGCAATGGATAGATTAGAAGGACTCAGTCAGGAAGAAGTAGCGAAAAAGATCCAAGAGGGCAAACAAAATAAGGTCACGATTAAGACAGAAAAAAGTATTGGGCAGATCATTCGAGACAATGTCTTTACCTACTTTAATCTGATTTTCCTGGTCTTAGCGGTCTTGCTGGTAGCAGTGAAGTCTTGGAACAATCTCTTGTTTGTCCCGGTCGTCGTGGTCAACTCCCTGGTAGGAATTGTGCAGGAAGTCCGCTCTAGACGGATCTTGCGTCAGATGCAATTTCTACATATGAGTGAGGCGATCGTTCTTCGCGAAGGAAAAGAATTTGCTCTACCTATCGATCAGCTGGTGGAGGGCGATCTAGTTCGCTTTCAAGCTGGAGACCAGATCTATGCGGATGGGTTTTTGCTGGAGGGCGAGCTAAAAGTCGATGAATCGCAATTGACCGGTGAAGCCGATGAGGTCAAAAAAGGAGCGCAAGACGCGCTCATGTCAGGTAGTTTTGTGATCGCTGGTCAAGGACTGGCGCGATTGGAAAAAGTTGGGAATGACTCCTACATCAACCAACTGAGCCTGGAAGCCAAGCAGGTCAAGTCTCATGAGGAGTCTGACATGGTCCATGCGGTCAATCGTATTGTAGGGATCATTGGTCTTCTCATCATTCCGCTAGGTTCTCTCCTTTTTCTTCGCAGCTATATCAGCCTAGGCGATAGTCTTAAGCTCAGTGTGACTTCAACAGTCGGGGCCTTGATCGGGATGATTCCGGAAGGCTTGTATCTATTGATGACCTTGGCACTGGCTCTAGGTGCTGTCAGATTGGCTAAGGAAAAGGTTCTGCTCAATAGTATGAAGGGGATTGAGACCTTATCGCGCGTGGATGTCCTTTGTGTCGATAAGACAGGGACCATTACAGAGCCTGGTATGGAAGTGACAGAGATTCGTCCAGTTAAAGGCGCTCAAGACTTGGAAGCTCTAGCTCAGTATGTAGAAGCTAGTATGGATCAAAACGATACCATGGATGCGATCCGTAAATTTCACAAGACTCCAGTCAGCCGGCCTTGGAAGGCCCTCGACGTTCAGCCCTTTACGTCCAAGAAAAAGTATGGGGCCATTGCCTTTGAATCTGGAATCTATGTATTAGGCGCACCAGAATTTGTTTTACGAGAGGGCTTCCCTGAGGTTGAAAAGGAGATAGCTCCTGCTACTCAGGCAGGTAATCGGGTCTTGGCCTTTGGGAAATATAAGGGAGAACACCTGGGAGAGACTTTAGAGGCTCCTGTAGACTTGGTAGCCTGGATTATTCTCTCCAATCCTTTGAGAAAAAATGCCAAAGAAACCTTCTCCTACTTCAAACAACAAGGGGTGACCATTAAGGTCATTTCAGGGGACAACCCAGCAACAGTCTCAGCTATTGCGCAAAAAGCAGGCATTAAAGGAGCAGAAGATCTAATCGATGCCAGAACCTTACTGACGGAAGAAGATTTGCACCAAGCAGCGAGCCAATATACGGTCTTTGGACGAGTGACACCAGAGCAAAAGAAAAGCCTTGTTGAAGGCTTGCAGGCAAAGGGTCATAAAGTCGCCATGACTGGAGATGGCGTCAACGATATTCTGGCCCTCAAAACAGCGGATTGTAGTATTGCGATGGAATCTGGAAACGATGCGACCAAGAAGATGGCGCAAGTGGTTTTACTGGATTCTGACTTTGGAAAGATGCCGTCTATCGTGGCAGAAGGTCGGCGAGTGGTCAATAATATTCAACGATCAGCCAGTCTCTTTTTGATCAAGAATATCTTTTCCATTTTGTTGGCCATCTCTGTGACGCTCTTAGCCTTTACCTATCCCATCATGCCGTCGCAGATGTCTTTGATCAGTGGTTTTACGATTGGGATTCCAGGATTCTTCCTAGCGCTTGAGCCCAATAGCGAGCGCATCAAAGGGCGCTTTATCGAAACGGTCTTTAAAAATGCGCTACCTGCTGCCTTGACGGATTTTATATTGATCTTTAGTTTGGTGTTGCTCTCTTCAACATTTGGCATGAGATCGGAAGAACTCTCAAGTGCAGCCATCTGCTTGATGGCCTTCGTTGGATTTACCATCATCTACCAAGAATCCCAGCCTCTCAATCACTACAAGAGACTGGTTCTTCTAGGAAATATCCTAGCCTTCCTGGTTTCAAGCAGTATCTTAGGGAGATTCTTTAACATGAGCCCCTTGAGGATCCAAACGCTGCTTATCTGCGCCATCATGGCAGCTCTAGCTCTCATCTTGATTCAAGTCTTTAAGAAACTAGTGGGCTGGTTCTTTCATCGGAAGAAATAAAAAAAGACTACTCTTAAAGATGGAGTTGTCTCAGATTGAAGAAAAAGATAATTTGGAAACTTTCCTTAGGTGAGTACGGACGTCAGCGAACTTCCACGAAGTTCCATGACTTAGTTTTGAACCTAAAGATTCAAAACTCCCGAGTGCTAGAAACAATCGTGTTTCTAGCACTTTTCTCACGTCGGAAAGTTTCAGTAAATATTTGGAGAATTTAAACTTAAAATGACTTCAGTCTATGCAGTATCATCAGGGTTATTTATAAAAAAGACAACTCTAAAGATAGAGTTGCCTTTTGGCATTAGATAAACAAACTAGCGGTTAAGATCAGATAGAGCAAGAAAGTGACCAGAAATCCAGCGCGCCAGAAGTATTTGATAAATTTAGGATAATAAAAACTCTTTTTCTTTTTTAAGAAATAAACCGTTAGTCCCAAGGCCAAAAGCGAAAGGCTCAAGGCTAATAGTGGTAAGAGGCTGTGGTAAAAAGCGCTGTCTGAAATCAGGTAGTACTCCAAGGCAAATAATGGAAAAGCAATATCGGTGGATCGCCATCCTCTTTTTTGGAGTTTAAAGAGGTGAACAATGATGCCGCTCAGAATCAGCGTTAAAAAAATAAATAATACAGAAGCAACTTTGATTAACATAGCTTCATTCTATCATAAAACGAAAAAAAAGTTTACTATATTTTAATTTTTTCTTGCAAAAAAAGAGAAATCGTGTATAATAGAAAGGTATGCACAAAGCATACTTGTGGGAGGTAAAAATCTGTAATTACCGCCAAAACCACAAAGGAGGATTTAAGAAATGGCTAAAAAAGTCGAAAAACTTGTAAAATTGCAAATCCCTGCTGGTAAAGCTACTCCAGCTCCACCGGTTGGTCCAGCGCTTGGTCAAGCAGGTATCAACATCATGGGATTCACTAAAGAGTTTAACGCTCGTACAGCTGATCAAGCTGGTATGATCATCCCAGTTGTTATCACTGTTTATGAAGACAAATCATTCGATTTCGTTACAAAAACACCACCAGCTGCTGTTCTTTTGAAAAAAGCTGCAGGTGTTGAAAAAGGTTCAGGTACACCGAACAAAACGAAAGTTGCAACTGTAACTCGTGCACAAGTACAACAAATCGCTGAAACTAAGATGCCAGATTTGAACGCTGCAAACATTGAGTCTGCAATGCGTATGATCGAAGGTACTGCTCGTTCTATGGGATTCACTGTTACTGACTAATTGTAACAATCCTATTTGCCCGCAATACACTTGATCAAATGACGAGTGACGTGGGAGATGAAAATCGATATGACCACATTACAAGGAGAAAGATAAAATGGCTAAAAAAAGCAAACAACTTCGTGCTGCTCTTGAAAAAATCGACAGCACAAAAGTCTACAGCGTAGAAGAAGCTGTAGCTCTTGCAAAAGAAACTAACTTTGCAAAATTTGACGCAACTGTAGAAGTTGCTTACAACTTGAACATCGACGTGAAAAAAGCTGACCAACAAATCCGTGGTGCAATGGTATTGCCAAACGGAACTGGTAAAACAGCTCGCGTTCTTGTATTTGCACGTGGTGCAAAAGCTGAAGAAGCAAAAGCTGCTGGTGCAGACTTCGTAGGTGAAGATGACCTTGTTGCGAAAATCAACGATGGTTGGTTGGACTTCGACGTTGTTATCGCTACACCTGACATGATGGCTCTTGTTGGACGTCTTGGACGTGTCCTTGGACCACGTAACTTGATGCCAAACCCTAAAACTGGTACAGTAACAATGGATGTTGCGAAAGCAGTTGAAGAGTCTAAAGGTGGTAAAATCACTTACCGTGCTGATAAAGCAGGTATCGTTCAAGCGATCATCGGTAAAGTTTCATTCGATGATACTAAATTGGTTGAAAACTTTAAAGCTTTCAACGACACAATCCAAAAAGCAAAACCAGCTACAGCTAAAGGTACTTACGTAACTAGCTTGACTTTGACTACAACTCAAGGTCCTGGTATCAAAGTGGATGTTAACTCACTTTAATTGAAATGAAAAGCTACCTTCGGGTAGCTTTTTTTGTACGCCATTTTTATTTGCTACAGTTGGTAAAACTAATCGGATGGAAAAAAGAAAATTTTGATGGATATGACTATATAAAAAGCGTAATTTATGGTAAAATAATACAGATCAAAAAAGGAGAGAGAAAATGGTAGAACCTAAGTATAAACGTATCTTAATCAAGCTATCTGGTGAAGCCCTTGCTGGCGAACGTGGTGTCGGAATCGATATCAAAACTGTCCAAAATATGGCCCAAGAAATCAAGGAAGTTCACGAACTTGGAATTGAAATTGCCTTGGTGATTGGAGGGGGAAACCTTTGGCGTGGAGAACCTGCTGCTGAAGCAGGGATGGATCGTGTCCAAGCAGACTACACAGGTATGCTTGGTACTGTCATGAACGCTCTTGTGATGGCTGATTCGCTTCAACAAGTTGGCGTGGATACCCGTGTTCAAACTGCGATTGCTATGCAACAAGTTGCAGAACCATATATCCGTGGTCGTGCCCTTCGTCACCTTGAAAAAGATCGGATCGTGATCTTTGGTGCAGGGATCGGTTCTCCTTACTTCTCAACAGATACGACAGCAGCCCTTCGTGCAGCTGAGATTGAAGCAGATGCCATTCTCATGGCTAAAAATGGGGTCGATGGTGTTTACAATGCCGATCCGAAAAAAGATGCTTCAGCTGTGAAATTTGAGGAATTGACTCACCGCGATGTGATCAATAAAGGTCTTCGCATCATGGACTCAACAGCCTCTACTCTCTCCATGGACAACGACATTGACTTGGTTGTCTTTAATATGAATGAACCAGGCAATATCAAACGCGTTGTCTTTGGTGAAAATATTGGTACAACCGTATCGAATAACGTAGAAAAATAATAGAAAATAGAGGAAGATTATGGCAAACCCAATCGTAGAAAAAGCAAAAGAAAGAATGACCCAGTCTCACCAAAGTTTGGGACGTGAATTTGGTAGCATCCGTGCTGGACGTGCAAACGCAAGTCTTTTGGATCGTATTTTCGTAGAATACTACGGAGTAGAGACTCCTTTGAACCAATTGGCATCTATCACCATTCCAGAAGCGCGTGTTTTGTTGATCACACCATTTGATAAATCATCTTTGAAAGACATCGAGCACAGCATCAATGCTTCTGACCTTGGCATCACTCCAGCCAACGATGGATCTGTTATCCGCTTGGTTATCCCAGCTTTGACAGAAGAAACTCGTCGTGACTTGGCAAAAGAAGTGAAAAAAGTGGGTGAAAATGCTAAAGTAGCGATCCGTAACATCCGTCGCGATGCTATGGATGAAGCGAAGAAACAAGAAAAAGCAAAAGAAATCACAGAAGATGAATTGAAAGGTCTTGAAAAAGAGATCCAAAAAGTTACGGATGACGCTGTCAAGCATGTAGATGAAATGACAGCGCACAAAGAAAAAGAATTGATGGAAGTTTAATCCATCCCAACCATTACAGGAAAGATAGACTCAGTTGGCATTGCTGGCTGGGTTTTATTTCCATTATTCTTGTGAAGAGGCAAGAGGAAAGAAGGAAACATGAATACGAATCTAGCAAGCTACATCATGGGAATGGTCATCGATGAAAATGATCACTTCTATTTTGTTCAAAAAGATGGCCAGACCTACGCGCTTGATAAAGCAGAAGGCCCACACAAAGTTGGAGAAAGTGTCAAGGGCTTTGCCTATACGGATATGAAGCAAAAGCTCCGACTCACGACACTTGAAGTCACTGCAACTCAAGAAAGCTTTGGCTGGGGAACGGTCACGGAAGTGCGCAAGGATTTGGGAGTCTTTGTGGACACAGGGCTTCCAGATAAGCAGATTGTTGTCTCACTAGATATCCTACCGGAGATCAAAGATCTATGGCCTAAAAAGGGCGATCGTCTCTATATTCGTTTAGAAGTCGATAAGAAAGATCGGATTTGGGGGATCTTAGCCTACCAGGAAGATTTCCAGCGTTTGGCTCGTCCAGCCTACAACAATATGCAAAACCAAAACTGGCCAGCCATTGTCTACCGCTTGAAATTGTCTGGAACCTTTGTTTACCTTCCAGAGAACAATATGCTGGGCTTTATTCATCCGAGTGAGCGCTATGCAGAACCACGCTTGGGACAAGTCCTAGATGCCCGGGTCATTGGATTCCGTGAGGTAGATCGGACCTTGAATCTATCTTTGAAGCCACGCTCGTTTGAAATGTTGGAAAACGATGCCCAAATGATTTTGACCTATTTGGAAGCCAATGGTGGCTTTATGACCCTGAATGATAAGTCATCTCCAGAAGAGATCAAGGCAACTTTTGGGATTTCAAAAGGTCAGTTCAAAAAGGCTTTGGGTGGTTTGATGAAGGCCAAAAAAATCAAGCAAGACCAGTTTGGAACAGAGTTGATCTAAGAGGAGGCTTATGCGAAAATCATTTTATACTTGGTTGATGACGGAGCGCAATCCTAAAAGCAATGCTCCTAAAGCCATTCTTGCAGATCTTGCATTTCACGAGTCTGCTTTTCCCAAGCATACAGATGACTTCGACGAGGTCAGTCGCTATCTAGAAGAGCATGCGAGCTTTTCCTTTAATCTTGGCGATTTTGATGCGATTTGGGAAGAATACCAAGCCCACTAGAAAAGGACAGGTCGAGGATGGTTTTTTCTCGGCCTCTTTGTTATAATAATAGAAAAATACAGGTAGAGAGGTTCTTTATTTGCAAGAACATTCAGTTGAAATTACATTAACGCATCCAGACGATCTCTTTCATTTGTTTGGATCTAACGAACGCCATCTTCGTTTGATGGAGCAAGAATTTGGGGTAACTATTCATGCCCGGACAGAAATCGTCCAAATCATTGGGGAAGAAGAAACCTGCGAGCAGGTTCGTCAAGTCATCCAGGCTCTTTTGGTCCTCGTTAACCGTGGCATGACCATTGGAACGCCGGATGTGGTGACCGCCATTACCATGGTGAGAAATGGGGAATTGGATAAGTTCATCGCTCTCTATGAAGAAGAGATTATCAAGGATAGTTACGGCAAGCCCATTCGAGTTAAAACGCTTGGTCAAAAGATCTATGTTGATAGTGTCAAGAACCATGATGTCACTTTTGGGATTGGACCAGCGGGGACTGGGAAAACCTTCCTAGCAGTGACCTTGGCCGTGACCGCCCTCAAGCGTGGTCAGGTCAAGCGGATTATTTTGACGCGTCCAGCTGTGGAAGCCGGAGAAAGCCTTGGTTTCCTTCCAGGAGATCTCAAAGAAAAAGTGGACCCTTATCTACGACCGGTCTATGATGCTCTATACCAGATTTTAGGGAAAGACCAAACAACTCGGATGATGGAGCGGGAGATTATCGAGATTGCGCCTTTGGCTTATATGCGGGGGCGGACCTTGGACGATGCCTTTGTCATCCTCGATGAAGCGCAAAACACCACCATCATGCAGATGAAGATGTTTTTGACCCGTCTTGGTTTTAACTCTAAGATGATTGTCAATGGAGATACTAGCCAGATTGACCTTCCTCGAAATGTCAAATCAGGCTTAATTGATGCTCAGGAGAAATTGAAGAACATTTCTCAAATTGACTTTGTGCATTTCTCTGCCAAGGATGTCGTTCGCCATCCAGTAGTAGCAGAGATTATCCGGGCCTACGAGCCCATCCCAAATCCAGTGCTCAAAGAAAAACCGGATGTGGAAGAAGCAGAATAAAAGAGAGGGGGACAGAAATCGGTAATTCGTTAGAATTCGATTTCGTCGTCCCACCTCCGCACAGTTGAGTAGGGCTGTAAAAGCTGATGAAATCAGCGTAGTAGAGCCCACTCAACCACTGCGTCATGTAGTTATTTCTATCATACAACGAAGGCTGGACACTTTGTGCCCAGCCTTTAAATGTCAGTAATTATACTAATTCATCAATTGAAGTGAAGTCGCGCTCTAAACCAGTAGCAACAGGTTGGCTGGTGATATGACCTTGGTAAGTGGTAACACCTTCTCGCAAGCCTTCGTCGAGGGCAATTGCCTTGTGGAAGCCATTGTCAGCTAAAGCTTCGACATAAGGAAGGGTCACATTGGTAAGGGCGATGGTAGAAGTGCGAGCGACTGCCCCTGGAATATTGGCAACGGCATAGTGGAGTACGCCATGTTTTTCGTAAACTGGCTCCGTATGTGTTGTCACACGATCTGCTGTTTCAATTACCCCACCTTGGTCAACGGCCACATCGACGATGACAGAACCGGGACGCATTTGTTTAACCATATCATCTGTCACTAATTTAGGAGCTTTCGCACCAGGAATCAAGACAGCACCGATGACAACATCGGCATCACGGACGCTGGCTTCAATATTAAAGGGGTTGGACATGAGGGTTTGGATTTGGTGACCAAAGACATCTTCCAGAACGGCTAAACGTTTAGCACTGATATCCAAGATGGTAACCTGGGCACCGAGTCCAAGAGCGATCCGAGCTGCGTGGGTTCCAACGACCCCACCACCGATGATGGTGACTTTTCCTTTGGGAACACCTGGCACCCCTCCTAGGAGGACACCAGATCCACCTTCTTGTTTGGTTAAGAAGTGAGCACCGATTTGCACCGCCATTCGTCCAGCAACCTCACTCATTGGCACCAAGAGGGGCAATTGGCCATCTTGGTCACGAACCGTTTCGTAGGCAACTCCTGTTGTTTTCGCTGCGACCATAGCGTCCGCTAATTCAGGAGCTGCAGCCATATGCAAGTAAGTGAAGAGCAAGAGGTCTTCGCGAAGGAAGCCGTATTCTTCAGCGAGAGGTTCCTTGACTTTCACCACCATCTCAGTGTCCCAAGCTTCTGCAGCAGTCGCAACGATGGTTGCCCCTTGTTTAACGTAATCTTCATCTGCAAAGCCAGAACCGAGTCCGGCATTGGTTTCCACCAAAACTTGATGCCCTTTCTTCACCAAGCTTTGTACGCCTGCAGGTGTCAAACCGACCCGATTTTCATTGTTTTTAATTTCTTTTGGAATACCGATTAACATGATTATTTCTCCTTACTTAGATATGGGTGTAAAAAGGCCATTGGTGTGAGATTTCTCTCTTGACTCAATGACCTTTTCACTCCTTATCTGATTGTTTTAATTGATTTTATTGTATAGAAAAGTTGGTTAAAAAGCAAGAAAAATTTGAGCTTGCCTTCCTTTAGGTTATTTGCTAAACTAATCCCTAAAGAAGGAGTGTCAAATGGAAAATTTATATGTGAAGTTAGCGGGTTATCGTGAAATAGAGACAGAGCGTTTACGTTTGCGTCCGGTCACTCTTGAGGATGCACCGGCTATGTTTGAGTACGCTTCTGATGAAGCTGTTACGCGCTACACTTTTCCAACCAATCAAAGTCTAGAAGAGACGCGTAATAATATTGCCCTCTTTTACCTAGCGAGCCCGCTTGGAAAATGGGGGATCGAGCTCAAAGAAAATGGAAAATTTATTGGGACGATTGATTTACTGGATTTGGATCTTTGTCTGAAGAAGGGGAGTATTGGCTATGTTCTGAATAAAGACTATTGGAACCAAGGTCTTGCGACAGAGGCTATCAAGGCAGTCATTGCCCTAGCTTTTGAACAGTTAGGGATGAACAAACTCATTGCCGTTCATGACAAGGACAACCCAGCTTCTGGCCGGGTGATGGCCAAATCAGGGATGCAATTTTCCCACGAAGAAGCTTATGCGATGCTAGATCTGCATGAAGAAGGGCGAATGGTGACGAGAGTTCATTATGTCCTCACAAAGGAAGAATATTTGACAGAAAAATGAGTCAGGATATTGACAAAAGGCCTATCTCCATGATATAGTAGATAGGTACTGCTGGTTTAGCTCAGTCGGTAGAGCGCATCCATGGTAAGGATGAGGTCGCCGGTTCAATCCCGGCAACTAGCATAGTAGAAGAGAGAAGCATAGAGAGATCTAAGCTTCTTTTTTTGCGAGTTCATCTTTAAAAATTTTGCCTTTTTCAACAATTTTCAAAAAAACGTTGACAAGCACAGAAATCCGTGGTAAAGTTAGAACAACAAAGAGAAAGGAGAAAACCATCATGAACAAAGTAGATGTTTTGATGACACAATTGAATACACAACTTCTCCAATCTCAGTTGAGTTCTATGTAAAAATTGAATGAACCCAAGATGGAGGAGTCTGTCTTGGGTTTTTTGTATGCATTTTTTCCTGCCTTAACTGAATTGGTGACAGGCATCAGAAGGCCCAAGTGTGGACTGAGCACCTACTCAGCTCCTTACTTGGGTTTTTTCTGTGCTATTTTGAAAAGGAGAATATATGATCAGAGCTATTTGGGAGTATATCAGGGAGCGCAAGTGGCGATATGTGAAGATCGCTATGGTCCTGATTCTTTATGATTACACCTTATTGATCCCGACGCAAGTTATTCAGCGTCTAGTGGATCATCTGAGTCAGCAGACGCTGACGCAATCCAACTTTGTATGGGATATGGTCCTCTTGGTAGGATCAGCCATCCTCAATTACCTGACGGCTTTTTATTGGCAGTTGCGCCTCTTTCAGTCGTCAGTTCATTTCAAGGCGACCCTTCAGGGACAAGCTTTTCGTAAACTAGTAGCTATGCGGCGTCCCTTTTTTGAGAAATTCCGTTCAGGAGATCTCTTGACGCGGTTCACGACGGATGTCGATGGCATGGCCGACATGGCTGGTTACGGGATGATGGTGCTCCTGTTTGGCGGTGGCTTGTTTGCCTTTATTATTCCGACCATGTTTTTCATTTCTTGGCGATTAACCTTGACTTCCTTTATTCCCATGATCTTCCTTATCGTCTCGACCTATTTTTTGAGTAGAAAGCAGGAGGATTATGTTGAGCAAAACCGGGAAGCAGTCGCTCAGTTGAATGATGAAGTCTTGGAGTCCATCGAAGGAATTCGGATCATGAGGGCCTATAGTAAACGGGACCAGCAGGTCAAACAGTTTCAGAAGAAAACAGCCAGTCTATCCAAAACAGGGGACAAAATTGCTTCTATCCAATATTCTTTTGGCCCCTTAGCCCTGTTGTTTATTGGTTTTTCGACGGTCCTACTCTTGGTATTTGGAGGTCAGTCCTTAGCAAGCGGGCAATTGAGCCTTGGCAAGTTATTGGCTTTGCAGCTGTATTTGGTCTTTTTAATTGAGCCTATGTGGATGATGGCGGACCTGATCTTGGTCTATCAGACAGGGCAAATGTCCTATAAAAAATTAAAAGAAGTGATTGATGAAACGGATGATCTCGAACCAGATGGTCCTAACTATTTAGAGCAGATTGATTCGGTGCAGTTTAAGGATTATTCTTTCAGCTATCCTGGTGCTGAGCGAAAGAGTCTATCAGGCATTGATTGGACCATTCAGAAAGGACAGACAGTTGGAATTGTTGGTCGTACCGGAGCAGGAAAGACTAGTCTGGTTCGACAATTCTTGCGGCAGTACCCAGTTGGTGAGGGAGAATTCTTGGTCAACCAGCAACCGATCGTGGACTACAACCGACACTCCATTGAAGCTAAAATCGGCTATGTTTCCCAAGAACATATTTTATTCTCAAAATCCATTCGTGACAATATTGCTCTGGGTAAAAATGGTGCTAGTGAAGAGGATTTGGTGGAAGCTGTTGCCCAAGCTGCTTTTGCGGATGATCTTGAGCGGATGTCTCAGGGAATGGACACCATGATTGGTGAGAAAGGGGTCTCTGTATCAGGTGGTCAAAAACAGCGGATCTCGTTGGCACGTGCTTTTTTAAGGGATGCGGATCTCTTGCTGTTAGATGATTCCCTTTCGGCAGTAGATGCGAAGACTGAACAGGCCATTATTGACACCATTCAAACAGAGCGAAAAGGCAAGACGACCCTCATTGTTTCCCATCGCTTGTCTGCGGTTCATCAGGCAGATTGGATCATTGTCTTGGATCAAGGACAGATTGTAGAAGAAGGTAGAGCTAGTGATTTACTGGCTCAAGAGGGCTGGTATTATGAACAATACCAACGGCAACAAAAACAGGAAGGAGAATAAGATGAAAGTATTGAAACGATTATTATCTCGGATCACTCTTTATCCGACGGTTTTTCTTTCCGGCTTTATTTGTCTCTTACTAGCTACCATTTTTTCTGAATTGTCTCCTTTTCTTCTCCAAAAGATGATAGATGGGCCTTTGACTGCACTGACCCACGGTGGAGGACAAGGGGACTTGCTTCAGATGGGAGCATTTTATCTCTTAGTCTTGAGCCTAGGACAGCTGATTAGCTACCTAGGAAATCGGATCTTACTGCATGGAAGTAATCAAGTAACCGCTAGTCTGAGAGACCAAGCTTTTCAAGTCATGCAAGGTCTGCCTATTTCTTATTTTGATGACAAGCCGGCTGGAAAGATCGCAACAAGAATTGTCAATGATACGGAGACCTTGCGGACCCAGTTTTATAACTCTTGTATGATACTAGTCATCTATTTGGTGCGATTTCTCTTTATCCTAGGGATTCTCTTTTTCCTGAGTCCTATGATGGGGCTACTCTTGTGTCTGGTTTTTCCAATTTTCTATGGAATCCAGTATCTCTACAAGGTCATGACGGACCAGCCTATGAAGGATTTCTTTGATGCGAGAAGCGAGGTCAATACCCAAGTCAATGAACTCTTGCATGGTGCCAGCATGATTCAGCTCTATCATCAAGAGCCTGATGTGGTAGAGGAGTTTGAAGCCACTACCCAGAAGATGCTAGGGGCCAATGATCGGATCCTCTTAGCTGATTCCATCGCTTCTTGGACCTTGACAGAATTGCTCAAGTTTTTAGTGATTGCAGGTATATTGACCATCGCTGGGATTTCTTTTCTACAGGGCAATATCGGTGTGACAGCTGGTTTCTTATTTATCAATATTAACTATGTCATCAATCTGTTTGATCTCATGGCCAATCTCAGTCGTCAATTTCCGAATATTCGGCGATCACTAGAGACGGGGAGTCGCGTCCTTGCCTTTTTGGATCAACCCTTAGAGGCCGATGGCGTATCGGAACTGAAGATAGAAAAGGCTCAAGTCGTGTTTGATGATGTTCAATTTGCTTATGAAGAAGGCAAGCCAGTTTTACAGGATATTGCCTTTCAGGCGAGTCCCGGGGAAACCATCGCTCTTGTGGGCCATACTGGATCGGGTAAGTCTTCTATTATGAATCTGCTCTATCGTTTCTATGATCCTCAAGAAGGAGCGATTTTGATCGATGGGCAAGATATTCGCCAAGTCTCTCGTGAGAGCCTGCGAAGCCACATGGGCATTGTTCTGCAAGATCCTTATCTATTTACAGGAACCATTGCCAGTAATGTGGCCATGAGTCAGGATCATATTGACCGGGATGCGGTCAAAGATGCGCTGAAAAAAGTCGGGGCTTGGCCTTTTGTAGAGCACCTTGAAAAGGGAATCGACCATCCAGTAGTCGAAAAAGGGTCTGCCTTTTCAAGTGGCGAGCGCCAGTTGATTTCCTTTGCGCGAACGCTCTATATGAATCCGCAAATTCTGATTTTGGATGAGGCAACCTCTCATATCGATACGGAAACAGAAGAAGTCATCCAACAAGCTATGGCGGTCCTGCAAAAGGGCCGGACCACCTTTATCATTGCCCATCGCTTGTCCACTATCCAAGATGCGGATCAGATCTTAGTCTTATCTGAAGGACGCATTGTAGAGCGTGGTAGACATGAAGAGCTGGTCGCACAAGGCGGGATCTATGCCCAGATGAATGCCATCCAGCAAACAGTGGTGTAAGATGATCATGCAAAGAAAAAGTTTGAGAACCAGCCTGTATCTAGTATATAGGCTGGTTTTTGTGATATAATAAAGTGATAATAGTGAGGTGATCCAGATGTATATTGAAATGGTAGATGAGACTGGCCAAGTCTCTGACGAAATCTTAAAACAAACGCAAGAAATTTTAGAATTTGCTGCTCAAAAAATTGGGAAAGAAGACAAGGAAATGGCTGTGACTTTTGTAACCAATGAACGCAGTCATGAATTAAATCTTGAATACCGTGATACGGATCGTCCGACAGATGTCATCAGTTTAGAATACAAGCCTGAGATGGAGATTTCTTTTGATGAGGAAGACCTTGAAGAAAATCCAGAATTGGCAGAGATGATGGCGGAATTCGATACCTATATTGGTGAGCTCTTTATTTCAATTGACAAGGCGCGGGAGCAAGCGGAAGAATATGGCCATAGCTTTGAGCGCGAAATGGGATTTTTGGCAGTACATGGTTTTCTTCACATCAATGGCTATGATCACTATACGCCAGAAGAAGAAAAGGAAATGTTTGGCTTACAGGAAGAGATTTTGACAGCCTATGGACTCACAAGACAATAAGCGAAAATGGAAAAATCGGGACTTCACTTCAAGCCTGGAGTTTGCGATAACAGGAATTTTCACTGCGATCAAGGAAGAGCGCAATATGCGCAAGCATGCCTTATCAGCCCTTGTAGCAATTCTTGCTGGTTTGGTATTTAGGATTTCTGCGACAGAATGGCTCTTTTTATTGCTCAGCATCACCTTGGTGATTGCTTTTGAAATTATGAATTCAGCCATTGAAAATGTGGTGGATTTAGCGAGTAACTACCATTTCTCCATGTTGGCAAAGAATGCCAAAGACATGGCGGCTGGAGCAGTCCTCGTCGTATCAGGTTTTGCCCTACTAACAGGACTGGTGATTTTTGTGCCCAAATTCTGGGCCTTGGTATTTGGATAAGAGGGAGTATGCCCTCGTGAAAGGATAATATGACATTTAAATCAGGTTTTGTAGCCATTTTAGGACGTCCCAATGTTGGGAAGTCAACGTTTTTGAACCACGTCATGGGGCAAAAAATTGCCATCATGAGTGACAAGGCGCAGACAACGCGCAATAAGATTATGGGGATTTATACGACGGATAAGGAACAGATCGTCTTTATCGATACCCCAGGGATTCACAAACCCAAGACAGCCCTTGGAGACTTCATGGTGGAGTCGGCCTATAGCACTCTTCGAGAAGTGGATACCGTTCTCTTTATGGTCCCAGCAGATGAACCGCGTGGGAAGGGCGATGACATGATTATCGAACGCCTCAAGGCTGCTAAGGTGCCGGTTATTCTGGTGGTCAATAAGATCGACAAGGTGCACCCTGACCAACTCTTGGCGCAAATCGATGACTTCCGTAGTCAGATGGATTTCAAGGAAATCGTGCCGATTTCAGCCCTCCAAGGAAACAATGTTTCGCGTTTGATTGATATTTTAAGTGAAAACTTAGAAGAAGGGTTCCAATATTTCCCTGCTGACCAAATCACTGACCACCCAGAGCGCTTCTTGGTCTCTGAAATGATCCGTGAAAAGGTCTTGCATTTAACGCGGGAAGAAATTCCCCACTCTGTTGCAGTAGTCGTGGATTCTATGAAGCGGGATGAAGAGACCGATAAGGTTCATATCCGCGCAACCATCATGGTCGAGCGCGATAGCCAAAAAGGCATTGTCATCGGAAAAGGCGGGGCCATGCTCAAGAAGATCGGAACCCTTGCGCGTAAGGATATTGAGCTCATGCTAGGGGACAAGGTCTTCCTAGAAACCTGGGTCAAGGTCAAGAAAAATTGGCGGGATAAGAAATTAGACCTAGCCGATTTCGGATACAACGAAAAAGAATATTAAGAAGAGGTGGGCAGAAGCCTGCTTCTTGTTTTTGAAAGGAGTTCTATGCCTGAATTACCAGAAGTAGAGACCGTTCGACGCGGTCTTGAGAAATTAATTCTTGGGAAAACCATCCAGTCCGTGGAAGTAAAGTATCCAAAGATGATTCAGACGGATCTGGATACTTTTCGTCAAGATCTCCCAGGCCAAGAAATTCGGGCCCTGGGGCGCCGTGGGAAATACCTTTTATTTTATCTGACGGATCTGGTCCTCATCTCGCATTTGCGGATGGAAGGCAAGTATTTCTTTTATCCAGACGAGGTTCCTCTTCGCAAGCATGCCCATGTCTTCTTTCATTTTACAGATGGTAGCACTCTGGTCTATGAAGATGTCCGCAAGTTTGGGACCATGGAAGTCCTCATACCTGAGCTTGTCGACAGCTATTTTTTGGCGAAAAAAATTGGTCCAGAGCCGACAGAAGCAGATTTTAAAGGACCCGCCTTCCAAGCAGCTCTTAAAAAATCAAAGAAACCCATTAAATCAGCTCTTTTAGACCAAAAATTAGTGGCTGGTCTGGGCAATATCTATGTGGATGAGGTCCTTTATCGAGCCAAGGTTCATCCAGCCCGTTTGGGTCAAAGCTTGACTGCTAAAGAAGCTAAAGCAATCCGCAAAGAAACGATTGCTGTGCTGGCTCAGGCTGTTGAAAAGGGTGGCTCCACTATTCGCTCCTACAGCAATGCTTTTGGCGAGGATGGCACCATGCAGGAAGAACACCAGGTCTATGGGAAAACAGGCCAGCCTTGTTTGCGCTGCGGGACACCGATTGAGAAAGTCCAGCTGGGGGGACGCGGAACCCATTTTTGCCCGCACTGTCAAAAGGAGAACTAGATGGCGAGAATCATCGGATTAACAGGAGGGATTGCTTCAGGAAAGTCCACTGTCACCTCCTATTTGAGAGAAAAAGGGTATCCTGTCATTGATGCTGATCAAGTGGTTCATGATTTGCAAGCACCAGGAGGAGCCCTTTACCGTGTCTTAGTGGATCATTTTGGGAGAGAGATCCTTACCAAAGAAGGTGAGCTGGACCGCGTCGCTTTGGGTCAGCGGATCTTTTCAAATCCTGGTGAACGAGACTGGTCCAATCGCGTCCAAGGCAGGCTTATTCGTGAGGCTCTAGCTGAGGTAAGAGATATACAAGCTGCACAATCCGATCTCTTTTTTATGGATATTCCTCTCTTAATCGAGCAGCACTATGAAGAGTGGTTTGAATCTGTCTGGTTGGTAGCTGTATCAAAAGAAACCCAGCTCAAGCGCCTGATGGAACGAAACCACTTATCGGAACTGCAGGCCCAAGAACGCATCGCGTCTCAAATGCCGCTAGATGAAAAAAGAGCCCATGCAGATCTGGTCTTAGACAATAATGGCGATCTTGCTGCCCTCTATGCCCAATTAGATGCAGCCCTACAACAATTAGAAAGAAGATGATTTTATCACAAGAGAAATCAATTGGCGTAAAAATCTATATATTGCCTGGATCGGGTGCTTTTTCATCGGAGCCAGCCTTTCTTTAGTCGTCCCTTTTATGGCCCTCTTTGTGGAAGAGTTGGGTGTTACGGGCAAGGCTGTTCCTTTTTATGCTGGGATTGCCGTCGCAAGTTCTTCTGTAACCTCTGCGATCATGTCTCCTATCTGGGGGAGCCTGGCCGACCGCTATGGTCGAAAACCCATGATGCTCAGGGCTTCTATTGCTATGACCCTGACCATGGGAGGGATCGCCTTTGTGCCATCTGTCTTTTGGCTCTTGGTTTTGCGCTTTCTCAACGGTGTCTTTTCAGGCTTTGTCCCTAATAGTACAGCCTTGATTGCCAGTCAAGTATCAAAGGACCAATCAGGCTATGCCCTGGGGACTTTGTCGACCGGTGTCGTAGCTGGAACCTTGATGGGGCCTTTGATTGGGGGACTCATTGCTGAAAATCTGGGAATGCGCAATGTCTTTCTTTTGGTTGGCTTTTTCTTATTTCTAGTGTCCCTTTTAACCTTTTGGGGCATCGAGGAAGACTATGAGCCCATTCCAAAAGAAGAACAAAAATCCAGTTGGCAGTTGCTTATGTCCATTCAGCAAAAGGATATTCTCTTAGGCCTCTTTTTGACCAGTATGACCATTCAAATGATCGCCCAATCTATTTCTCCAATACTGCCTCTTTATGTGCGAGCTTTAGGACAAAGAGATAACTTGATTTTTGTATCGGGGATGATTGTTTCGGCTATGGGAGTCTCTAGTATGCTCTTTTCAGGTTGGATGGGAAAACTCGGAGACCGAATCGGGAATCACCGGCTTTTATTAATCGCCCTTCTCTATAGTGGTTGCCTTTATATTCTCTGTGCCCAAGCGCAAACGCCTCTGCAATTAGGAATCTTACGCTTCCTTTTTGGGATTGGGACTGGTGCCCTTTTACCAGGAGTTTCTGCTTTGTTAAATCGCTTAACCCCTCCTGAAGGGATCTCTCGGATCTTTAGCTACAACCAGCTCTTTTACTACTTAGGTGGTGTGTTAGGGCCAATGATGGGATCGAGTATTTTCATGCATTTTGGCTATCATTGGGTTTTTTACGGCACAGCCCTCTTGGCCTTTACCGATTTGATTTTCCTCTTATTCTTATTTAGAAAGTATTTGAAAGTGAGAGACGTACGTGCGAATTAAAGTTCAATTGACCTGCACAAGCTGTGGGAGTCAGAATTATTTGACCAGTAAAAATACCAAAACCCATCCCGAAAAGATCGAGGTTTTGAAGTATTGTCCCAAGGAAAGAAAAGTAACCTTACATATTGAATCAAAATGATTTTCATGGTATAATAGTGAGGATTTTAAGGAGTTTTGAATATGAGCGGAGCATTAACAACTATTTTACTAGTATTATCAGTATTGATTATTATCGCAATTTTTATGCAACCAACAAAAAACCAATCGAGCAACGTCTTTGACGCAAGCTCAAATGACTTGTTTGAACGTTCAAAAGCGCGCGGGTTTGAAGCCGTGATGCAGCGTTTAACAGCTATTATGATCTTCTTTTGGTTATTGATCGCGATGATCTTAATGGTACTTTCTAGTAGATAAGATAGGCTCAGACAATGTCTTTGCCTATTTTTATTTTGCAAAACAAAGACACATTTAGATAGAAAAAAGGAGGCTGGATAACCAGCAAATACATTCATGAAAACAAGTATTAAAGAATATTTACAAGAGCATGACAAAGCCCAGATCAATGATCTGGCAGCAGCTCTAGGAAAAGAAGGATCTAAGGATTTTCGTGACTTGGTCAAAACCATCTCTCTGATGGAACGCCGTCATGAGTTGAAATTTGAGGATGATGGCTCTCTTCGTTTGGCTCAAAAGAAGGCCCCAGCCATTACCCTCAAGGGGATCTTTCATGCCCATAAAAATGGCTTTGGCTTTGTCAGTTTAGAAGGCGAAGAAGAGGACCTCTTTGTTGGTCGAAATGATGTCAACCACGCCATCGATGGGGATACTGTTGAGATCGTCATTACCAAGGTAGCAGACCGAAACAAAGGAACGGCAGCAGAAGCGAAGATTATTGATGTCTTGGATCATAGCGTCAAAACGGTTGTTGGACAAATTGTTCTGGATGAGGAAAAGCCCAAATATGCCGGCTACATTCGTTCGAAAAATCAAAAAATCAGCCAGCTGATCTATGTGAAGAAGCCAGCCATCCAATTGGAAGGTACCGAAATCCTCAAGGTCGAAATTGATCAATACCCGAGCCGCAAGCACAATTATTTTGTGGCAACTGTGCGGGATGTGGTCGGTCATGTGACAGATCCTGGAATCGATGTCTTGGAAGTGCTAGAATCTATGGATATCGTCTCAGAATTTCCAGAAGAAGTGCTGAAAGAGGCTGAGCAGGTTCCAGATGCACCGTCTGCAAAGGATTTAGAGGGGCGGTTGGATCTGCGAGAGGAGATTACCTTTACGATCGATGGAGCGGATGCCAAAGACTTGGACGATGCGGTCCATATCAAGCCACTCAAGAACGGCAATTTTGAGCTGGGGGTTCACATCGCAGATGTCTCTTATTACGTTACAGAAGGCTCAGCTCTTGATAAGGAAGCTCTAAATCGTGCAACCTCTGTCTATGTGACCGACCGAGTAGTACCCATGCTTCCAGAACGCTTGTCCAATGGGATCTGTTCTTTAAATCCGAATGTGGATCGCCTGACCCAGTCTGCCATCATGGAGATTGATCCCCATGGAAAGGTCGTCAAGCACACCATTACCCAAACTGTCATCAATACGACCTTCCGAATGACCTATAGCGACGTCAATGATATCTTAGCAGGCGACGAAGAAAAGGCTCAAACCTTTAAGAAAATTGTTCCAAGTATTCATCAAATGGCCACCTTGCATGGCATTCTAGAAAGCATGCGGATTCGCCGTGGAGCCCTTAATTTTGATACCAATGAGGCTAAAATCCTGGTCAATAAAGAAGGAAAACCGGTCGACATTGTCCTTCGCCAAAGAGGAATTGCCGAGCGGATGATCGAGTCCTTTATGCTGATTGCCAATGAAACAGTGGCGGAGCACTTTACACGACTGAAACTGCCGTTCATCTACCGGATCCACGAAGATCCAAAGGCAGAAAAAGTACAGAAGTTTATCGATTATGCTTCCAGCTTTGGGATCCAAATCTACGGAACGGCTAGTGAGATGAGCCAAGAAGCCCTGCAAGAAATTATGCGCAAGGTCGAAGGGGAACCCTATGCAGATGTCCTTTCGATGATGTTGTTGCGCTCGATGCAACAGGCTCGCTACTCAGAGCATAACCATGGCCACTATGGGCTTGCTGCTGAGTATTATACCCACTTTACCAGTCCCATCCGTCGGTATCCGGACCTGATGGTTCACCGAATGGTGCGCGAATACGGCAAATCCCAAGAAGTGGCAGAGCACTTTGAACAAGTCCTTCCAGACATTGCCAGCCAATCCTCTAGTCGAGAGCGCCGAGCTATTGATGCGGAGCGCGAAGTAGAGGCTATGAAGAAGGCAGAATACATGGAAGACTATGTTGGGGAAGAGTACGATGCCGTGGTTTCCAGTGTGGTGAAATTTGGCCTCTTTGTGGAGTTGCCAAATACGGTTGAAGGCTTGATCCATATTACCAATCTTCCTGAATTCTACCATTTTAACGAAAGAGATCTAACCCTTCGCGGAGAAAAATCAGGAGTGACCTTCCGTGTTGGTCAGCAAATCCGGATCAAGGTAGAAAGAGCCGACAAGATGACAGGAGAGATTGATTTCTCTTATATTCCAAGTGAATGGGATGTCGTCGAAAAAGGACTCAAGGCCAAAGGACGTGACCGAGATGGCAACCGCAGGGATCGCAGACGCAAAGACAAAAAAGTTTCTAAGGGTTCGACTGCTAGAAAAGATGACAAACGGAAAGATTCTTCATCTAAATCCAAAAAGAAAAAAGGGAAGAAACCATTTTACAAGGAAGTAGCAAAGAAAGGAGCCAAACATGGCAAAGGGCGAAGGAAAGGTAGTCGCACAAAATAAAAAGGCGAGACATGACTACACCATCGTGGATACAATAGAAGCAGGGATGGTGCTGACAGGTACAGAGATCAAAAGTGTCCGTGCAGCACGCATTAACTTGAAAGATGGCTTTGCACAAGTAAAAAATGGCGAAGTTTGGCTTAGCAATGTCCACATTGCCCCTTACGAGGAAGGCAATATCTGGAACCAAGATCCAGACCGTCGTCGCAAGCTCCTTCTTCATAAAAAGCAAATCCAAAAGCTGGACCAAGACACCAAAGGGACCGGAATGACCTTGGTGCCTTTGAAGGTCTATCTCAAGGATGGCTATGCCAAATTGCTTTTGGGGCTCGCTAAAGGGAAACATGATTATGACAAGCGTGAATCCATCAAGCGTCGGGAACAAAACCGGGACATCGCACGGGTCATGAAACAATACAATACACGTTAAAGAAAAAGGCAGTTTTGAAACTTGTTTCAGAACTGTCTTTTTTCTTAGAGATGGGCTCTCCTTTTTCCAACTTGTAAAAAGGGGCTTTTTTCTGTATGATAAGGGTAGTGAAAGAAAAAGGAGAAGCAGCATGACACAAAAATTGATCGCTTACAAGCGCATGCCTATCTGGACCAAGGATACCATGCCAGAAGCTCTTCAAAGAAAGCACAATACCAAGGTAGGAACCTGGGGAAAGATTACTGTTTTAAAGGGTCAGTTACGATTTATTGAATTGACCGAAGAGGGGGAAGAAATCGCGAGCCACCTCTTTGAAGCAGGAGCAGAAAACCCCATGGCTGAGCCCCAGGCCTGGCACCGCGTGGAAGCAGCGACGGACGATGTGGAGTGGTACTTGGAATTTTACTGTGAGCCAAAAGACTATTTCCCAAAAAAATACAACACCAATCCTGTCCATTCAGAAGTACTAGAAGCAGTGGAAATTGTCCCAGCTGGAAAGGCGCTGGATCTAGGATGCGGGCAAGGCCGCAACGCCCTCTTTTTGGCCCAACATGGCTTTGACGTGACAGCTGTAGATCAAAATGAACTGGCTCTTGAGATTTTACAAAGTATTGTCGCTGAGGAAGATCTAGAGATGCCAGTGGGCCTTTATGATATTAATGCTGCAGCTCTTACCCAAAACTATGACTTTATCGTATCAACTGTGGTCCTCATGTTTTTAGACGCTGATCGGATTCCAGCGATTATCCGCAATATGCAAGAGCATACCAATCCAGGGGGCTACAATCTCATTGTCTGTGCCATGGATACGGAAGATTATCCTTGCCAGATGCCCTTCTCGTTCACCTTTAAAGAAGGAGAATTGGCGGAGTATTACAAGGATTGGGAATTGGTCAAGTACAATGAAAATCCAGGCCATCTCCATCGTCGAGATGAAAATGGCCATCGGATTCAACTTCGATTTGCAACCATGTTGGCAAAGAAAAAATAAAGAAAAAGCAGGATGTTAAGATCCTGCCTTCAGATTGAATACAAAGTCATATAAAAAACTTTCCTTAGGTGAGTACGGACGTCAGCGAACTTCTTCGAAGTTCCAAGACTTAGTTTTGAGCCTAGGTCTCAAAACTCCCGAGTGCCTGAAACGTTATTGTTTCAGGCACTTTTCTCACAGCGGAAAGTTTCGGTATTTTCTTGAATCGATTTAAAAATTGGAATTCATTTTTATTTTTTTTTGCAAAATCGCTTAACTTATTTTACTTTAAAGTAGTTTGTCTACATTCTAAAAGCAGGATGTTAGGATCCTGCCTTTTTGCTTCCTTACAAACAAGTTGAACAAGGTGATCTACATTTTGTTCATTTGCCAAAAAGAAAAACCTTCTCCATAAAGGAAGGAAAAGGTTGGGGAATTTAGTTCCAGTTAGCAAAGTTGCAGACGCTGAGAATAATCGTCCCGATTTCGATTGGCTCTTCTTTCGCACCGGATTCTAACCAGGTCACAATCACAGATTCAATCGTAGCGATGAAAATTTCTAGACCATACTTGTATGGAACTTGAAAGTCTGAAATGATGTGTTCTTCAGCATGGGGAGTATCGTCTAATGCATGGAGGGTAAAACTTCTTATTAGTTTACGGAAGTCTGAGCAGCAGGATTGGGACAATGCATAAATAAAATCATAATTTTCTTTAATAGCAGTCAACACATTAAGAAAGTTCACCTTTACAGGGCTTCCTTCAACGAAGAGGCTATCCAATTCTTGCATCATGTCCATTTTCATTTGCTCAAACATGTCGTATTTATCGACATAGTGCAAGTAGAAGGTCCCGCGGTTAATCCCAGCGGTTTCAGTTAATTGTCGAATAGTGATGCTTTCAAAAGGTTGTTGCAAGAGGAGTTTTGAGAGCGCATTTCGTAAGTCTGACTTGGTTGTTGTTTGTCTTTGGCGTACCATATGTTCCTTTCTGTAGTTGTATCAATCTGTTTCTATTTATTTGACGTTAAAATAATCTATATGTTAAATAATTTTACGACACTAACAAAGAGCATTATACTCCAAAAGAATAAATTAGACAACAATTCTAATTTTTGTACAGATAACGGAAAGTGTACAAAAAATTTACAAGTTTATGAATGACGGGCACTGACAAGATTTTGTGAAAATCTCACAACAATTAGTGATTTAAAATAATTCCCTCCTAAAAAAATGGTCAGGAAATTTTTAGGAAATGGAGGAGCAAGATGGAAAAGGGAGTGTAATAAACCAAAAACCAGCACCGTTTAAGTGCTGGTTTCTTTATTTGATAAAAGTTGTCACGATCAAATTGAAATTTAAGATGGTTAAGACAATCGCAACGAGATAGCCTAAGAAAGTGTTCCACTTCGCATTGACATGCTCTCCCATGATTTCCTTGTTGGAGGTGAAATAAACCAGAGGGAAGATGGAGAATGGAAGAGCCGCTGATAGGAAGACTTGAGAATAAACCAGAAGGTCATCAAGGACATGTTCCTGATCTCCAAATAAGATCGCAACGATGATGACAGGAAGAAGGGCAATGATCCGAGTCATGAGACGAACGACCCATTGTGGTAAGCGGAATCTCAAGAAACCTTCCATAACGATTTGACCGGTTAGGGTCCCAGTAATGGTTGAATTTTGACCACTGGCTAACAAAGCGATGGCAAAGAGGGTGGATAAGAAGGGACTGGCGATAGCACCGGCAATATGGTTATCCTTGAGGGCGTTGTACATGCTAGAGAAAGCACCGATCTTATCTCCGTGGCCAAAGAAGAGGGCTGCTCCAAGAATCAAGAGGAGGGAGTTGACGACGAAAGCCAGACTCAATTCAATATTTGAATCCCAGGTCATAAAGCGAACTGCCCGTTTGATATCTGCTGGATCCTTGTAATCGACTTTTCGCGTTTGCGAAATGGAAGAGTGGAGATAGAGGTTGTGGGGCATTACGGTTGCACCGATGATCCCAAGCGCCAAGGTTAAGGCTTCATTTCCTTTTGGAAGCCCAATTCCTAGCACCTCTTTTTGAGGCAGGAAGCCAGCGAAGATTCCTCCGATATCAGGTTTCGATAGGAAAACCAGATAGCCAAAAATTGCAAGGATCGTGAGGATCAAGGTTGATACGATGGCCTCGATCTTTCGAAATCCTAGATGCATGAGCCCCAGTAATAGGAAGACATCAAAGATGGTGATCAGGATAGAAAAGAGCAAGGGCCAGCCAAAAAGAAGGTGGAGGGCAATCCCTGATCCGATGACTTCCGCTAAATCTGTCGCCATCAAGGCAAGCTCAATCACAATCCAAAGGGTATAGCGAAGCCATTTTGGTAAATGATGGGCGGTTGTTTGGGCCAGATCCTTACGATGGACAATCCCTAGTTTACCAGCCATTTGTTGCAATTGCATGGCGATTAAAGACGAGAGAAGAACCACTGATAAGAGGAGGTAGCGGTATTGGGCCCCTCCGACGACACTGGTAATCCAGTTCCCCGGATCCATATAGCCGACAGCTACTAGACTTCCAGGCCCCGAAAAGAGCAGAAGAGTCTTCCAAAAAGGGATCCCTTTTGGCACGTCAATAGATTGGTTGATTTCTTGAAGTGATTTCCTTTCAAACTGTTGTAAACTCACAATGAGCCTTCTTTCTAAGAATAAATCAAATTTGTCTCTAATTATAGCATAAAATTTATAATAGTTCATGATAATTTAGGATAACCTTGTTTTCTACTACCTCGATTTCTTTGTAATCTATCAGAAAAGGACTATAATATAGATAGGAAGTAGGAGGGAGGAGAGGAAATGGCCTTCATCGAAATGCAGCATTGTTACAAGCGCTATACGAGTGGAGAGACAGAGATTTTCGCTAACCAGGATGTTTCCTTTGAGATTGAAAAAGGCGAGCTGGTCATTATTTTAGGGGCGTCAGGAGCTGGAAAATCAACGGTTCTCAATATCTTAGGAGGGATGGACACCAATGACGAGGGGCAGGTTCTGATTGATGGGGTGGATATTGCAAAGCTCAATGCCCATCAACGAACCAATTATCGACGAGATGACGTTGGCTTTGTCTTTCAATTTTATAATTTGGTCCCTAATTTGACAGCTAAGGAGAATGTTGAGTTGGCTTCAGAAATTGTTTCTGATGCTCTAGATCCGAAAGCTGTTTTAAAAGAAGTAGGACTTGGCAATCGTCTTGATAATTTTCCTGCCCAATTGTCAGGGGGAGAGCAACAACGGGTGGCGATTGCTCGGGCAGTGGCTAAAAATCCTAAAATTCTCCTTTGCGATGAGCCAACGGGAGCCTTGGATTACCAGACGGGTAAGCAAGTATTGGGGATTTTACAGGATATGTCTCGAAAAAAGGGAGCGACGGTCATCATCGTAACCCATAATGGTGCCCTAGCTCCGATTGCAGACCGTGTGATTTGCATGCATGATGCCAAGGTCAAGTCGGTAGAAATCAATGAGCTTCCTCAAGATATTGCTACGCTAGAATATTAGAAGAGGTGGTAGCATGAAACGAAAAGTCTATTGGAAGGATCTATTTGCTTCCTTTACACATTCAAAAGGACGTTTTCTCTCCATCTTAACCTTGATGTTGTTGGGAAGCTTGGCCTTGGTAGGCCTAAAGGTGACCACTCCAAATATGCACCGAACGGCTAACCAGTTTATTCAGCAACAAAAGATGCTAGATCTTGCTGTCATGGGGGACTTGGGATTAGATCAGGCAGACCAAGAGGAACTTTTAGGAGTCAAAGGAGCGCGTGTCGAATTTGGTTTACTGCTAGATCTGACAGTGAGAGGAACAGGAAAGGCAATTCGACTTTTTTCTGCCCCAAAAAGTCTTTCTTCTTTTCGTGTGACCAAGGGGCGCCTGCCCCAAAAAGAAGGGGAACTGGCCCTAGCAAATTTTTGGGAGGATCGCTATCAGATAGGGGATACCCTCACACTTGAAGAAAAGGCTGGAACGCGCTCTAGTTTAAAGCGAAAGCAATTCACCATTGTTGGTTTTGTTCAATCCTCTGAGATGTGGTCTCAAAAGAATTTAGGCACTGCCATGAGTGGCAGTGGAAATCTAGATGCCTATGCACTAGTTTCAAAAGAGGTCTTTACGACTAAACTTCCCGCGATGGCGCGGATCCAGTTTGATGATCTGAAGTCTTTAGATTCTTTTTCGCAAGTCTACCAAAAAGGGCTCAAAGCTCATCAAGAAGAGTTAGAAAAACTTCTGAAAGACAATGGAAAGGCCCGCTATCAAAGACTCAAGCAGGAGGCGGATGGGCAGATTCAAAAAGGCCAGAAAGAACTCAGTCGTGCCAAGGAAACCCTCCAGTCAGCCAAGAGTCAGATTGATCAGGCTCAAAAGCAATTAGACTTGCAGGAGACGCAGCTCAGTAAACTAGCTCCATTTCTGCCAGCTAAAGAGCAAGTAGCCAGCCAAGAAAAGATCCATCAAGCCAAAGAACAACTGGATCAGAAAAAGAAGGACTGGACTGCAGGTGAAACGGAGTTTGCAAAAAAAGAGGAGGAGCTAAAAAAAGCTCAAACCGAGCGAGATCAACTGGAAATTCCAACTTATCATGTCTATGACCGCAAGACCATGCCAGGTGGACAAGGTTACCTGATGTATAGCAATGCTAGTAGCAGTATCTCTGCTGTCGGAAATATTTTTCCGGTCGTTCTTTATCTGGTAGCCGCCATGGTGACCTTTACCACGATGACCCGCTTTGTCGATGAAGAGCGGACCAATGCAGGTATATTTAAGGCACTGGGCTATCGTACCAAGGATATCATTCTCAAATTTGTCCTCTATGGATTCTTTGCAGGGACGATCGGGACCCTACTAGGAACCCTGCTGGGCCATTATTTCCTATCGGGGATCATTTCCAACATTATTACGCAAGGGATGGTGATTGGAGAGAGCAGAGAGTATTTTTATGGGGATATGACTCTGATTGCGCTCGGACTGTCTTTCGTCGCGAGTGTGCTTCCGGCTTACTGGGTTTCGCGTAAGGAATTAAAAGAAGAAGCCAATCTGTTATTACTGCCCAAACCACCGGTATCTGGTTCGAAGATTTTCCTGGAGCGTCTCCAGTTTATTTGGAAGCGTCTGAGTTTCACCCACAAGGTCACTGCTCGTAATCTCTTTCGTTACAAACAACGGATGCTGATGACCATATTTGGAGTGGCAGGTTCTGTTGCTCTCCTCTTTGCAGGGCTAGGGATTCAATCTTCTGTAGGAGGGGTTTCTAAACGCCAATTTCAAGAGATCCTATCCTATGAGTTGATTGTAGCCAAAAAACCCAATGCATCAAGCCAAGAAAGCAAGGAACTAACCAATCGTCTGGAAAAATCAGATATCAAGGATTATCGACCGATTTATAGTAATGTCATCGAAGCTTCTTTAAAGGGTGGACGCGACAAGCAGACCATTACGATGATGGTTACGGATCGTGCAGGTTTTTCTCCCTTTGTCAGCCTGCGTTCTCTCAAGCAAGGAGAGCCCTTGTCTCTCAAGAAAGGGGTTATCATCAGTAGTAAGCTAGCACAACTAGCCCGAGTTACAGTTGGCGATCGACTGACCTTAGATGACCATACTTTTAAGGTAGCAGGGATCACTGAAAATTATGTCGGCCATTTTGTCTATATGGATCAGGCAAGTTACCAAAAAATCTACGGAAAGCGGACTTCAGCAAATAGCTATTTGGTGCAGTTGAAAAATCCTTCTACACTACAAGTGCAGGCTGTTAGTCGGGATATGATGGCACTTGCAGCTGTGAAGGCGGTTAGTCAGAATGCTTCGATGATTTCCCTTTTTCATTCAGTTGCCAAATCTTTGGATACCACTATGATGATTCTAGTAGTCGTATCGATCTTGCTAGCTATCGTGATCTTGTATAATTTAACCAATATCAATGTGGCAGAGCGGATCCGTGAATTATCGACCATTAAGGTCTTAGGATTCCATAATAAGGAAGTGACGCTCTATATTTACCGCGAAACCATCTTATTGTCTATCATAGGGATCCTCATGGGATTAGTGGGTGGTTATTATCTTCATCAATTCCTCATTGCCATGATTGCACCAGATGCCATTCTCTTTTACCCTAAAGTGGGACTTAGCGTTTTTCTCTTTCCTGTCGGAGGAATGCTCCTTTTATTGATCCTGTTAGGAATTTATGTTGACCATTATCTCCGAAAAGTAGACATGCTCGAAGCCCTCAAATCAGTAGACTAAGGTACAAAGCCGTTAAGCAACTCTTTGGAAAAAGATAAATCCAACGACGAAGCTTCCGATTCTATCCTGAGTTTTCATTTCTGGTAGCATGGAATGTTCATAAAACTTTCACCTTAGGGTGGAAGTTTTTCTTCTCTTTGTTATAATGGAGAGAAGGAGAAGATCATGACGAAAATTGCTTTACTTTCAGATATTCATGGAAATACGACAGCATTGGAAGCTGTCCTAGAGGATAGTCGAAAAGCCAAGGTGGATGAATATTGGCTCTTGGGAGATAGTTTGATGCCAGGGACAGGGAGACGGGCCCTCTTGGAGCTGTTAGAGGAGCTACCGATTACGGTCAAAGTCCTTGGAAACTGGGAAGATAGTCTTTGGCGGGCTATGAGGGGGATGTTGGATGAGACCAGACCCAGTCATCGCTACCTCATGCGCCAGTGTCAATATATTCTGGAAGAAATCACGCCCCAGGAAATTGAAGACATGCAGAAAATGCCCATGCAGGTCCATAG